>JANYCX010000222.1 GCA_025360065.1 Acetobacteraceae bacterium | reverse complement strand
CGTCGTTGAAGCTCTGGTCGGCGACGTAGTGGACGAAAAACACGCGTTTGGTGTTGACGGTCATCGGGGATGGGTTCCTTTTAGGTCAGGCAAGCTTTTCTTTTTGTGAATTGCGCTCCGCAGCAAAGTTGGCAGTTTTTTACTTCTTTTGTAACTGCCCATATGCCTCCTTGGTCTGCGGTCTCACGGCCTAAGCACCCTCACCCCGGCCCTCTCCCGGAGGGAGAGGGAGAAGGCGCTGCCCCCTCGCCCTCCGGGAGAGGGCCGGGGTGAGGGTGTTCTGAGCCACAAACCAAAAAAACTTTTTGATCCTTGGTTGCCGTGAACTTCGGCGCTTGTATCATCGGGCGGCATCAACACGCGAAAAGATCGGGACACTCCATGGATTTCGAGACACTGGCGCAAACACGACGCAGCATCCGCGGCTACAAGCCGGACCCGGTGGCGCGTGCGGTCATCGAGGATATTCTCGCCGTCGCCAAAGCTGCGCCCTCGTCGATGAACACCCAGCCCTGGCATGTCCACGTGCTGACCGGCGCGCCGCTCGAACGGGTGCGTCAGCGCAATACCGACACCATGCTCGGCGGCGCCAAGGCCAATCGCGAAATCATGACGCATGGCGAATATGAAGGCGTCCATCGCGGCCGCCAGGTGGCAATTGCGGTCAAGCTGTTCGCCGCCATGGGCATCGAACGCACCGATAAGGTGATGCGCCAGGATTGGGTGATGCGCGGCTTTCGCCAGTTCGATGCCCCGGTCTCCATCGTGCTGACCTATGACCGCAGCCTTGACCCCGGCGCGGTGGTGCATTTCGATCTCGGCGCACTGTCCTACGGCATCTGCCTCGCCGCCTGGGATCGCGGCTTGGGAACCGTGGTGAACGGCCAAGGCATCATGCGGTCCGAAATCGTGCGCGAAGAAGCAAATATCCCGGACAGCGAAGTCATCATGACCTGCATCGCGCTGGGCTACCCGAACGAAGACTTCGCGGCCAACACGGTCAAGGCAGACCGCGAGCCGAACGAACACTTCGTCCGCTATGTCGGGTTTGAGGATTGATGGCAGCTTGTGCGATGGCGGGGTGAGGGAGATTTCTTGACAATAATGCGAAAACGCATTATCAAATTAGATGGATTGTTGAGGACTCCAGCATGATCGTTTTGTCGATGACTACGCGGGGCCAGGTTACGTTTCGCAAGGACGTGCTGCACCATCTCGGGATCAAGCCCGGTGACAAGATTGCGCTCGATAAGCTGCCGGATGGCCGGGTGTCGCTGCGGGCGGTGAAACCGGCTGGTACGATTGACGGGTTTCTGGGCGTGCTTGCCGGCAAAACGCAGAAGATCGCCACCTTGGAAGAGATCGCCGACGCCGCCGCGGCCGGATGGGCCGGGAGGGAATGAAGGTCACCGTCGATACGAATATCCTGGTCCGGGCGGCGTTGCGCGACGATCTGCCGCAAGCGGCTTCCGCCGCCGCGCTGCTGCGGGATGCCGAATTAATTGCCGTCCCGCTGCCCTGCCTGTGCGAGTTCGTTTGGGTGCTGCGCCAAGTTTATAAAATCGGGCTGGCAGATATTGGCGTGGCGTTGCGCGCGCTAATTGGCACGGCAAACGTCGCGGTTAATCGCGCGGCGGTTGAGGCAGGGCTGGCGATGCTCGATGCGGGTGGGGATTTCGCTGACGGGTTGGTTGAGTTTGAGGGGCGTTGGTTGGGTGGGGAGGTGTTTGTTTCTTTCGACAGGCGGGCGGTGGGGTTGCTGGAAAAGCAGGGGGTGGCGGCGCGGGTTTTGGGGTGAGGGAGGGATAATAGTTCAAATCCTAAATAACGTCCTTAGCGCGGGTTGATCAAGCTCTTGGCGTTTTACTTCCTTGGCCAAAAATGGATATCGACGCTCAAGAAAGTTGATTGAAACGTCCGCCTGCCCATATGCCATCAGAATGTTGCAGCGGTCTTCAACGTATTTGTCGTCTTGGTTCAGGCGCAGGGAATTGATAGTCGCGGCTATCTCGCTCCGGAGAGACTTTGGGAGCGTTGGATTGGGTTTGAGAAGGCAAGCCGGAATATCGAGGAAAAACCAGTCATCCTGAACACAAAAAGGGTCAAGAATACCGGTCAAGTTACCCTTGGAATTGTTTACCCTTCCGCCAGCCAAGCGAAAGTTACCCCACTCGTATGCGAGGTTGGGAAAATTAGCCTTCGGCAGAAAATGATCTACAGAACCTTGCTCCGGCAAATACATCGAAGTGTAAGCGCAAAAACCAGAGTACGTTGCATGAAGTTCACGCGCTGCCCTGGTCCAATAATTTTTCTGCTTGAATTGCGCCGAGTTCGGCGCAGGGTAGGTCGCTAGAAAGGCTGCCCCGGGCCGCCGTACGTCGTTATCAAATTTGGAATATTCTGGTTTGGCAATGACACCAATCATATCTGAACCCCATGCTGCTCGGCGAAGTACAGCCACCTGGGCCAAAACTTGTCATCACCGGCAAGATGCAGCTTTAGTCGCTCCGAGACAGCAGCCACTTCTTCGCGGCTAACGTCCGGCCCAAGCTGCAAGTGCTTCGCCGCCTCAATCGCGGACTCCGCTTCTCGTGACCGGGCGTGTCGCAGTCCAAAAAGCGGAGACGTGAGCCAACCAGAGGCGTCGCCGTATTTAACAAAAGGTGTTTCCTCCAGCTTTACCGTCGGGCCGTCGCCATAGAGGTGATAAAGAACATCATGAGCCGGGTCGAACGTCGCCTCCAGCGAAGCCAGGATCATTGGGGAGTGCGTAGCCGCAATCACTTGAAGTGCTAAGTCGCTGCTAAGAAGATCGCCAACACTCATCAACGCGGGAAGCACGATGCGCTGCCATTTGGGATGAAGGTGGGCTTCAAGCTCATCCACGACCACCATCATTCTACGGAGCGGCGTTCGGTCAAGCTGTTTTGCCGCCAACTCATGCTCCTGCCAAGACCAGATGATGAGATAGGCCAGCAGCAATACACGCTGAACACCGGATGATGCTTGGGTTACGGGTACAGTCGCATATCGATGCTGGATAGTTGGAATTTCGCGCGGTTCACCGGGTAAACGAACTGGTTTTCCTGGAATAAGAGTCCCAAGGTCTTCTGGCGACAGTCGCTTCAGAACCGACGCAAATTGGTCAAACGTCGTCTTGTCGGTTGCGGTCTGCCATCGAATCCAGTCGCGGATGAGACCTTCGATAAGACCCGCTCGCCCGTTCCACACCTCATCCGCTTTCAAGCTACCGGTTGCGAGAGCACTTTGATTAAACCTGCCACGTACCGGATCTGCAAGGGCAAACGAACCATCGGCACGTGAAAAGACTGCCAATGCTTCGACCGTCATTGCCCCGCGGGGACGGTTCCATGCGGAGTTTCTGTGGTCAAACCTTGCCAAGAACGTTGAAAGTCGGCCGGAGGTGCCACTTAGAGTATATTCCACCTCCGGGATCAATTGTGGGTCGGTGTTTGGAGGTAGTGCCTCTCGATCTGCCCAAAGTCCGGTCGCTGCCCACCATGCGAAGTCAAGGAGGAAGGACTTTCCCAGGCCGTTATCCCCCGTTACAATTGTCAAATGGTGCCCAAAATCCAGCTTCATTTCGCGCGCCGGCCCAACGTTCGCCAAACGCAGTGAGGTAATCGTTCTCCCTCCTTCTGCTTGAGCATCGGGCGGCGCAGGCAGCGCCCGAATGACGGAGGTCATCTCCAGCGGCTCAGATGAAAACGCGGCACTATTGGAAAATTGGCCATCCATCGACCGTTCGGAAAAGATACGATTCTTCTCCTCCTCGGAGATTTTATACTCTGCGAAGAAAAATTGAACTAAATCCTCAAATTGCGAAATGCTTCCAATGTCGGTGTCCTTGAACAGCCAAACAGCGAGTGCATCGGCAGGGACACGAGAGGCAACATTTCTCTTCTGGAGAATGTTTACCATTTGATCTAGATAAGCGGAATTGAACCCCCATTGACGCGTGGCACGAGGGTGCATGAATACCGGCTTAAAGGTCTGCGTATTCATGGCTTGAAGGCCGCTGGACGGATATTTTTCTACGACCCACCATGGGGCCGCTCCCCGAAATGGTTGAAAATAATAAGCACTTCGACGATCGACGCGATGATGCAAATCCATGTGAGCACGGGTGAGACTGTCCATGCTTACATCCTCCTCCGACCCAATACTCAGGCCGTAATGCTTGCAGGCAACGAAGGTTATTCCAATGAATGTATGAACTTTGGCTCGCAGTATGTTTATCGCATTGAGGACGGCTTCAGCCGACAGATACATGTGTTGCCTCCACCACAAATATGCCTTAGTTATTCTTGATCAACATATTCGCTAATTTTTCTAAGTTGCTCAACCATCAAATCGCAATATTCTTTCTTTGCATCGATGCCGATTACGCGAAATCCATGCTTTCGGGCAAAGACGAGAGAGGTCCCGCTTCCGGCGAATGGGTCGAGAACTACCCCGCGTGGAGGCGTAGTCGAGAGTATCGGAATCCGAACCAACTCCTCAGAAAACCGGGCCTTGTGCCGTCCGGTCTGGCCACGCACTGTTTGGATTTCCCAGGTGTCGAGCGGCGGCAGGACGGACCCGGTATCGGATGTCCGGCCGACCGCGTTCTTGTCAAAGTAGTACCAGCGTTCCTTAACGAAGTGGAACACATATTCATGCGACATCGAGCACCTGTCTCGAACCTGATCCGGTGTGGGGTTGGGTTTTACCCAAACATTGTCGTTCCGAACCAGCCACTCTCGATCCTGCATTTCGATAGCAAGGCGATGTGGGATCAGGAGCAATTGCTTCGGCACGCACCACTTTCCATCACCCTTCTTATCCTGGGGACGAATGCCGAAGCGTCGAGCGGATTGTTTCGCTTCGCCACTGCGATGCTCCCCCTTCCCGCTCCAATAGGTATCCCCGATGTTCACCCACAGGCTCCCGTTGTCAGCGAGCACGGCTTTGGATGCATCGAACACATCAGCAAGGGTGGAGATGAATTCAGAAGGGTGCCCTTCCAAGCCAATTTGCCGCTCCACCTCATAATCGCGCTGGCCATAAAAAGGTGGAGAGGTAACGATACAATTGGCCTTCACCCCGGCCTCGGCGAGCAGTTCGAGAGCATTCCGCACGTCCATGTGGAGCACCAACGTCGAGTCGTCCGAGTAGTAAGCCGCATTTCGCAGGCGTCTCGATGTAAACGCTGCTTCAGACATCGTGCTAGGATGCATAGCCTCATTGGCCCTAGTTAACGGGCGCTCCTGGTCCAACGTAGCATCGGCTAGTCTCGGGTTAGCATTATCATTGAGGTGCAGCACGGTGTTCCTAAGACGCTCGAGTTATAGGGACTATAGCCACGAACCAAGGACGAAGCGAGCTAAGATATCGACATGGTCGGTGGGGCCGCGTTCATCATTCCACAATTGGTCCGGCCTGCCGGGTCACGGTGACGGCTTCATCAATCAGGGCGACCAGCGCATCAGGCGCCAGATCGGCGAACTGGGCGCGCGCCTCGCCCATCGCCTGGTCGAGTACGCGCCATTTCACCGCATCTTCGATGAATTTCGATAGATCGCCCTTTTTTATCCCGGCTGGGCAAGATGGGTCCGCACCGTGATATCGGTTGCTTTGGAGACCGATACGGTCCAGCGCGTGGTGGTGGCAACAGGCATGGGGCCTCCAGATAGGCGTTTATGTGCTTAGGCGTATATCAGGTTAGGTGGTGTGTTGCAGGGCTTGATTGGTAGCGGTCCCGCTCAAATCCGAACTATCACGTTTGTTAATTTGAGTGACGAAATACTTGCATCCTGGGCTTGCGTATGTTAATAAAACAGCCATGAATGCATCACTGTCCTCCTCCCCTTTCAGCCTGCCAGACACCGCGCCCGAACTGGCGCAGCGTTTCTGCGTGATTCTGGCTGGCCTGGCGGGATTGGTGGCGCGGCGGTTTGTGCGGATGCCGCATCTGATGGGGTTTACCCTGCTTTTGTGGGGCCGGTTGAACCGGGCGGTGCGGCGGTTTGCGCGCGGGATGACACGGCCAGCCAAGGCGCGGGCGGCGCGCAAGGCGGCGTCGAGGCAGCGCGTGGCGCCGTCGGATGCGGTGCGCTTACCGTCCGGGCGTGGCTGGCTGGTGCGGGAGCTGGGGTATGAGGCCGCGGGCTACGCGTCGCAGTTGCAGCATTTAGTGGCCGAGCCGGAGATGCAGGCGCTGTTGGGGCAGATGCCTGGGCTTGGGCGGATGTTGCGGCCGATGTGTCGGATGCTGGGCGTGCCGATCGAGGGGGCTTTGGTGCCGGCGGTGGTGGCGGAGCGGGTTGAACGCAAGCCAGAAAAGCCGCCTGTGGCGGTGTGGCCGCGCAAGGCGCTGCCGCGATTGCCGAAGGGTGCGTGGTTTGAGGTGCCGGGTCCGGATTGGGGGAAGGGCGGATGAGGGTTGGCGTGTTCTATTTGTTACGATATCGTAATTATTTTTGATGGTAGTTTCTATTTTCGCTGATTGGGAGTGTGATTTACGATGGATTGCTTCGCAAGGGCTCGCAATGACGATCAAATAGCGAGTGGGCCCACGCCAACGGCAACAATGGATGAAGTTTTTTTGGTTCTTTTTGTTCACAAAAAGAACACGCTTCCTTCAAGCCGCCTTCGCCACCGCACAGAAACACGACACCGACACATCGATATCCGCCCGCGCCGCCGCAACCTCAAGGCGCTGGCGGATCAGCCGTGCCTCGACCGTCTCGCCACGCTGTTCCAGGCACGACAGCAATCCGCGCAAAGCCCATAAATTATCGGCGTGGATTTGCGCGCGCGGCAGAGTCCCTGCCAGGCCGAGGTCTTCGCGGTAAACGGTTTCAGCCTCGGCCGCGCGGCCCTGTTCCAGCAACAACGCGCCAAGCGCGTGGCGTATCGGCTGCATCCAGCCCCATGGCTCGTCATACGGCAGGGCGTCTTCCAGCGCGATGGCCGCGCGGAGGCGGGCGAAGGCAGCATCGTAGTCGCCACGGCGATAGGCAATTTCGCCCTCCAGCATATCTTCGGCGATGGCGAGCAGATCCAGGCAGCAGACATTATGCAAGAAGCGGGTTTTCGGCACCCGAGGGACCGCGGCACGGAACAGGGTTTGTTCAGCTTCGGCCGCCGCGACATTGCCCATCGCGGCATAGGCGACACCACGGGCGTAATGCATCATGGCGGTGGTGGTGCAATAAAGGTCTTGGTCCTTGGGCAAAGGCTGGTCGATGATGTCGTTCCACTTGCCGAAGCGGACCAGAACGTGTTGGCGCAGCGCGATGAAGCCCTCAAAGAAATCAGCCATTGGCGGGGATGGAATGCGCAGCAGGTCTTCGGGGGTGGTGCGGATCATTTCGTCAATGGCGGCGAAGGCCGGGGCGAACTGGCCGAGAAACATCGCGCCATAGGCGGCAAAATGGTAATTATGGATGCGGTAGCCTGAGTAGAAATTGAGCGGCCCGGCGCGGTCGTAGAATTTGCGATCGGCGATGATGGCTTGCTGGTTCCAGAACATCGCATCGCGGTATTGGCCGCATTGGATATCGATATGGGTGGGCATGTGGACCAGATGGCCCATGTCGCCGCTGATCTCGCGCAGGCGGTCCGCGGTGCGGAATGCAGCTTCCGGGTGGGGCGACATTTCCATCAGGTGAACATGCAGATGCAGCAGGCCGGGATGGTTCATCGCACCTGGCACCATGCGAAACCCGGCATCAAGAGTATCGCGGGCTTCAATCGTCCCGGCACCCTCGGCAGGCTCCCCAGTGCGGAGGTTCCACATTTTCCACGGGGTGATGTTAAGAATGGCCTCGACAAAGACCGCGCGGATGTCGAGGTCACGGGTATGGCCGCGCTGGGCGATGCGCATGGCGTCGGCAAAGGCGATGTCCCACGGGCGCTGATCGTCGATCGGCGTGCGTTGGGGATAGCGGGATGGCAAGGCCTCGATCAACGCGCGTTCTGGGCTGGTGACAGCGCCAGCCCGTGCGATGGCAGCCAGCGTCGCGTCATGGGCGCGGGCGAGGGAGGCAGCCTTGGTGCGCGGGTCTTGCAGGACCCAGGGGTAATTGTAATTCGGGCCAATGGCATAGGCGATGCCCCAATGCGCCATTGCGCAAGCCGGATCGGCGGCAAGGGCTGCTTCGAAACATCGCACCGCTTCTTCGTGGTGGTAGCCGTAACACCAGTTGAGGCCGCGATCGAACCAACGCTGGGCGTCGCGGGATTGGGTGGTGATTTTGCGGGTATAGGCACCTGTATCGTACGGATAATCCATGCCGCTTGCTCCCGAGATTGTCCCGCCGGAGCGTAGCGCGATCGGTTTTGGCCCGCACTGCTTTTTGTTGGGCGCGGGATGTGCTTGGTTGCAGGCCAGACATTGGGGGAAGATCATGGACCTGGAACTCACCGGCAAACGCGCGCTCATCACCGGGGGATCGAAAGGCATCGGCCGGGCAACGGCGGAAATCCTCGCCGAAGAAGGCTGCGATGTCGTGCTCGTCGCCCGCGATCCGGCTGTGCTGGCCGAGGCCGCCGCCTCGGTCCGCGCCCGCCGCCAGGTCCAGGTTCGCACCATCGCCGCCGATTTATCGCACGAAGCCGAAATCCTGCGCGTGGTGGCCGAGGCCGGGCCGATTGACATCCTGGTCAACAACGCTGGCGCCATTCCGCCCGGCGACGTGCTGGCCGTCGACAACGAAACCTGGCGCCGCGCCTGGGATTTGAAGGTGTTCGGCTTTATTTCGCTGTGCCGGCAGATCTACCCGCAGCTCGCCGCCCAGAAATCTGGCGTCATCATCAATGTCATCGGCGCAGCGGGGGAGAAATTTCCCCCCAATTATATCGCCGGCGCCACCGGCAATGCGGCCCTCATGGCGTTCACCCGTGCCATGGGCCATGCCAGCCAGAAGGACGGCGTCCGCGTCGTTGGCATCAACCCCGGTGCCACCGCGACCGGGCGTCAGGAAATGCTGGCCCGCCATCGGGCGGCCGAAACCCTGGGCGATGCCGAACGCTGGCGCGAGCTTTCCGCCGGCATGCCGTTCGGCCGCATGGGCACGTCGGAAGAAATCGGCTGGGCGGTGGCGTTCCTCGCCAGCGTTCGGTCGGGCTACACAACCGGCACCATCCTCACCATTGATGGGGGAGCTTGAGCTGCCGACAGGCGGCGCCCCACCTTAGCCTCGCCCCCAGCGGGATGCCGAATTGCTGAAAAATGGCTTAACCATGGCGGAGCCATGTGATAGCGAATAAATTGCCGCAATGCGGCAGAAGCCGAAGCTGCGCCCGTGCGAGACAACAGTACTGCCGTAAACCAAGGAAGACCAACTGCGATGGACCTGCCCGTGCATCAAGGCCCACCTGTTTCACAGGGATTGTATGACCCGACCTACGAGCACGATGCGTGCGGCGTGGGCTTTGTGGCGAACATCAAGGGCCGAAAATCGCACGAACTGATTGGCCGAGGGTTGCAGATTTTGGTCAATCTCGACCATCGCGGTGCTGTCGGCGCCGATCCGCTGGTGGGCGACGGCGCTGGCTGCCTGATCCAGATCCCCGATAAATTGCTGCGCCATTGGGCCGGCGGATTGGACCTCAATCTGCCGCCGCCCGGCCACTACGCCGTCGCGATGTGCTTCCTGCCGCGCGACAAGCAAGCCTGCGACTACGCCATGGAACTGGTCGAACGCATTGTCGTGCTTGAAGGGCAGAGCTTCCTTGGCTGGCGCAGTGTGCCGACCGACCTTACCGGCCTCGGCACCAAAGTTATCGAAACCATGCCCGACATTCGTCAGGCGATCATCGTGCGCAACCCCGACCTCGCCGATCAGGACGCCTTCGAGCGCAAAATTCTGGTCATCAGGAAGCAGGTGCTCAACAACGTCCGCGATCTGAGCGTGCAAAGCAGGCTGCCGGGCCTGAGCGAACTGTATATGCCGTCGGTTTCCACCCGCACGCTGGTCTACAAGGGCCTTTTGCTGGCGCCGCAAGTCGGCAGTTTCTACCTCGATCTGCAAAACCCGTTATGTGAATCAGCGTTGGCGCTGGTGCATCAACGTTTCTCGACCAACACGTTTCCGTCCTGGCGGCTGGCGCACCCGTATCGCTTCATGGCCCATAACGGCGAAATCAACACCGTGCGCGGCAACGTGAACTGGATGTTTGCCCGCCGTGGCGCGATGTCATCCGATCTGCTCGGCCCCGACCTCGACAAGATGTGGCCGCTGATCCCGCATGGCCAGTCCGACACAGCATGTTTGGATAACGCGCTAGAAATCCTGCTTGCCGGCGGCTACAGCTTGGCGCATGCGATGATGATGCTGATCCCGGAAGCCTGGGCCGGCAATCCGCTGATGAACCCGGAACGGCGCGCGTTTTACGAATACCACGCGGCATTGATGGAACCGTGGGACGGCCCGGCCTCGATCGCTTTCACCGACGGGCGGCAGATCGGTGCAACGCTTGATCGCAATGGTTTGCGCCCGGCGCGCTATGTCATTACCGATGACGATCACGTGATCCTGGCGTCGGAATCCGGTGTTCTGCCGGTGCCGGAAGAAAAAATCCTGCGCAAATGGCGCCTGCAACCCGGCAAGATGCTGCTGATCGACCTTGAACAGGGCCGGATCATCTCCGACGACGAGATCAAGGCACAGCTTGCCGCCGAGCACCCCTATGAAGACTGGCTGAAAGCGACGCAGGTCAAGCTCGAAGAATTGCCCGACCTGCCCGCCGGCCTTGCGATCAACCCGCCCAACGATCCGGCGGCACGGCTCAATTTGCAGCAGGCGTTTGGCTACACCCAGGAAGATATGAATTTCTTTCTGGAACCGATGGCCGAATTTGGCGACGACCCCCTGGGTTCGATGGGCGTCGATACCCCGATTGCGGTGCTGAGCCGCAAGCCCAAGCTGCTCTATAACTATTTCAAGCAGAACTTCGCCCAGGTCACCAACCCGCCGATCGATTCGACGCGGGAAGAACTGGTGATGTCGCTGGTGTCGATGATCGGACCGCGTCCGAACCTGCTTGGCCACGCCAAAGGCACCCATAACCGCCTCGAAGTTGCCCAACCGATCCTGACCAATGCTGAGCTCAGCAAGATCCGCGCAATTTCCAGCCAGATTGGCGGGCGCTTCCGTGCCCGCACGCTGGATGCAAGCTGGTCGGTGAAAAGCGGCCCGGCAGGCATGGAAACCGCGCTGGAAAAACTCTGCCATCACGCAACCGACGCCGTGCTGCACGGCTTCAACATCCTGGTGCTGTCGGACCGCGGCGTGTCGCCCGACCGGGTGCCAATGCCGTCGTTGCTGGTGACGGCGGCGGTGCATCACCATCTGATCCGCCAGGGCCTGCGCACCAGCACCGGCCTGGTGGTGGAAACCGGCGAAGCCCGCGAAGTGCATCATTTCTGCGTGCTGGCTGGTTACGGCGCCGAGGCGATCAATCCCTACCTCGCCTTCGAAACGATTGAGCAGTTGCGTGTCGAAAATGGCATGAAACTGAAGCCCTACGAAGTTTCCAAGAACTACGTCAAGGCGATCGGCAAGGGCATCCTGAAGGTGATGTCCAAGATGGGCATCTCGACCTACCAATCCTATTGCGGCGCGCAGATCTTTGATGCGGTTGGTCTTTCCAGTGAGTTTATCGAAGCTTGCTTTACCGGCACCGCCACCCGCATCGAAGGCGCCGGCATGCTGGAAATTGCCGAGGAGGCCGTGGCCCGCCACGCGCAAGCCTATGGCGACAATCCGATCTACGCCGAAATGCTCGACGTCGGCGGTGATTACGGCTTCCGCCTGCGGGGCGAAGACCATGCCTGGACGCCCGAATCGGTCACCAATCTGCAACATGCAGTGCGCGGCAATGCGCTGGATCGCTACCGCGATTTTGCCCGCAACATCAACGACCAGGACGAACGCCTGTTGACCATTCGCGGGCTAATGCAGTTCCGCATGGCACCAACCCCGATCCCGTTGGACGAGGTTGAACCGGCCAAGGACATCGTCAAACGGTTTGCCACTGGCGCGATGAGCTTCGGGTCGATTTCCCGCGAAGCCCACACCACCTTGGCGATCGCAATGAACCGCATCGGCGGGCGATCGAACACTGGCGAAGGCGGCGAGGAAGCCGATCGTTACGTGCGCTTGCCGAGCGGCGATTCAGAACGTTCTGCCATCAAACAGGTCGCATCAGGCCGGTTCGGCGTTACCGCCGAGTACCTCGTCAACGCCGACGATCTGCAGATCAAGATGGCCCAAGGCGCCAAACCCGGCGAAGGCGGCCAGTTGCCCGGCTACAAGGTCGATAAGAACATCGCCCGCGTGCGCCATTCGACCCCTGGCGTCGGGCTGATTTCCCCACCGCCGCATCACGACATCTATTCAATCGAAGACCTTGCCCAGCTGATCTACGATCTCAAGAACGTGAACCCCATGGCGCGGGTGTCGGTCAAACTTGTTTCCGAAATTGGTGTTGGTACCGTTGCCGCCGGCGTTGCCAAATGCCGTGCCGATCACCTCACCATTTCAGGCTTCGAAGGTGGCACCGGCGCTAGCCCGCTGACGTCGCTCACCCATGCCGGATCGCCTTGGGAAATCGGCCTCGCCGAAACCCAGCAAACTTTGGTGCTCAACGGGCTGCGCGGGCGGATTGTGGTCCAGGTCGATGGCGGATTGCGCACCGGGCGCGATGTCGTGGTCGGCGCGCTGCTCGGCGCCGATGAATTCGGTTTCGCAACCGGACCGTTGATCGCGGCAGGCTGCATCATGATGCGCAAATGCCACCTCAACACCTGCCCGGTTGGGGTCGCCACGCAAGACCCGATCTTGCGCAAGCGTTTCACCGGCACGCCCGAACACATCATCAATTATATGTTCTTCATCGCCGAAGAAGTGCGCGAGATCATGGCCCAACTCGGCTTCCGCAAGTTCGAGGAAATGGTCGGCCAGGTCGGCCGCCTTGATACCAAAACTGCGGTCAGCCACTGGAAGGCCAAGGGCGTTGACCTGTCCAAGCTGCTGCACGAAGTGGTGCCGGCGCCGGGCGTCGCCATCCGCCACGGCGAATACCAGAACCATCACCTCGAAATGGCAATGGATCAGGAACTGATTGTCGAATGCAAGGCCGCGATCGAAAACGCCGAGCCGGTGCGTCTGGAACGCTCGATCAGCAACCTAAACCGCAGCGTCGGTGCCATGCTGTCGGGCGATGTGGCCCGCAAATACGGCCATAAAGGCCTGCCGGACGGCACCATCGCGATCAGCTTCAAGGGCACTGCCGGCGGCAGTTTCGGGGCGTTCCTGGCACGCGGCGTCAGCCTCGACCTGACCGGGGATTGCAACGACTATGTCGGCAAGGGCCTGTCGGGCGGCCGGGTTGTGGTGCGCCCACCCGCCGGCCTCACGCGCAATCCGTCGGACAACATCATCGTCGGCAACACCGTGCTGTACGGCGCCATCGCCGGGGAGGCTTATTTCGAAGGTGTGGCCGGCGAACGTTTCGCGGTGCGTAATTCGGGGGCCGTCACGGTTGTTGAAGGCACCGGCGATCACGGCTGCGAATACATGACCGGCGGCGTTGTTGTCGTCTTAGGCGAAACCGGACGCAACTTTGCCGCCGGCATGTCGGGCGGTATTGCATACGTCTATGATCCAGCCAACAAGTTCGCTAAACTCGCGAACACCGCAATGGTCGATCTCGAAGACATCCGCCCCGCCGATGCCACCGCTGCAGATGACGCCGAACGCCCGCGCCAGCGTGCCTCCAGCGTTGAGGACAACGGCATGGGTGATCCCCTCCGGTTTGACGCCGAACGGTTGCGCATCCTGGTCGAACGCCATTTGCTCTACACCGGCAGCGCCCGGGCCCGCGCATTGCTGGATGACTGGGACACCGCGCTCGCGCAGTTCGTCAAGGTGATGCCAAAGGATTATCGGCGCGCTTTGCAGGACTTGAAACGCGAAGCGCAGACCGCGCAGGCGGCAGAATAAGCAAGCGCTTCTTTTTGAAAAAAGAAGCAAAAACTTTTTGTCTATTGGATTGGAGTGGCCCAGCATGGGTAAGATTACTGGCTTCCTTGATATCGCGCGGCATGACCGTAGCTATGTGCCGGTGGCTGACCGCCTTAAAACATTCAGCGAATTTACCCAGGCCCTGCCGCCGGCCGAGGTCGCCGAACAAGCCGCGCGCTGCATGGATTGCGGCATTCCGTTCTGCCACAGCGGCTGCCCGGTCAATAATCTGATCCCGGACTGGAACAACCTCGTCTACCGCGAACACTGGCAGGCCGCGTTGACCACGTTGCATTCCACCAATAACTTCCCCGAATTCACCGGCCGCGTCTGCCCGGCCCCGTGCGAAGCCGCCTGCACGCTGAACATCGACGATAATTCCGTCACCATCAAAACCATCGAATGCGAAATCGTCGATCGTGGCTGGCGCGAAGGCTGGATACATCCCGTACTGGCCGCCAACCGCACCGGCAAGCGCGTCGCCATTGTCGGCTCCGGCCCCGCTGGGCTTGCCTGCGCCCAGCAACTCGCCCGCGCCGGGCATGATGTCGCGGTCTTCGAGAAATCCGATCGGATCGGCGGATTGTTGCGCTATGGCATCCCCGACTTCAAAATGGAAAAACATCTGATCGATCGCCGTATCGACCAGATGGAGGCCGAGGGCGTGCGCTTCCACACCGGCATCAATGTTGGCGTCGATCTTAGCGTGCAAAGCCTGCTCGCCGATTACGATTCGGTGGTCATGGCTGGCGGCGCCGAAGCCCCGCGCGATCTTGATGTCCCAAGCCGTAGCCTGGATGGCATCCATTTCGCGATGGACTTCCTCACCCAGCAGAACAAGCGCAACGCCGGCGACGATGAAGCCACCGCGTCGGCCGGCAAAACCCTGTCGGCCGCCGGCAAGCATGTCGTGGTGATCGGCGGCGGCGATACCGGGTCCGATTGCATCGGCACCTCGGCGCGCCAGGGGGCGGCGTCGATCACCCAGCTCGAAATCATGCCGCGCCCGCCCGAACACGAAAACAAGGCGCTGACCTGGCCGAACTGGCCGCTCAAGCTGCGGTCATCGCACGCCCATTCCGAAGGCACCGACCGCGATTGGGCGGTGCTGACGGCAGACGCTATCGGCAGCCATGGCCGGGTTGAAGCGATTGAATGCGTCCGCGTTGAATTCGTGCCCGGCGCTGGCGGACGGATGGAAATGCAGAAAATCGTCGGCAGCGAGTTTCGTTTGCAGGCCGATCTGGTACTGCTCGCCATGGGGTTCGTCGGCCCGCAGAAAAGCGGCCTGGTGGCGCAATCGGACGCTGCCCTCGATCCGCGCGGCAATATCGCGGCCAACACGGTTTCGTATCAAACCAGCGTGCCGCGCCTGTTCGCGGCCGGTGACATGCGGCGCGGGCAGTCGCTGGTTGTTTGGGCAATCCGCGAGGGCCGGCAATGCGCGGCGTCGGTCGATACTGCGCTGATGGGGGCGACGACGCTACCGCGGTAGCGCCAACACGGGCGGGCCGCGTTCGCCCCATTGCAAGCTGCCAGCTTCATGGCATGACGGACACACCGGATGCCATGCCGCATGTTCCGCGCCGCAGCCGCTACAACGCCAACCCGGCTGTAACGGCGCATTGGCGGCATCGCGCAAATGGGATGTCTCCGCCGCGTTGTCGCCGCGCGCCCGCGCCAGATCGGCGCGCAGCAATCCGGCCCGGCGGTCAGCCAATCCGCCCGCCTCGGCGGCATCAAGGTGATAGGCGGCATCCCGCAGCGCGCCGGCGGCAAACGACAAGCGGGCGAGCGCAAATTGCGCCTCCTTGTGGGTCTGGCGCAGATGCACGAATTCGGTGAACAGTTTCAGGCGGGCAACAGCGTCATCCCCAGGCGACACAATGAACGCAACCAGATCGGGGTGTGGGGCCATCTTCCAGCTTTCCCGCACCACATCCAATGCTGCCCGTTCGCGTCCGCTGCCACGCAGCGCATGGGCGTAAGCCAGCGCCGCCGGGATCAGGGCCTTGTCGGCGTTCCATGCCTGTTTGGCGAGGTGCAACGCCGCCTCGCCACCACCCGCCGCTTCAGCCGCTGCAATGGTGAGCGCGGCTTTCGCCGGCCCAGATCCCGCCAGTGCCGCAGCCTGGGCCCAGTTTTCCTGATGCACGGCAAGGGCCAGGCGCGCGTCGCGCAACCACCCCTGGCCGGGTTGTTTGCTCTCGGCCTGTGCCAGCAGGATCGCAGCCTCGTGCCAGGCCTGGCGCGCCATGGCCTGGCGGAACAGGCCGCGCAGCCCCAGGAATGCGCCTTCCTGGTGATCGGCAAGCTGGCGGAACAGGGCGGACGCGGCATCTTCGTTCCCGCCCAGACGTTCGGCCTCAGCGGCAAGCAGCAGGGTTTGCGGGGTTGGGCCGAGCGCCCGCAAGGCGCGCTGTGCCTCGTGCCGCGCCGAACCGGCTTGGCCCGCGGCAAGTGCCACCAAAACACGGGTTACCGCTTTATCGCCGATGCGGCGGTTACGGCCAGCCCGCCAGTTCCGCCACATGGAGGGAAAGCTGACCACCGCACCCAACACCCGGACCAGCCAATAAAACAGCACTAACGTGATGGCGGTTGCGAGCACCGCCACCGGCGTTGCCGCTGAAATGGTGTAGCTGGCAATCCGCAGCGCAACCGTGCCCGGCAACCCGGCCAGAAACCAGGCCGCAGCCGTGACCGCCGCGCCAGCCAGCACCATCCATAGGACGCGACGCATCACCGTGCGCCGGGCAAATTGGCCAACGCTGCCCGCGCATCCAGCAGCGCCTGGCCCCGCGCGGTCCAGTCCGCCATGATGGCGGCGGCTGCGGGGTCGAGGGCGGCAAGGGCTGCAACGGCGGCGGCCAGATCGCCCGCCGCAAGCCGATCCTGCGCTTCGCCCAACACGATCGCCGCCGGCGCGCCGACCAGCACCTTGTCACGATCCTTGATGGTCACCAGCGATCGGACATGCAGCCACATGCGCTGGGCGATTGTATCAGCCTCGGTTTCCGGCTTGCTCGCCTCGGCGGCACGGACGGCAAGGCCGGCGAATTCCTGGCGCAGACTGGCTTCGGTGGGGGGTTTGCTATCGGCGTAGCGGGCCAGTGCCGGAGGCGCGCCCGGGATAACGCCGAGGGGTTTGCCGGCGGCCAGGGCGTGGGACGCGGAACCAAACGCATCAAGCTGGGCCGCCCGGGCTGCGGTCTTGGTCACGGCAGCTTCGGCCACCGCGAGCCTTTGTTCGAGGCCGGCCACACGTTGCATGACATCAGAAGGTGCCGCCTCGGCAGGCGTGGTGGCGGGCCCTTGGGCCTCAAGCGCTGTTACCCGCGCCGTCAACCGGTCAAGGCGCGGCGCCGGGCGCGCCTGTTCCTGCTCGACCGCAACCAGGCGCTGTTCGAGCGTGGTTAATCGCCCCGCCAAGTCGCTGCGCAAGCTGGCGGTTTGGGCGGCGGTCGCTTTATCGGACGCTGCAATCAGCCGATGCGTCGTCATATCAAGCTGGCTTACGCTGCCGGCCACGTCCTGGACCTGGGTGCCAAGGAACCCTATCCCGATCACCAGCAGGGCCAGACCCAGCGCGGTCAACACTGTCCCGGCTGACCGCTTGGCCGGCGGCTGGACAGATGGCACGGGCGCGACGGCTTGCATGGTTGTCTCGGGGGGGGCAATCATATGAGAAGGGCCAACATCGCATCCTGGTTCGGGAGGCTGGCAACATGGACATGCCGCCAGGGCAAAGGCACAAGGGCAGCCGCCACGACCGACGAGATCGCCACGGCGTCAACGCCCACAAAGCATGTAGGGGGCACCGAGGCTGTTACCAAGGCCACAAAGCTGCGGGCACTGGCCGGCGAGAAAAACAAGGCGGCCTTTACCCGACCGCCCCCCAGCGCGTCGTGCGCGGTTTGCGACAGCGCCGCAACCGGGGTGGTGCGGTAAACGATGCGCCGGATGACCCGAAAACCCGCCGCGCGCAGGGGTTTGGCAATATCGGCCGCAAGTGTCGCCGCACCGGGAAACAGCAGGCTGCCGCGGCCCGGTTCGCAAAGCCGCCGCACCAGCACCGCCAAATCGGTAGCCTTGCCCCCAGCATCGATCACCCGCGCGAAGCCGGCCTTGCGCGCCGCCGCCGCCGTTGCAGCCCCCACCGCGAAGACCGGCACATGAAAATACGCAGCCGATAGACAAGGGACCGCGTTGGCGCTGGTCAGAATAACAGCCTGCAGCCGCGTAGGTTCGGGCAGGTGGGTGGGGAACATTACCGTTTCGAGCACGGGAGCGACCAGCGGCGTAAATCCCAGCGCAGCAACCCGCCGCGCGGTTTCAATCGCCCCCGCCGCCGGGCGGGTAATCAGAACAACTCTGCGGGCGGGATCAGGCGAACACATCGCGCGGACAAGCGGCACGCAGGCTGGCACCGAGGTCACGCCCGATCCGTGCCGCGTCTGCGCGCGCCCCTGACAGGGTCTGTCGCAGCAGGAAACTGCCATCGGCGCGCGCCACCAATCCGGTCAAAGTCAAACCACCCTGGCCATCGAGTTCGGCATGGCCACCGATCGGGGTGCGGCACGATCCATCCAACTCGGCCAACAGCGCCCGCTCGGCGGTGGAGACCGAATTGGCGTCGGGGTCTTCGATCCCGGTCAGCATTTCGCGCAAAGCCGTGTCGTCTTCGCGCACCGTGATGCCAACAATGCCCTGGCAGGCGGCGGGCAGCATGATGGCGGGCGACAAAATCGCGGTGGCTTGGTGCCCGAGGCCCAACCGGTTCATCCCGGCAATCGCCAGCAGGGTTGCATCGCAATCGCCGGCGCGCAATTTGTCGAGCCTGGTTTGCACGTTGCCGCGCATCGCGGTGATGCGCAGATCAGGTCTGCTATGCAACAGTTGCGCCTGCCGGCGGACCGAACTGGTGCCGATCGAGGCACCCTGCGGCAGGGCGGCGATCGGGTCTTCGCCGGCGGCGAGGTGGGGCGCCAGGATCAGCGCGTCACGCGCGTCTTCGCGGGTTAGCGTTCCGGCCAGCACGATGCCGGCGGGTAATTCGGTTTCCAGGTCCTTCAGGCTATGCACCGCAAAATCGATGCGGCCATCGGTCAGTGCCTCATGAATTTCCTTGGCGAACAAGCCCTTGCCGCCAATATCGGCCAGCCGACGGTCCTGCACGATATCGCCAGTGGTGCGGATGGCGTGTTCTTCGAACACACCCATGCTGCGCAAAACCGGGCAGAATGTGGTCAACCGCGCCAGAAAATAGCGGGTTTGCCAAAGCGCGAGCGGCGATCCGCGCGTGCCAACGCGCAACGGCAATGCGCGGGAATGGGTGGGGACAGCACGGGACGGGTGGGCAGATGACATCGGGCTGTCCTATTACCTTGGCGGGAATATTGAAAGACGAACGATGCAGGGAATTGCTTCCCAAATCAGCGGACCGGTGTTGGGCCTGGAAACATCGTGCGACGAAACCGCCGCCGCGGTGCTGGCGCCAGACGGGCAAATTCTGGCCGAGGCGGTGCTAAGCCAGACCGCCCATGCCGCGTTCGGCGGCGTGGTCCCCGAAATTGCGGCGCGCGCGCATCTGACGCATTTGCCCGATCTGGTTGGGCAGGTGATGGCCGAGGCCGGCATCGGGTTCGCGGCATTGGCCGGGATTGGCGCAAGTTCGGGTCCGGGGCTGATCGGCGGGCTGATCGTCGGCAGCGGCTTCGCCAAGGGCGTGGCGTTGGCGCGCGGCATTCCGTTCGTCGCGGTCAATCACCTTGAAGCCCATGCGCTGACCCCGCGCCTGCCGGGGCTGCTGCCGGCACCGGTCGCATTTCCCTATCTGCTGTTGCTGATGTCCGGCGGGCATTGCCAATGCGTGGCGGTCGAGGGCGTTGGCCAGCATCGCCGGCTGGGGGGCACGATCGACGATGCGGTGGGGGAAGCGTTCGATAAGGTTGGCAAACTGCTTGGCCTGGGGTGGCCGGGCGGGCCGGCGGTCGAACGCTTGGCCGCCGAGGGCGACGCCAAGGCCTATCCCCTGCCCCGCCCGTTGCTGGGGCGTGCGGGCTGCGATTTCAGTTTCTCCGGGTTGAAGACCGCAGTGGCGCAACTGGTCGCCGGCCTGCCGATGGGGGCGCTGCCGCGCCAGACGGCTGCTGATATCGCCGCGAGCTTGCAGGCCGCCGTCGCCGATGTCATCGCCAACCGGGCGCGCAATGCCATTGCGATGTTCCGCGCGCTCCACCCCAACGGCAATCTTCTGGTGGTCGCCGGCGGGGTTGCCGCCAACGCGACCTTGCGCGCGGCGCTGCAAACCGTGGCCGACCACAACGGCTTCACCTTCGCGGCACCGCCTTTGCGGCTCTGCACCGACAACGCGGTGATGGTGGCGTGGACGGTGCTGGAACGGCTAAGCCTCGGGTTGTTGGATGGTTTGGACCATGCCCCAAGGCCGCGCTGGCCGTTGGAGAGCCTTCGATGACATCAGCACCCTCACCCCGGCGCGAGGGCAAAGGGAGAAGACGCTGCTCCGTCTCCCCTCGCGCTGGGGTGAGGGTCGCCCAAACGCACCAGAACGGACCCGCCCAATGAATTACCGCCACGCCTTCCACGCCGGCAATTTCGGTGACTGCATGAAGCACGCGCTGCTGGTGTGGCTGCTCGGTGCGATGCAAAAAAAACCAGGCGCGATATTCGCGCTCGATACCCATGCCGGAGTTGGGCGCTACGATTTGACCGACGGGCCGGCGGCGCGGACCGGAGAATGGCAGAGCGGAATTGCGCGGCTGCTCGACAATCCTCCGCTCGAACTTGCCGATTACGTCGCGCTGGTAAAGCAGGAAGGGCTTTATCCCGGATCGCCGGCGATCATCCAGGCGATGCTGCGCCCACAGGACCGGCTGGCGTGCTGCGAGCTTCATCCTGAAGACCTCATGGCGCTGCGCCGTAATTTTGGCCGCGATAAGCAGGTTTCCGTGCATGGGCGCGATGCGTGGGAGGCGCTGGGTGCGCTGCTTCCGCCCAAAGAACGCCGAGCGTTTGTTTTGATTGACCCGCCCTACGAA
>JANYCX010000221.1 GCA_025360065.1 Acetobacteraceae bacterium | reverse complement strand
CGCACGGTTGAGCAGGTGATGTACTGATGCCGTCGGAAGCCACCATCCCGGCCCCCGCCCCGACCGTGACGGCGGCCACGCCCACTGCACCAATGGAGCTGCCCGCGACGGTCATCGCGGCCATCCCGACGCCGGAAGCGGTGCAGCCGGACGTTACCAGCCTTGATGCCTCCGGTCTTGATCGCGTGTTCCGCGAGGCCCGCACGTTTAGCAAATGGTCCGCCAAACAGGTCAGCGACGAAGATCTGCGCGCGCTTTACGACCTGCTGAAAATGGGCCCGACTTCGGCCAACTGCTCCCCCGCGCGCTTCGCCTTCCTGCGCAACCCGTGGTCGAAGGATCGGTTAAAGCCCGCGTTGTCGGCGGGCAACCTGGAAAAAACCATGGCCGCCCCGGTGACCGTGATTGTCGCCCACGACCCGCATTTTTATGACAATCTGCCGCGCCTGTTCCCCCATGCCGATGCCAAGGTTTGGTTCACATCGAACCCAGGCCTCGCTGAACAGACCGCCTTTCGCAACGGCAGTTTGCAGGGCGCCTATCTGATCATGGCCGCGCGCAGCCTCGGGATCGATGCCGGGCCGATGTCGGGCTTTGACAACGACAAGGTCGATCAGGAGTTCTTTGCCGATCGCGGCTGGAAATCCAACTTTTTGATCAATCTCGGTCATGGCGAAAAGGGCACCACCCATGACCGTCTGCCGCGCCTGTCGTTCGATGAAGCTTGCCTGCTGCTTTGACCCAACCCGTCGCCGTGCCTATGCTGCGGCGCAGCGACGGAGACCGACATGCGGAATTTTGATGAGCTGAGCGAGAAGGAGGTCCTCGCCCTCGCGATCGCGAACGAGGAAGAAGACGGCCGCATCTACGCCGACTTCGCCGAAGGTTTGCGCGGCGACTATCCCGGTTCCGCAAAAGTGTTTTCCGAAATGGCAGCCGAGGAAGGCGAGCATCGCCGGCTGCTGCTCGACATGTATCTGGAAAAATTCGGCGCCCACATTCCGCTGATCCGACGACAGGATGTGCGCGGCTTCATTTCGCCGCCGCCGCTGTGGCAGATGAAGGCGTTGCGCCTCGATAGCGTGCGGCGCCAGGCCGAGCTGATGGAAATCGAAGCGGCGCGCTTCTACCGCACCGCCGCTGGCCGCAGCACTGATGCCTCGATCCGCAAGCTGCTCGGCGATCTCGCCGAAGCCGAAGTTGCCCACGAACACATGGCCGAACGGCTGCTGGCGGAGAACCTGCCGGAATCGGTCCGGTTACAGGAAGACGAGGCTGCACGGCGCATGTTCGTCCTGCGCTTCATCCAGCCGGGGCTGGCCGGGCTGATGGATGGGTCGGTGTCCACCTTGGCACCGGTGTTCGCGGCGGCCTTCGCGACCGGCAATTCCTGGGATGCCTTCCTGGTTGGAATGGCTGCATCCCTTGGAGCGGGCATTTCGATGGGCTTTGCCGAAGCGGTGTCCGATAACGGCAGCCTGACCGGGCGCGGCGCACCTTGGATGCGCGGGGCAATATGCGGGATCATGACCACGCTGGGCGGGATCGGCCACACGTTGCCGTTCCTGATCCATAATTTCGTCACCGCCACCATTCTGGCGATTATCGTAGTGGTGGTCGAGCTTGGGATCATCACCTGGATCCGCTGGAAATACATGGATACCCCGCCCTTGGCGGCGGCGCTGCAAATCGGGTTCGGCGGTGCATTGGTCTTCGCAACCGGAATTTTAATCGGCGCGTCTTGATGTATCACCGCGTCACGATCTGTCTCCTGAGGCCACGAACGTAATTTTTCGACCGATCGAATAACGCTCTAAGTAATTTCCGATCCTGTGATGGTCATGATAGGATCGTTAGGGTGGAGGCGCTCATTTATATCAAGGGAGAGCTCCAATGGGTTTAATTCTCATCATTGTCGTGTTGGTTCTCGTCTTCGGCGGCGGTGGCTATTATGCCCATGGTCGTTATGGGAGCAGCGGTAGCGGCAGCGTTCTCGGACTCGTGGTGCTTATTCTAGTGCTGATGTGGCTGTTTGGCGGCTGGGGCCGCATGGGCATGATGTAGAAATGGCGCCGCCACTTGCTTTTGTGCTTGCGTTTGGCGAATCGCTTGCCTTCATTTCAGTGTTGCTGCCGGCCACGGTTATTCTGCTTGGGATTGGCGGGATAATCGGCGCCAGTGGCATAGGGTTCTGGGCGATCTGGATCGCCGCCGCGCTGGGGTCGGCGCTGGGTGGGTGGGCATTTTCACGGAGCGTTGACTCATTTCTGGCCGTTGTCACGCCATCCCGTTATGCTTGTCAGGAGCGTCGCATTCTTTCGGAAATGGGGGGCTGGAGGCGTCTATCTCGGGCGCCTCGTCGGGCCTTTCGGGTCTGTGCTGCCGCTCGCCGCCGGAATTTGTAATATGCCCCAGATGCCATTTCAAATAGCCAACATAGCCTCGGCGCTGGTTTGGGCGACGTGGGTTCTTACGCCTGGGGCACTCGGCGTGGCCTGGCTGCAATAATCCGCCCAGTGCTATCCGATGCCGATCATTGC
This sequence comes from Acetobacteraceae bacterium, assembly GCA_025360065.1. Taxonomy (GTDB): domain Bacteria; phylum Pseudomonadota; class Alphaproteobacteria; order Acetobacterales; family Acetobacteraceae; genus CAITOL01. Next base: position 17,252 of record JANYCX010000221.1, on the reverse strand, counting down.
CGCCAAAAGCAGAGCCGCCGACAGAAGTGCGGCGGCATAAGGGATCCAGTGCGGGATGCTGAACGTGTCGGGCATCGCCGGACCGTGCTGATGCACCCGCAACAGCGCGATATCGACAAGCACGAACACGCTCAAAGCCATCGCGTTGGCCGCCAGCAGGAGATGCTCGAACGGCACCAGCAAGGCGACCGCCAGGATGATTGCGCCGGCGAGCAGGGTAGCGCGCATCGGGGTGGCGGTGCGCGGATGAACCACGCCGAGCGCTTCCGGCAACTGGCCGTTGCGCGCCATGCCGTAAAACATGCGGCCGAGCATGACAATCTGGACCAGAACGCCATTCGCCACCGCAATTCCGCCAATGGCCGCGAAAACCGTGGCGCTCGGCCCTTCGAACAGATCGAGCAATGGAGTCGCCCCTTGTCGATCTGCCAACACGGTAGCGGTGGCGACGGCGACATAGATCACCACGCTGAACGCGATGGCGGTGACAATGCCCCAAGGCAAGGTGCGCTGCGGCTCCTTCACCTCCTCGGCGAGGTTGGCCAGGGTTTCGAAACCGATGAAGGCGAAAAACGCGATAAACGCGCCGGCGACAACGCCGCGCCATGCCACAAGATCGCTTGGCCAAATGCCGCCCAGATTGAAGTCCGGGGCAATCAGCAGGCCGTTCACAGTCGCGGCGATCAACCCGGCAATTTCGAGGGCACCCATTATCGCTGCCAGCCCGACACTCTCCCAAATCCCGAGCATCGCCACCAGGGTGAAGCCGCCCACCATCGCCACGATCATTACCGGCGGCGCAATCGGCACGAGGATGACCAGATAATGTACCGATCCCAATGCGATCGAGGCGGCGGCGATGGCAACCGATGCCGCGATCATCGCGCCGACGACCTGTGCCAATCGGTTCGAGCCGTAGCCGTGCCGCACATAGGCCACGCCGCCGGAAGCTTCGGGGAACCGACCGGCAAGTTCGGCATAACACAGTCCAGTTAGTCCGGCGGCCACGCCTGCGAGCAGGAACGAGAGTGGCGCTGCCTCGCCGGCCCGCCGCACCACCGCGCCGAGCGCAACATAAATACCGGCACCGACAATAACCGCCAGCCCATAGAATACCAGCGGCCAGAAGGTCAGTACCCGGCGGAGCTGTGGGATAGGGGCATCCGTGCCGATCATCTCAGCCGGGTACCATTCGCGGCAGCGCGGTCGCCCGTTCAGTGGCGGCCAATTCTGTTGCGGTTGCCCCGACGGCTTCTGCATGGGCAATGCGGATGATCTGTTTCGCGATGTCTTCCAGGGACAGCACGAAATCAATGCAGCCGCTGTCGATCGCGCTTTCGGGCATATCCGGGACGCTAGCGGTGGCGGCCTTCTGGGCGTTCGTCGTGCCGCCAATATCCCTGATTTCGCACAAGGCAGCCGCCCCATCGCCATCATAGCCAGACACAATCACCGCGATCAGCTTGCCATGCCAGTTCGCGGCAAACGAGCGCAGAAACACAGTAATCACATCCGGCCAACCATGCGGCTTGGAAATCGGCTTCAGCCGAAACATGCCGTCGAGCACGTGCAGATCGCGTTTTTCTGGAATGATGAAGACATGGTTGGGTCTGACGACCAGCCCGTCTGTAATCAGCTCAACCGGCATGGTGGTGTATTTCGGCAGAAGCTCGTGAAGCAGGGTGGCGACAGTGCGCAGGTGGTTAACAATGACAATCGCAACACCCATGTCGGCAGGTAGATTTGCCAGAAGTCGCGAATACGCGTCTAACCCGCCGGCCGAACCGCCAACACAGACAACCGGGAAATCGTTGGAACTGCTTGTCGTGTTCATGGTAAGTCTTTTCAACGAATATTAGTTGGACGGCGGATAGCGCCCGATGAGGCGGTGTTGGCGAAGAAACATTTGCGTCAGCTTGCTGATCCCCACCGGACGATGGCCGCGACAGCGCATGGCATGGCCGATTGCAAACAGCACGCGATGCTTGGCGAACACGATCGCATAGGCCTGGCGCAGCGAAAATTTCGGGTCCCATGCGTGCACCGCTTCCGACCCGGCGCCGTTGACCTCAATGATGGTGAATCCGGTACCACAGGCCAATGCAGCGGCGCTGTCGAAACGCACATCGAACCGCCCGATATGAAACTCGGTCATATCCTGGGCAATCGCGTCGATGGCGTCGGTTAGCGCAGGCGTGATCAGATCCGACCCGTCCTCGTAGAGTCCGCCGACGCGGGTCGAACCAATGGTCGAAATACGAACGACAAGCCCGGCTGCCGGGATGGCGGAGGTGTCGCAGCACGCTTCGCTCAGCCCGTCCCGGCCGAGACGATGCAGACGTGGACTGGCGTCGATCAGTTCCGCAACGCTGCGAACGCCGTCGCCAACGATGCGGGGAAAATGGCGTAATAGAATGCCGATCAGCCGGCCCTTTGTCGCCCCGGGCATGCGGACGTAGAAAATTCCGGCCTCGCCGTCTTGCGGTAGGAAACGTTGCAGGATAATCCGCTCCCCGCGCGGGAAGCGCTCCAGATAGGTCGTAAGTTCCGCATCACTGCGGATCAGCCGCACGCCGAACCCGCACCAGCCAATATCGGGCTTGGCGATGACCGGAAACGCCAGCATGGCATCCACCATTGCCAGCTTTGCCGCGGATAGTCCGCCAGCACCTTCGTTGATAATCGTGGTAAACCTTGCTACGGTCGCGAGCGCGCGCAGCCCCATCGTTGCAAAATAATCCGCCTTGCCCTCACCCACCAGTCCGCCAGCAAGGATCGCGGGATTGGCCGTCGATGGCAGGGTAACCGACCGGTAGCGGATCGCCAGCCATAGCCACTGAATGACCATCGGCACCAAATTCAGGCATTTCGGCAACCGCTCCAACTGGCCTACCGGGCGCGCCACGGCGGTCAGCAATTGCCCGTCAGTCGCCGCCATCGCGCCTGCCGGATAATGCCTGTCCATCACCCGTCAATCGCATAATGGATCGGCTTGAAGCGGAAGGTACTCGACTGGCCCGCTGCACAGGCGGTCAACCCGATCAGCAGGTCCATCTCGGCCAGAAACACGATCCGGTCACCCGCCTGGCTGCGCGGCGGCAGCACCCTGATCGACCCGGCTTTGCCATCGATCGGCACATTCATGAAGCAATTGAACGCGGTCGGGATCGCATCCGCCCGCACGCCGTAGGGGCCAAGGGCGGCCGCGAGATTCTCGGAACAAGCTGGATGCGGGTCAGGGTCGTCGTAAATAATCCGGAACAGTGGCACCGCGCACGGCGTCAGCAAAAAATCTTGTCGTCCAATATTATCTTCGACAATCCGCAGCATTACGTTGGATCGGTTGGAATAGAGTTTTCTGCCTGTTGTCAGATAAATGCGACTGGCATAGTCAATGGTTCGCCTCGACGACAGCGCTTCCAGGATGTCATTGCGGTTAAACGCAACCAGATCTGCGACCTGTTCGCCGAGCGGATCGCTGACGGCCAGGCGCTGGCCGGCATGGAGGAAAAATGCGATGCCGCTCTGCGGTGGAATATTATACATTGCGGACACCCTGCCCGGCCTGGAACGGACACGCCCAGTCGGCGCGCAGCACACCGCCGCTATATTGCAGCGCCTTGGACGCCGCGCCTTGTTCGGTCGGCATAAGGTTGGTGCCGCCCTGGATGGTCCCGTCGCGGCGCCGCACCGCGTGACGCAACTTTGCGGCGGTACCGACGGATTTCAGCGCACGGAATTGAGCGTGGGGATCGAATACGATGGCGGCCATCGGCGCACGGCGCGCGATGCGGCTTGCGCCGGGGTGCAGCCCCGCGACCCCGAAATTCGCCGCTGACGGATCGCAGGAAACCCGCCAGTCCCATACAAAGTCGGCGCTGTCGCGGTCGTGCAGGGCCTGTAGCCGGCCCCACATCTGCCCTTCGAAGCTGCGTTCTGTCAGCTCCGGGGTTGCAGGAAACAGCACGACCAAGGCCACCAGACCATTCCGAGCGGACTGCTCGCGCGGCATACCCTGCATGACTGTCAGGATTTGCCCGTCAGCATCATCGCAACCAAGGTCGCCACCGACAATGATCCGCACGCCATCATTTGCCAAAGTTGATTTGGCGCCGACCGAGGGAAAACCGCGCTCCCACATAAAGTCAGAGAAGATGCGGCTGGCGGTGTCCTTGGTAGCCATAAACGAGCCTCGTCGCTGATAGGATAACCTATTGACGGCGAGGGTTGGGCGGCTAGGTTCGGAAACTACTTAGTTAGCCCCGCCGATCGATATACTTGGCCACCTTGAATTACTGCCAAAATGTTGCGCGCCGGATTGGCCAGCAACGCCACGTTTTCCAGCGGATTGCCATCCACCACCAGCAGATCGGCAATCGCGCCCGGCGCCACCACCCCAAGTCGTCCCTCCATCCCGATCAGCTTGGCCGCAATCGTAGTCGCACTCGCCAGGATCGATCGGCTGTCGAGCACCCGGGCGCGGATGGCGAATTCTTCGTTTTGGCGGCTTTGGGTTTCGCCCAGCAGATCGGTGCCATAGGCCATCACCACCCCGGCGTCGCGCAGAATGGCGAGGCTCGCCATGCCGCCCTGGCGGACATCCTCGATCTTGGCAATCGAGGCCGGCGGCAGTCCGAGGCGTGGGCCGTCTTCGGCCAAAGCCTCAAACGTCACCAAGGTAGGCACCGCGACGCAGCCGGCTTCGGCCGCAAGTTTCGCCGTCGCGGCATCGATCAGATTGCAATGTTCCAGGCTGTAGACCCCACAGCGCACCGCGCGGGCAATCGCTTCTGACGTATAGAGATGCGCCGAGACATAAGTCTGCGCGTCAGCAGCCTCTTGCACCGCCACCCGCATTTCGTCTTCCGAATAACCCTGCCAGGCGATCGGATCGGTCGGCGATGATACCCCGCCATTGGCCATGATCTTGATAAACTGCGCGCCTTGCCGCAATTCCTGCCGCGCCGCCCGCCGGACCTCATCCACCCCATCGGCAATTCGGCCCAACACCCCGAACTTGGTCTGGTAGCGATCGGGATCGCGGGCGTCATGGCGTTCGCGGTAATCGGTGTGTCCGCCGGTCCGCGAAAGTGCCTTGCCACACTGGATCAGCCGCGGCCCAACCGCCAACCCCTGCGCAATCGCATCCGCCAACGGAAACATCGCGCCGCCAACATCGCGCACCGTGGTGAAGCCGCGATCGAGGTAGCCGCGTAAAATTGGCAGGCATCGCAGCAAAGCCGTGGTGTCCGCCAGCGCCGCATTGGCGCCAAGGTTCATCATACTGGCGACCACGTGGACGTGGCAGTCGATCAGTCCCGGCATCAAGGTCCGGCCTTTGAGGTCGATCATCATGCGCCCAGCCGCCGCGCGCGGGCGGGTGGCGATGTCCTTGATGATGCCGTCCTCGATCAAGACATGCCCGCCGACCGGTTCCGCCAGGGTGGCATCGACGATCTGGGCGTTGGTAAGCAGGATTTGCACAACATTTCTCGTTTTCTTGCCCTGCAACGCTACCAGATCAAGCTTCGCTGGCAAGGGATGCGCGATGTGCAACGCAGCTATTGATTTCCTGCCCGCACGCCGGCTATGTGACGACAATGCGGCATCACGCCGCCCAATGCGGGAGTTCAAAAATGAATCGCCTCTTTGCCGGTGCGCTTGCCGCCGGTGCCCTGCTGACCGCGACCGCGGCGTTTGCCCAGTCCGGCTCGGCCACCATCGATGCCATCGTTAAACGCGGCGAACTCAATTGCGGCGTGGCCGGCAACTCGCCGATGTTCTCGCTGCCTGACAGCCAGGGCGTGATGCGTGGCCTCGATGCCGATAGCTGCCGTGCCATTGCCGCCGCGATCCTCGGCGATGCCAAGAAAACCAAGTTCATCCCGACCACCGCGCAGAACCGCTTCACCGCGCTGCAATCGGGCGAGGTGGACCTGCTGTATCGCTCCACCACCTGGACGCTTGGCCGTGAAGGCAATCTTGGCGCCATGTTCGCCAGCGTAAACTTCTATGACGGCACCGGCTTTCTGGTGAAAGCCTCGCTAAAGGTGAAGTCGGCCAAGGAACTCGATGGCGCCACGGTCTGCGTTGCCCCCGGGACATCGACCGAACTCGCGGTTGCAGATTATTTCCGTGTTCACAAGATGAAGTTCACCCCAGTTCTGATCCAGGACCTCAGCGAACTCCAGAACGCTTATCTGTCGGGCCGTTGTGACACGTATTCGACGGACTCGTCCGGCCTCGCCGGGTTCCGCTTCCAGCAGGGCCCGAAAGCGGTTGAACACATCCTGTTGCCCGACATCATTAGCAAGGAACCGCTCGGCGCGATGGTCCGCAAGGGCGACGACAAGTTCTTCGATATCGTGCGCTGGACCTATTTCGCCACGTTGATCGCCGAGGAATACGGCATCACCCAGGCCAATGTTGACGAGGCGTTGAAAAGCACGGTTCCTGAAATCCGCCGTCTGATGGGACTTGAAGGCGACATGGGCAAGGCGCTCGGGGTCGACAACAAATGGGCCTATAACGCGATCAAGCAGACCGGCAATTTCGGCGAGGGCTGGGACCGCAACGTGACCCCGTATGGGGTGCCGCGCGGCATCAACAATCTCTGGAACAACGGTGGCTTGCAATACGCGCCACCGATGCGCTGACACTCTAACCCCCTGCCCCGGAGCAATCCGGGGTAGGGCTGTGTCCCGGCCAATTGCCTGTGGACCATCTGAGTGAATGCTTAAAGGGTCCCCAGGATATGTCGTCCACTACCTCAGATCCTCGCATGTCGTCGCCGCGTGATGCGCCGCGCAAGGGGATGCAGCTGAGCTGGGCGGACCCCAAATTCCGCGCGATTATCTGGCAGATTGTGATCCTCGGGATCATTGGCGGAACAATCTGGTATCTCGTCGCCAACACCAGCGCCAATCTGGCGCAACGCCGCATCGCCACCGGTTTTGAATTCATGGGCCGCACCGCTGGCATTCCGATCGGTGAGCACCTCATTGCGTATGACCCGTCGATCAACACCTATGGCCGCGCGTTTGTTATTGGCATTCTGAATACATTGCAGGTCACCATAATCGGCGTGGTGCTGGTGACCTTGTTGGGCACGTTCGTTGGCATCGCCTCGCTCTCCGGCAACTGGCTGCTGTCGCGCCTGTGCCGTACCTATGTCGAAATCATGCGCGACATCCCGTTGCTGCTGCATCTGCTGTTTTGGTACACGATGGTGCTCGGTCTGCCGATCCTGCGGGAGGCGATTGAGGTTCTGCCTGGCGTACATATTTCCAATAACGGCGTGAAAGTGCCGTTGCTCGACTGGCAACCGGCGCATAGCTGGGCGAGCCTTGCGTTCATTGTCGGCCTCGTGTTGGTCGGCATCGCCCGGCGGCGGGCAACGCGGATCCAAAACGCCACCGGCGACCGGCCGAAAGTCTGGCCGTTAGCCATCGCGGCCCTAATACTGGTGCCGGCAATTATCTGGCTCGGGTTCGGCGCGCCCTTTCATATGGACATCCCGGTCAAAGGCCGCTTCCGTTTCGAAGGCGGCGGTGCGGTATCGGGCGAGATGATCGCACTCCTGATCGGGCTGGTGCTGTATCATTCAGCCTATGCTGCCGAAATCGTGCGCAGCGGGATTACCTCGGTCGTCTCCGGCCAATGGGAAGCTGCCGGTGCGCTTGGTCTCCACCGCCCCACAGTGTTGCGCAAGATCGTGTTGCCGCAAGCCCTGCGGGTGATCATCCCACCAATGACCAGCACCTATCTCGGCGTTGCCAAGAATTCCTCCCTCGCCGTCGCTATCGGCTATCCGGACCTGGTCGCCATCGTCAACACCATGCTGAACCAGACCGGCCAGGCGATTGAGGGCATCGCGCTGATCATGGGCGTTTACCTCACCATCAGCCTGACGATTTCGCTCTTCATGAACTGGTACAATGCCCGCATGGCCTTGGTGGAGCGGTGAGATGAGCGCGACAGTCAACCACATCCCAATGCCTGCCCGCGCCGAGCCCAAGCTGCTGTCGCTCGGCCCGCTGGAATGGGCGCGGACCAATTTGTTCGGCTCGATCTGGTCATCCCTGGTGACCTTGGCGCTCGGCTATTTCATGTTGAAATTCGCCGTCGGGTTCATTGATTGGGCGCTGATCAAAAGTGTCTGGACGGTGCAGTCGGATGCGGCTGGCAAGCTCGATCCGACCGCCTGCCGCATCGTCAAGGGCGAAGGCGCCTGTTGGGCGGTGATCTGGGATAAGTACCGCTTCATCCTGTTCGGCCGCTACCCGTATGATGAACAGTGGCGGGGAGCGATTGTGATCGCGCTGTTCCTGGCGCTGTTCGTGGTCTCGGCGATGCGGCGCTTCTGGCGCAAAGAACTCGCCTATATCTGGATCGCCACCCTGACGACGATCGGGGTGCTGATGTGGGGCGGCGTGTTTGGGCTGGTCTATGTGCCGCAGGATCTCTGGGGTGGGCTGCCGATCACCCTGATATTATCGACGTTCGGGCTGGCCTTCGCCTTTCCGCTCGCGGTGCTGGTCGCCCTCGGGCGCCGGTCCACCACCCTGCCGGCGGTGAAATTCATTTGCGTGGTCTATATCGAGCTGATCCGCGGCGTGCCGCTGATCAGCCTGCTGTTCATGGCGTCCGTCATGTTCCCGCTGTTCATGCCGGTCGGGCTCAACCCGGATAAATTGTTGCGCGCCCAGGTCGCGATCATTCTGTTCGCCGCCGCCTACCTCGCCGAAGTCGTGCGCGGCGGGCTGCAATCGTTGCCTAAGGGCCAGTACGAGGCCGCCGACGCGCTCGGGCTGACCTATTGGCAGAAAATGGGCCAGATCATCCTGCCGCAGGCCCTGCGCACAGTAATCCCGCCGCTGGTAAACACCTTCATCGGCTTCTTCAAGGATACCAGCCTGGTGCTGATCATCGGCATCTTCGACTTGCTGACCTCGGGCAAGGTCGCGCTCGCCGAGCCGATCTGGCAAGCTTACAGCACCGAAGTCTATCTCATGCTGGCCCTGATCTATTTCTGTTTTTGCTTCGCGATGGCCCGCTACAGCCGTGGGCTGGAACGCGAACTTGGCCGCAGCGTGCGGCGCTAGTTTAGGAAACCTGAATGACATTTCCCGACGCCGGCCCAGCCATTGTTCTCGACAAGGTCAATAAGTGGTTTGGCCCGCTTCATGTGCTGCGCGACATTTCGATGTCGGTTGGTTCCCAGGAAAAGATCGTGATTTGCGGGCCGTCGGGCTCGGGCAAATCCACCCTGATCCGCTGCATCAACCGGCTGGAAGTGCATCAGCAAGGCACCATCATTGTCGATGGCACTGAACTCACCGACGATCTGCGCACGCTCGATACCATCCGCCGCGATGTCGGGATGGTGTTCCAGTCCTTCAACCTGTTCCCCCATCTGACGATCCTGGAAAACTGCACCCTCGCGCCGATCTGGGTGCGCAAGATGCCAAAAGCCGAAGCCGAGGCCGTGGCGATGGAATTGCTGACCAGGGTCAAAATCCCCGAGCAGGCCAAAAAATACCCCGGCCAACTTTCCGGCGGCCAGCAGCAGCGTGTCGCCATTGCCCGCGCCTTGTGCATGAAGCCCAAGATCATGCTGTTCGACGAACCGACCTCGGCACTCGACCCCGAAATGATCAAGGAAGTGCTGGACACCATGATCAGCCTCGCCGAAGACGGCATGACCATGGTCTGTGTCACCCACGAAATGGGTTTTGCACGGCAGGTCGCTGATCGGGTGATCTTCATGGACATGGGCGAAATCGTCGAAAGCGGCACCCCGCATGAGATGTTCGAAAACCCGCAGACCGATCGTTTACAGTTATTCCTGTCGCAGATTCTACGCGGGCATTAGATCATCATCCGATCAGCTTGCCTATACGATCGGATAAAGATGATCGTGAAACGAAGGTGCTAGATCATCATCCGATCAGCTTGCCTATACGATCGGATAAAGATGATCGTGAAACCAGTGTGCTAGAGCGTGCCCGCTGATTCAACCAGAAAGGATCACGCTCTAGGGATGTTCCACCCGCAATCGCCAGTCGGCTGATTGCGGCCCCAGCATCCGCGGCGGCTCCCCGCGCCATAGCACCCCCCCATCCATACCCAGCCCCCAACTCGCCCCCACCCCGATTGCGCGCAAGTCGCCAGCGACATTTTCCGCGACATAGCTGACATGATGATGCCCGTGCAGCACCACTTTCACACCCATCCGGCGCGCAAGATCGGTCAGCACCTGATGCCCGTCGCGATGGCTGCACGGCGCGTCATGCACCACCAGCACATCGGCCCGCTGCGCCGCCAGCGCCTCGACATCCTCGTGCCAGATCGCAATCGTTGACAGCGAATGGGTCAACGCCGCGACGTGCTCGGCCCGGAGCGACGGCCCAAGCTTGGCCAGATCGGCCGGTAACTCCGCGCGCTGCCGCAGGCTCGGCGCCCGACGCGAATCCCACACCCGCGGCCGGAAAATCCCCGACAATCCCGCGACCCGCACCCCGGCGATTTCGACCACCCGGCCGTGCAGCGCGCCGGCCGAGGTAATCGGGTTGCGCCCCGGGTCGGCCAAATTGGCCCACATCTCCGGCCCGCCATCATTGTCGTGGTTGCCCGAAATCCAATGCACCGCCACCCCGCGATCCAGCAGCGGCCGCGCCAGCTCATCCAGCGGGGCGGTACATTCGATATCGCCCATCAGCACGGCCGCAATGGGTAGGCGGTCGAGCCGGTCAAGCCCTTCAACAATCGGGCGCCAGTCACGATGGATGTCGCCAATAAAAACAATGCTCATACAGCCTTGCTGCCCCATGGTGCGACGCCGCGCAATTGCCTAGCCTTGCGCTGACAAGGAGGCCCCCATGATCGACCTGAAAACCACCTCGCCCAACGCGATCTACACCGATTACTGCACGCGCGGCGAACTCGCCTATCAGGTCGATCTCGACACTGGCCGCGCCATCTTCTTCCCCCGCGTCATCGCCCCCGGCACCGGCGGCACCCGGCTCGAATGGCGCGTCTCCAAGGGCCTCGGCACGGTTTACGCCACCACCGCCGTTAACAATCGCAACGCCCCGAGCCATAATGTCGCCCTCATTGACCTTGACGAAGGCTTCCGCATGATGAGCCGGGTAGACGACATTGACGCCATGGCCGTCACCATCGGCCTGCGGGTGAAATTGCGCATGGCAGCCGCCGAGGGCGACCAGCCGCCCTATCCCGCCTTCATCCCAGCCGGAGACGGCGCATGATCCGCGGCAGTGTGGCGATTGTCGGCGCGGCTGAATCCGATCTCGGGCAGGTCGCGCCGGGAACCTCGCCGGTCGATCTCATGGCGCAAGCTACCGCCCGCGCCCTCGATGATTGCGGATTGAGGCTATCCGACATCGATGCCGTCTTCACCGCCGCCTCGCAACTCCGCATGCCCACCCTCAGCCTGTGCGAATATCTCGGCCTCCGCCCGCGCTACCAGGACAGCACCGGCATCGGCGGATCGTCGTTCATGTCCCACCTCGCCCACGCCATGGCGGCCATCGAGCACGGATTGTGCAACGTCGCCCTGATCGCCTATGGCAGCACCCAACGCAGCGTGAGCCGGGCTGCCGCCAGCCCGCGCGAATACAACCCGTACGAAACCCCCTACAAACCTTTCCTGCCAGCATCCGCTTACGCCCTCGCTGCCTCGCGCCACATGCATCAGTTCGGCACCACCCGCGAACATCTCGCCGAAGTTGCCGTCGCCGCCCGCCAATGGGCGCTGCTCAACCCGATGGCCTGGGAGAAGGAACCAATCAGCATCGACCAGGTGCTGTCGGCCCGCATGGTGTCGTACCCGCTGACAGTGCGCGATTGCTGCCTTGTCAACGATGGCGGCGGCGCAATTATCGTTACATCGGCGGCGCGCGCGAAAACCCTCAGACAGAAACCGGCCTATGTGCTGGGCGTCGGCGAATGCATGTCGCATATGTCGATCAGCCAGATGCCGGATCTTACCGTTACCGGCGCCGCGATTTCCGGCGCGCAGGCCTTTGCGATGGCCGGTCTCGCGCCTAAAGATGTCTCGGCGGTCCAGGTTTATGATGCCTTCACCATCAACACGATCCTGTTCCTCGAAGACCTCGGCTTCGTCCCCAAAGGCGAGGGCGGACGCTTCGTCGCCGGCGGCGGCATCGCCCCCGGTGGGCGGCTCGCGGTCAACACCAGCGGCGGCGGATTATCCTACTGCCATCCCGGCATGTATGGCTTGCTGGTGCTGATCGAGGCCGTCCGCCAAGTCCAGGGCCGCGCCGGGGTGCGGCAAGTCGCAGGCTGCGATGTCGCCATCGCCCATGGCAATGGTGGGGTGCTGTCCAGTCAGGTAACGGCTTTACTGGGGTCTGCCGCCACGTTATAATTTCGATATCGTAACAAAAATGACGTAAAACTACCCCGCAGATCACGTCCCGGAAAAAATCGGAGCCGCCACGCCTCCCACCAAGCCCAGTTCAACTAACGGAACCTGAACCGCCGCCACCGCCGCCATCGCTTTCGGCCGCACCATTTCGGGCAGTGGGTTTACCCCCAGCATCCGAAACAATGGCCGCAAAACCCGCCCCGCCTGCGGCACCTCCGCCATAAACGCCCGGCACTCCGCCTCCGATAGCAAATGCTGCAACTGTAGCCCGAACGCCACCACCTCATACCCGAGCTTACGCAAAAGCCAGTCGGGGGCCATGGGATAAGCCGGACGAATTGTCGCCCGGCGGGGCCGCTTCGCCCGCGCTGCCCGAACCATCGGCACCCGCCCTGCCCGCCACAGCGCCACCAAGCGTTCCAACCGCGCGCCCATCCGCGCAATCCGCCCCCAGACCGCAACCAACAACACCGTCAAAGTCCGGTCACGCGCCGCCCGCGCCGCAATCACGGCCCGCAGGTCAGAGAGGATGTTGGTAAAACTGAACATGAACCGACATTACAATTAACTTTATACGTTAGTCAAGCAATCATTTTGCCACAGCAAAACTCGTCGCCTTGTGATGAACAGAACACCGGATTGCATTCCCCCCACAGCCATCAGCCGACGTCAGGGGGAAATTCAGTCGGCAGAAATTGGCTAACCTATTGTCCAGTTTATCAACTCCAGACCGGGGATGTCACGGAAATCGGCCTCATTCGCGGTTACCAGGATCGCGCCGGCAGCAAGTGCGTGCGCCGCGATCATCCGATCGAAATCGCGACCCTTATACCAAGCGCCCTTGATGTTGACCCATTCTTCATGGGTCGACATCAAGGGCGCTTGGTATAAATCAAGCCCAATTTTCCACCACGCATAAATGGTGCGGTTCCACGCGGAACCGCACCATTTTTTGGTGATATTGGGCCGTTTAAGCAGGCGGCGGCGCGGTCTCTGCCAAGCTGCGGTCTTTCATCATCTCGTCGTACCAAGCTGCCAGGATCGGGTGGCCGGGGCGCCACGGCTCGGCGGCAAATCGAAAATCAAGATAGCCGAGTGCTGCCACGATCGTGATGCTTCCGATGTCCAACACTTTATGCGGCAGATAGATTTCGAGGGCATCGAGGCTGCGCGCAACTTTAGCGGCTTGCTTGGCATGCAGATCCTCACGGCCCGGATCCATCGGCTTGCCCACTTCGCCACGACGGATCAGGCAGGCATCCATCATCCCGTCGCCCATTGCCTGCTGCTTAAGTGCGCGCCAACGCGCGCCACCGGATACCGGGAACATGGGCAGCGCATCGCCGACCGTGTCGAGAAATTCACAAATCACCGGGCTGTCAAACAACGACAAACCATCATCCGTCAGCAGGCATGGCACTTTCGACAGCGGATTGGCCAACTGCAATTGCGCCTGATACTCCGCCGTTCCACTTGTCAGTCGCTCGATCCGCCCGTCAATCCCGCGGGCGATTGCACAGGCCATAACTTTGCGAACGTAAGGGCTTGCCGGCGAGTAGAACAGCTTCATGATGATTTTTCCAATCTAGGATCATAGAGGGACGTCAGTATTTATCCTTGCGTGCACGCAAATCCGCGAGCTGAGCAAGCGTTGTAGCGCGCAAGAACGGGTTGCAGGCCAGTTCATCGAACATCACGCTTGGGATAGTCGGTTTGCCGACAGCCCGTAACGACTTCACGCGCGCGGCAAAGGTCGCGAGGGCGACATTGTCGGGGTCAGCATGTACCGCGAAACGGGCGTTCGATTCGGTATATTCATGCCCACAACACACCAGGGTTTCGCCCGGCAAGGTTTTAAACTGCGCAAGGGAGGCGAACATTTCCTCAGCGGTCCCCTCAAGCAGGCGTCCGCAGCCCAGGCTGAACAATGTGTCGCCGGGTAGCAACACGCCGCCATCGGCAAAATAGAGACTGATATGGCCGCGCGTATGCCCTGGCGTTTCCATCACCCGACCCGAGGCAGACCCAACCATAATTGTATCACCAGCTGCAACCGAACGGTCGAGCTTGGGCAGTCGATGGGCATCGGCCTTGGCGCCGATCACCGGGGCACCATAGCGTGCGCGAATATCATCAGTGCCGGCGATGTGGTCGCCATGGTGGTGGGTCAGCAGGATCATATCCAAACGCCCGCCGGCCGCATCGATAGCGGTTGAGATCGGACCCGGATCGGCCGGGTCGACGATCGCGGTCGTGCCGGTTTCGCTGCAACGCAGCAACCAAGCATAATTGTCAGAAAGTATCGGGACAGCCGTTGCAATGATCATGGCCAAACCTTGCACCAGGACGGGGGGCTTGCGCAAATCCTCAACCAAGGGTCGCTGACTATGTTAACATGCCATCCATGGCGACCGATGTCCTGACGGCGGCAGAATTCTATAGCTCCCGCAAGGGGGCAGTCGCTGCGCGGCTGTTGCGGGCACGTCTGGCAGCCATGTGGCCGAACCTCGCGGGAAAGAAAGTGTTGGGAATTGGCTACCCAGCACCCTATTTGCGGCAGTGGCGTGACAAGGCGCAGGCCTGCATCGCATTGACACCAAGCCAAATTGGTATTGCCTCGTGGCCGGTCGGGCAGGCGAACATGTCGTGTACGTCTGAGGAAGATGCGCTACCTTTCGCCGATCGCAGCGTTGACAGAGTGCTTCTGGTGCATGGCCTCGAAGCGGCGGAGCGGGTGCGGCCCTTGCTGCGGGAAATTTGGCGAGTGCTGTCTGATGATGGCCGTCTGCTCGTGGTCACGCCGAACCGATCTGGGATGTGGGCGCACCTGGAGAGCACGCCGTTTGGCCAGGGACAGCCCTATTCGGCGGGGCAGATCGCACGGCTGCTGCATGCTACGATGTTTCGCGAGGAGCGCCGCGACACCGCGTTGTTTATACCTCCAACCGATTTGGGCATCATCCTGCGGGCGGCGCCAGTATGGGAACGCAGCGGACGGCGCCTGCTGCCTGGTTTTGCCGGCGTGACGATCACTGAGGCGTCGAAGGACCTCTATGCTGTTATCCCGCTTCAGCGGGGTATTCGGCGCACGGACTTGGCGGAGGCCGTGTATCGATCGATCGCTGCTGTCTGAAGCCGCAAGGCGCATCATAGCCGACAGCCCGCGGGCATGTTGCGGTTTAGCTGAGCCGAAGCAGCAGCGGTGGCGCTGCCTCTTGGTTTGGGCCAAGCAGGGCCGATATTCTCAAAGCGGCCGCCTGTGCCAGCAATGCAGTTAGCGGCGCTTGTAGTTTGGTGGGATCATCAAGCATCGTCCAGGCTCTATTCGGATCAGCCAGCAGCCCAATAAACCCTGCCGGCCACGCGGAGGTTTTGCCTGCGATGCTAAACACGACATCGCCGGATGGGTCGCCGCCAATCGTGACCGTTCCATTTCCCTGTACGGCTTCGACCGCCAGCAGCAGCAGGTTGAGCGCGACCCTTGCGCCGTCCGCACCAAACACTGCCCTAGGATCAAGATCATCGGTGGCGATCGCGACGCGTTTGGTCGCCAGGCTGGCTGCCACGGTTGCGAACTCAGTAACTGACATTGGTGCGGGCTCGCCCCAGGCTGCCCGCACGAGGCGGATGCGCCGCACCATCGCCTGGGTTGCATCGGCCATGATCGCCATTGCCTCACCCGCTAATGCCGGTTCATCTTCTGCCACGCCCGACGCACCCAGCATTGCCCCGAGTGGACTACTCAGGTCATGGCATAGGCGAATGGTCAAGATTTCCGCGAGGCGGAGTCCATTGCTCATCATAGCCACCTCTTTTATGGTCTTCACGTGCCCGGCTAGGCAGTGGTTCGGCGTTTTTTTTACGTATATGTCATGCCGACATACTGGACGTGCCGGCACCCTGTCTATGCTAAAGGAGGGGTTTACTTGCCAACGGTAAACGAAAGATGGACGGCGCGGCAAATTTTAGCTCCGCCCCTTGCATCTTTTTCTTGAAGCGCCGACATTCGTTATACCCGTTGGGGCACAACCAATGCTGAGCACACGTCCATGATCGATCCTTTCGGCCGCGCCATCACCTATCTGCGCGTTTCGGTTACTGACCGCTGCGATCTGCGCTGTACCTATTGTATGTCTGACGACATGAAATTTTTGCCCAAGGCGGAATTGCTGACGCTCGAGGAACTCGACCGCCTCTGTGGTGCCTTCATCCGCCTCGGCACTGACAAAATCCGCATCACTGGCGGCGAACCGTTGGTGCGGCGCGACGTGCAGCAACTATTCGCAGCCCTGGGCCGCCGGCTTGGCGCTGGCGGATTGCGCGAATTGACGTTGACCACCAATGGCACCACCCTCGCCCAGCATGCCGAAATGCTGGCTGCGTGCGGGGTGAAGCGGGTCAATGTCAGCTTGGATACGCTCGATCCGGCGAAATTCACCGCAATCACCCGGCGCGGCAAGATCGAAAAGACGCTGGACGGGATTTTCGCCGCCAAGGCCGCCGGCCTCGCGGTCAAGATCAATGCGGTGGCGTTAAAGGGCTTCAACGAGGACGAAATCAGCCCGATGCTGGCCTGGTGCGGCGAGCACGGCTTTGATCTCTGCCTGATCGAGACCATGCCGATGGGCGCGATCGAGGAAGACCGCACCGACCAGTATCTGCCGCTATCGCTGGTGCGCTCACGCCTGCGCAAAACCTGGACCTTGGACGATACTGATTATCGCACCGGCGGCCCGGCGCGCTATTACAACGTCGCAGAAACCGGCCAACGCGTCGGGTTTATTACCCCGATGACTCATAATTTCTGCGAAAGCTGCAACCGGGTGCGGCTGACCTGCAC
>JANYCX010000172.1 GCA_025360065.1 Acetobacteraceae bacterium | reverse complement strand
CCGAGCGAAATCTGGCCGTTAAAGCCGATCAACAGGTTCAACCCCAGCACTGCGGTGCCGTAGATTAGCATCGACTGGCCCATGAACATGTAATAATCGAAGCTTGGGTCGTCGCGGACAAAGCCGATCAGTGGCAACGCCGCCAATATCGCCCAGAACAGAATGGCCATCTTGCCAAAGCCGGATTTCGTCGCCCAACTGGTTGCGTCGGCTGCCATGGTCAAACCCGCTTCACGATAACGCGGCCGAACAATCCGGCCGGCTTGAACAGCAACACCCCAACCACCATCGCCAGCGCGAAGGTCAGCTTCAGCTCATTGCCAATAACGTAGCTGCCCACCAGGTTTTCCAGCACGCCAACAATGAAGCCGCCCAACACGGCACCGGCCGGATTGGCGATGCCGCCCACCAGGGCGGCGGCAAAGCCATAGACCAGGATGCCGGTCATCATGTTGGGGTCGAGGAAGACCAAAGGTGCGACCAGCATGCCGGCCGTGGCGCCGATGGCTGCCGCCAGCCCCCAGCCGAGTGCCAGCATCCATGACACCCGCACCCCCATCAGCCGCGCCGAGCTGGCATTCTGGGCTGCCGCCCGCATCGCCAGGCCCAAGGTGGTGTAGCGAAAAAACACCGTCAGAATGCCCAGCATGATCAGCGTGACGCCCACCACCCCAAGCTGGCGCACATTCACCAGCCCGTGCCCCGTGAGATCCAATGCCGGAAACGGCGATGGAAATGGCTTGATCGTGTAGCTCCAGATCATCCCCGCCATGGCGTTGAAAATCGACAGCAGGGCGATAAAGCACACCACCAGCGCCAGCACGGGGGCGTTTTCGAGCGGTTTGAGAATGAAGCGCTGGATCAGCAATCCGCCCACGAAGGCAATCAGGATCGTGCTGCCAAAGGCGATCCAGTACGGCACCCCGGCATCGATCAGCGCCCAGGCGATATAGGTCGCAAACATCGCCATCTCGCCCTGGGCGAAATTGATATGGTCGGTGGAGACGAAAATCATCACCAACCCGAGCGCCACGCAGGCATAGATCGCCCCGCTGGTCAGGCCGGCGACGACTTGCTGGATGAAAAATTCCATGAAGCTGTGTTCCTCAGTAGCCGAGATAGGCTTTGCGGAGCGCTTCATCGTTGCGCACCATGTCGGACGGACCCGAGGTCACCACACTGCCGGTTTCCAGCAGATAAACCTGATCGGCAAGTTCCAGCGCCAGGGCCGCGTTCTGCTCGACGATCAGCATCGACACTTTCGCATCACGGTTGATCTGGCGAAGAATGCGGAAAATCTCCTGCACGATCAGCGGCGCCAACCCGAACGATGGCTCATCCAGCAGCATCAGCCGTGGCGCCAGCATCAAGGCGCGGGCAATCGCCAGCATCTGCTGCTCGCCCCCCGACAAGGTGCCGGCCTGCTGACGGATGCGCTCCTTGAGCCGCGGGAAATAATCGAACACCAAATCCATGTCGCGCATCGCGGCGGCCCGATCGCGCCGCGTGTGGAACGCGAGTTTGAGGTTTTCCTCCACCGTCAGCGCAACAAAGGTCCCGCGCCCTTCCGGAACATGGGCAACCCCCATGCGCACAATATCTTCGGTGCTGCGCCGCGAGATATCGACGCCATCAAATGTGGTGGTGCCGGACCGGCGAACCATGTTGCACAAGGCACGCAAGGTGGTGGTTTTGCCGGCGCCGTTCGCGCCCAACAAAGCCGTCACCCCACCCTGTTCGACCTGCAGATCGACCTCGGTAACCGCCTGGATCAGGCCATACCAGGCGCTGACGCCTTTGGCCTCCAATATCGCGCCCATCAGCTGGCCGTCCCAAGATAGGCGCGGATCACTTCGGGATCGCGTTTGACTTCATCCGGCGTGCCCTCGGCAATCTTGCGGCCAAAATTCACCGTCACAACCTTGTCGGACACCGACATCACCAGGCTCATATGATGCTCCACCAGCAGGACCGTGACGCCCTGAAGATCGCGAACCCGGCGGATCTGGGTTTCCAACGTCGCGACTTCCTCGTGGTTAAGCCCGGCCGCCGGCTCATCCAGCAGCAGCAGCTTGGGCTTGGCGGCCAGCGCCCGCGCCAGTTCCACCCGCTTCCTGATCGGGAATGGCAGGCCGCCGGCCGGCCAATGGGTGAATTCCCGCAAATCCATGAAATCAATCAGTTCCATCGCCCGGTTGCGGGCGGCGCGTTGTTCGGCGATCACTGATCCCAAGCGCAGGGCATTGGCAAAGAAACTCGAATGCGTGCCGCTATGGCGCCCGACCATGACGTTTTCGAGCACGGTCAGCTTGTCGAACAGCGCCACGTTCTGGAAGGTGCGGCCAATGCCGACCGAGGCGATGCGGTGGCGCGGAATGGCCAGCACGGATGCGCCTTCGAACAGAATTTCACCGGAGCTCGGCTGATAAAGCCGGCTGAGGCAGTTGAACAAGGTGGTCTTGCCAGCGCCATTGGGGCCGATAAGCCCGGTGATCTCGCCCTTGGCCACGTCGAAGCTGACAGCATCCAGCGCCACCACCCCGCCAAACCGGACCGTCACATCGCGCACGCTGAGCAATGGTGTTGCTTCGCTATCCATCGGCGCGCCAGCCTCCTTCCCTGTTTTAGCCCCGCATCGGTGCTTCCGATATCGACGGCCACAGGGGAACGAGTTATGGCGGTTTTGTCCAGCCGCAAAATGTGACAAAGAACAATATCATCGATATGCGACTGCCAGCCTATGCTCGCAAACGTAGCCAAATTGGTCGCATCGCTATACCTTACCCGCTTACTGCTGGGGAAATTCCAACCATGACACTCGACGCCAAAACCAAAGCAGCCCTTGCGGGCATCACCACCGCCACCCTGACCACAGTGCTCCTGAAGAAGGGCCTGCGGAACGTCTGGATGCGCGGCGCGGT
>JANYCX010000171.1 GCA_025360065.1 Acetobacteraceae bacterium | reverse complement strand
CGCCGCCGGCCAACCCGGTGCGCAATACCAAGCGCCCGAATGGCTGGAAGAGTCAGCCATTCGGGCGCTTGGTATTACCCATCGGAAATTGAGCTATAGTGCCGCCTGCATCACAAGATGCGCTGTGGGGATTGCATGTTATCAGCCTCAATGTCCGCTGTCCGCTCGACCATTGTCGTGCCACTCCGGCCGGCTTCAGTTTGTTCAAAATGCGAACAACGCTCCATAAGTGTATGTAATTCAATTCCGGATAAAGATCTCCATCGTCTCGCGGCAATTGCGACAACGGCCGCGATCCCAGCCGGGCATGGCATCATCGAAGACGGCGAAAAGGCCGATCATTTCTATAATATCACCGCCGGCACCGCGCGCCTGTTCAAATCCATGCCCGATGGCCGCCGCCAGATTATCGGCTTTGCGGGTCCCGGCACGTTTCTCGGCCTCGCCGTCAGCGACCGTTTTGGCTTCGGCGCCGAGGCCCTGGAACCGATGCGGGTGTGCCGGTTCAGCCGCGTCAAGCTGGGGCAGCTGATGGAGGATTTCGCCGCGATCGAACATCGCCTGCTCCAGATCGCCAGCACTGAACTGGTGCTGGCGCACGAACATTTGCTGCTTCTCGGTCGCAAAACCGCCCGCGAGCGGCTGGCGAGCTTCCTGCTGGCGCGTGGCGCGATGTCGAGTTCATGTGCGATGGCGCCCGCCTTCAGCCAACATCGCATTGTTGCCTTGCCGATGGCGCGCTCTGACATCGCCGATTATCTCGGCCTGACAATTGAAACCGTGAGCCGTACGCTGACCCGCCTAAAGGCCGATCGGCTGATTGCGCTGCCCGACGCCCATTCGGTTGACCTGCTCGATCCGGCACGGTTGAAAGTGATCGCCGACGGCGATTTTTGATCGATCAGGTAACTGCCCAGCTTCTCCCACGCCAACGGCAACAGAGTATTAGAAAGTTTTTTTGGTTCTTTTTGTTCACAAAAAGAACAGCTTGCCCTTATGCTTGTCCTCGCAAAAAAATCTTCCGCACATTTTTTCAGAGCAGTGCTCAAAAAGGATATTCTCATGACCCTTCAAGGAAAAACCGCGCTTGTCACCGGCTCGACCAGCGGAATTGGCCTCGCCATCGCCCGCTGCCTGGCGGCGGAGGGCTGCAATCTGGTGTTGAACGGCTTTGGCGATGCCGGTGCGGTTGCCGCCCAGCGGGCCGAGCTCGCCAAAACCTTCGGCGTGGCGGTGACCTACGCGCCCGCCGATATCAGCCATCCCGACCAGATCGCCGCCATGGTCGCCCAGGCGCAGTCCGACCATGGCCGCCTGGATATTCTGGTCAACAATGCCGGCATTCAGCATGTCGCCCCGATTGAGAGCTTCCCGGCCGCACAATGGAACCGGGTGATCGCCATCAACCTCACCGGCGCATTTCTGGCGATGCAGGCGGCAATCCCAGGGATGAAATCACGCGGCTGGGGGCGGATCATCAATATCGCCTCGGCGCATGGGCTGGTGGCGAGCGCAGACAAATCGGCCTATGTCGCCGCCAAGCACGGGTTGATCGGGTTGACCAAGACGGCGGGCATCGAACTCGCCAATGTCGGGGTAACCTGCAATGCCATCTGTCCGGGCTGGGTGCTGACGCCGCTGGTCCAGGCCCAGCTTGATGCGCGGGCCGCACGCGACCGGATTACCCCCGACCAGGCGGCCGCGCTGTTTCTGGCGGAAAAGCAGCCGATGCACCGCTTTACCGCGCCGGAGCAGATTGGCGCGACGGCGGTTTTCCTGTGCTCGGACGGTGCGGCGACCATCACCGGCGCGGCGTTGAGCGTCGATGGCGGCTGGGTCAGCCAGTAGCCCCAAAATTGGGGTGGCATCGCGGTGCCCCGAGGTTCATGCTGTTCGGATGGCGCGCACCAATAAACCGGCGATAATCCAGGTCGGTACCGCCGCCGATGGCACGCGGACCTATCTGGTCGATGTGTCGCCCGAAGCTTTGCCGATCGTGCGGCGCCGCGATCTGGAAAATGCCTGGGAACGGGCGCGGGCGGCAGCCCTCGCCGAACATTGGGGCGGGCCACGTCTGTTCCGCTTTCGCCGCCCCGATGGCGGCTGGACCGATCTGGCGCTCGCCGACAGCGACGCCTGCTGCTGGGCGTCGGCGATCGACCGCATTGTGGGCATGGACACCAGCTATGGTCTGGCGTTGTGCCTGCGCCTGCTGGCATTGGTCGATCTGCTGGCGGAGGCGCCCTGGGCCCGCGACCACGTGGTGCTGAAGCGTGATGGCGCCAGCCTTGATCCATCTCTGCTCGCCGCTGCCGCACGCCTGCCGTTGACACGCGACGCCCGTTTCGACCAGACCCGCTTTACGGAGGCCTTGCGCCACCTCAGCCTGCCCGCGCCGTCCGGCGCTGCCACGGGAGCTTTATCTTGATTTTTTCGCGCGCGCGTCTGCTGGTTCTGGTGCCACTCCTGCTGGCGGGTTGCGCCCAGAGTGAGCTTCGATCATTGGCCACCCCCGCCCAGCTCGCCGCATGCCGGGTGCGCGCTGATGCGGCGTATGAGCGACAGAACCGGGCCGATCTGTTCCGCGCCGACGCGGTCGCGGGCAATCGCGACGCGCCGTTTAGCGGCGCCGGGGTGATCGGCACCGGCAGCGAAACCCTGGCGAACCGCTATGCGCGCGAAAAGCTGATCGACCGGTGCCTGGCCGGCAATCAGGCCCGCAGTGACAGCACCGATCCGCTCGACCCGAAATCCGCCAAGCCCACGCAACCCTGAACTGGATCGCGCGTGGCCAGTCTATCGACGATTACCCGGGTCCTGTCCTATCGCAACACGCAGATTTTCTACGGTGGCAGCTTTGCCTGCTGGACCGGCTGGTGGGTGCAGCGCATCGCGGTGGACTGGCTCGCCTGGCAACTGACCCATTCGACCGCCTGGGTTGGCATCATCGCCTTCTGCAGCCTGGCGCCGTCAGTGCTGATCTCGCCTTTCGCCGGCGCCATCGTCGATCGGGTCGATCGGGTCCATCTGACGGTCGTGACCCAATGGGTCACCGTTGCCCATGCGCTGATCCTGGCAGGCCTCACCTATCGCGGGCTGATCCAGATCGAGATTATCGCCGCCCTTGAAGTCGTGCTCGGCGTGTCCTCGACCTTCGCCCAGCCGGCGCGGCAATCCCTGGTGCCGGGGATGGTGCCACGGTCCGACCTGCCGGGGGCGGTCGCGCTCAACTCGCTCACCTTCAACCTGTCGCGCTCGGTAGGCCCCGGCATTGGCGGCATCATCGTCTATAACTGGGGCGTTGAACCGGCGATGCTGTTCAACGCGGCGACCTATCTGTTCGCCAGTTTAACCATGCTGCAACTCAAACTCGCACCCGAACATCGCCGCGGCCATGCCCCCACCGCCAGCGTGCTCGCCGAAGCGATTGAGGGGGTGAATTACGTCGTCCGCCATCCCGGCATGGGGCCGTTGGTGCTGTTTGCGTTTCTGGTCGGCGCCTTCGCCCGGCCGGTTTCCGAAACCCTTGCCCCCTATGTCGATCTCCTGTTCCACCAGGGTGCTGCCGGGCTTGCCACGCTTGCCAGCGTCGGGGGTATCGCGGCGCTGGCCGGCGGCACGTTGCTGGCGATGCGCGGCGGCTTGCACGGCATGACGCGGATCACCCTGGTGGCCGGATTTGTGATCATTCTGGCGACCATCCTGTTCATCTCCACCGGGTCATTCGCGGTGGCGATTTTCTGTTCAGCGATTTGGGGGGTGGCAGGCACCATCCACGGCATCGCGGCGCAGACCCTGTTGCAAACCTCCACCTCCGGCCAGATGCTTGGCCGGGTGCTGAGCCTGTGGGGCATGATCGGTCGCGCCGCGCCGGCGCTGGGCGCGCTCGCGTACGGCAAATGCGCCGAGTATTTCGGTCTGCAACCGCCAGTGCTGGTCGGTTGCGCGCTCGGCCTGCTGGGATGCCTGCTGGTTGCCCGCCGGCTGAAAGTGATCGAGCGCTCGCTGGAGCGGTAATGCCGGGCTTTGAGGAGCCGGCCCTGCCGGCGGGGCTTCAATTTGCCGGTCCTTGCCGGTAGAAGGGTGTCACTGCAACCAGGAGCGCCCGCAATGAGCAAAATTATCCGCACCGAGCCCAACAAGATTTTGGCCAAAGCCGTCGAATATCACGGCTTTGTCTATCTTCAGGGCTGCACCGCCTCCGATACCAGCCAGGACATCAAGGGCCAGACCAAGCAGGTGCTCGCCAGCATCGATGCCATTCTGGAAACCCACGGCACCGACAAGACCCGCGTGCTGCAAGCCCAGATCTGGGTGAAAGACATTCGCGATCGGGACGCGATGAACGAAATCTGGTCAGCCTGGCTGCCGAAAGATGGCGCCCCGGCACGCGCTTGCGTTGAAGCCAACATGGCCGACCCCCGCCTGCTGGTCGAAATCATGGTCACTGCCTGCAAGTAGCTCTGCGTACAAACCCTTAGCATCGGCGCGTATGTGACGAGAATCGAAGTGATATTTTCGCCACATACGCGCGATGTTTTTGCCACAAACCCATCACACAATATTTCTTAGGATTACATTCTCGGTCAGACGAGTTATCCACAGGGTCAGATTGCACAAATTGCACGCCTGACGTGCATTACCGTATTTCTTGGGTTGCAGCGCCATAATGCGGTTGATACCCAAGCTGCATGCTCAGACACTCTGATGAGACTCGATATGCCCCGAACCCCAAACAAGGGACTGCACTGCGCGCCATTTGCCGCACCAGTCGATGGGCGACAATCGGCCTGATGGGATTGGCTATCGCTGCGATTGGTGCCCATCCCAGCTACGCGGCCACGTCCAATGCGGATGCCGCACACCCGAAAAAAACCATCACCGCCAACGCCCCGGCAAAAAAGCCAGCCGCTGTTGCAACCAAGCCAGGCGCGTCCCAATCCGGCGCAGCTTTGCCGCGGCTGCAAGCGGTCAATACCGGCATGGCATCGTCGTTGAACCAGCTTAAATCCACCCGCAACATGACCACGGCCCAACGCGCGGCCAATCTGCGCATCGTCGCCCGCTCACCATCGCGCGGCTATGGCATCAGCTGCGTGCCATACGCCCGCAGCGTGACCGGCATGGCGGTGTCCGGCAACGCCTGGCAGTGGTGGAACTCGTCGGCTGGCACCTATGAACGCGGCGCCCGCCCCGAAGCTGGCAGCGTGCTCAACTTCCAGGCGACCGGCCGCATGCGGCTCGGCCATGTCGCGGTGGTATCGCGCGTCGTGAACCAACGCGAAATCGAAATTGACCACGCCAACTGGGCTGGCGGCGGCATCGCTCGCGGGGTTGCTGTGATCGACGTATCGGATGCCAATGACTGGACTTCGGTCCGGGTTGGCCTGGGCGGCACGGGCAGCTTTGGCAGCGTCTATCCGACCTATGGCTTCATCTATAATCGCGGCGACCGTGGCGTGATGGTCGCCAATACACCCGATCGCGCCCCGGCCGCGCCGCAATTGCTCCAAATCGCCGAAGCGCCCGCGCCACGGGTGGCACGGGCTGTTTTTGACGTAGCGAACGCCGGCGGGCGCTAAACCCCGCCGCGCTTTACCCCGACCGCGCCACCAAGGGCGGGGTCACATCGTCGGGGATCGGGCAGACATAGGGCGTTTCAGCAATCCGCCCCGCCAAATCGGCCTTGGCACGGATAATCAGCCCCGGATCGCCAATCGCCGCCACAGCCGTGGCCGCCATTACCTTGGCAACATGCACCATGCCCTTTTTGGCCAGTGGAGACTTGCCCTGCGCGGTCAACTGCCAGGAATGGAACGGGGTGCCGATCGCAACCGTCGCGCCATCGGCCTGCACCAGCGGCACTTTCCAGCTGACATCGCCAACATCGGTGCTTCCCAGCATCGCCTCGCCGATCAGCCCAAGCGGTGAAATCGCATCGGCCAACGGCTGATCCTGGCGCGGCTTCAACCCGGCGCGGCGATATTGCGACTCAATATCGGCCGGCGTCAGCGTGGCACGGATTTTCTCAGCGAATGCCCGATCGTCCGCGTCAAACTCTGGTGGCCCGAGCCGGAGGAACTGATCCTGCATCGCCTGTTCCAACGGCGCATTGCCCATCAAATTGGATACCGCGCTGATCACCGCGATTTCGACCCTGGTTTCGGTCATTAGCGCCGCGCCTTCAGCCACCTTGCGCACCCGGGCAACCAGCGCCTGCATTTCCGCCAGATCGCGGGCACGCACCGCATAGCGCACCCGGGCTTTCGCCTGAACCACGTTCGGCGCCACCCCGCCGCCATCCAGCATCGCGTAATGGATGCGCGCGTCGGACGGCATATGCTCGCGCATATAATTCACCCCGACATTCATCAGCTCAACCGCATCCAGCGCCGACCGCCCCAGATGCGGCGCCGCCGCCGCATGGCTCGCCCGGCCATAGAAGGTGAAATCGAGCCGCGTATTGGCCAGTGACCGCGCGTCATTCACCCCGGCAAACGGCATCGGATGCCAGGTGATGGCGATATCGACATCGTCGAAGGCGCCGGCGCGCACCATGAACGCCTTGGCCGCCCCACCTTCCTCGGCTGGGCAGCCATAATAGCGCACCCGGCCGGCAATGCCGTTTTCAGCGAGCCAGTCCTTTACCGCAGTTGCCGCCAGCAGCGCCGCCGAGCCCAACAAATTATGCCCGCAGCCATGCCCCATGCCGTCACCCGGCAGCGGGGTATGCTCGGTGGCGCCAGCTTCCTGGCTCAATCCCGGCAAGGCATCGTATTCGCCAAGAATGGCGATCACCGGCCCGCCCTCGCCCGCTTCGCCCATCACCGCCGTCGGAATGCCGGCCAATGCCTCGGTGATGCGGAACCCCTGGCGCTCCAATTCGGCGGTGTGCTCGGCGACCGAGCGGAATTCGGTATAGGCGATTTCCGGCATGTCAAAGACCCGATCGCTCAGCGCCTCGAATTCCGCGCGCTTGGCGTCAACCAATTGCCATATCTGTTCTGAATTTTGCATTGTCTGGTCCTAATGAAGGCTGGCGATTAAGGGAGGGCAAAAAAAACTTCCTGTCACTTTGTTGCCGTTGGCGGAGTACCTCGGTGAGGTCGCACGCCAACGGCAACAGAGTCATAAAGTTTTTATGCTTCTTTGTTTTCAAACAAAGAAGACCTTACCTCGTTTTATTGCGTGGCCGCCGGAAACGGAAACTGCGTCAGATATTTTTGATACTCCGGCTCCACATCCACCTGCATCGTCGCCAGAAACCGCACCACCGCGCAGTAGAACGCGATCGTCAGCACCAGATCGGTCAGGTGTTCATGCGACAGAAACCCTTGCAGCGCGGCAAAGCTTTCCGCCGACGCCGCGCCCTCCACCGTCATTTCCCGCGCTGCCCGCAGCACCGCCCGGCTTTGCCCGTCAAGGGTGGTGGCCTTGCCATCGGTGTCATCGATCAGCGCCTGAATATCGGCGTCGCTCACCCCGAAATCATGCCCGATCTTGACGTGATGCGACCATTCATACGGCGATCTGGCAAGCCAGCCAACCTGGAGGATCGCCAATTCCCGCAGCCGACCGTCAAGCGTGCTTTTGTTGCGGATATAGCCGCCCAGGCCAGAAAATGCGCGCGCACCGCCCGGGCTGTGCGTCATCAGCCGGAACAGCGCGATGTCGCGCGCCAGCAGATGCTTATGCTCGTCCGCCAGATCGGCCTGGGTCAGATAAGGTAGCCGCGCCATGATGGTTTCTCCCGTTGGTTGACGTCCGCACTGTGCCGGCTGCCAGCTTCAGCCAATCGGCTGGGTTTTCGCATAGGCCATATAGAGATCTCCGGCCTTGCGGGTCAGCGGGCCGGGCTGCAAATCGCGGTCCAGATAGCGGATCACCGCCTGGACCTTGCCGGCATTGCCGGTGGTGAAAATCTCATCGGCGGCCTCAAGCTCATCGGGGCGGATGGTGCGTTCCTCGACCACTACGCCCGCCTCGCGCAGCAATGCCATGGTGCGGTTGCGGGTAATCCCGGCCAGGAAGCTTCCGTTCGGCACCGGTGTTGCCACCACGCCATTACGGGCGATGAAGATGTTGGAACTGCACGTCTCCGCGACATTGCCCATCGCATCGAGCACCACGCCGTTATTAAACCCCAGCGCCACCATTTCCGCCACACCGCGCGACGAATTCGGGTAAAGGCAGCTTGCCTTGGCGTCGGTCGGCGCGCTTTCCGGCGTCGGGCGGCGAATGCTGCGGCATAGGCCAAGCTTGGTGCCCGACCCGCTCGGCATCGGCGACAGATAAATGCACAGCAGGA
The DNA here is from genome assembly GCA_025360065.1 of Acetobacteraceae bacterium. Classification (GTDB taxonomy): domain Bacteria; phylum Pseudomonadota; class Alphaproteobacteria; order Acetobacterales; family Acetobacteraceae; genus CAITOL01. The sequence goes on along the minus strand of JANYCX010000171.1, from coordinate 1,438 downwards.
ACTGCACGCTATCGCCATCGACCGAAATCGGCCCCTGCCCACCTTGGGTCGCCCAGAACATCGGCCGGACATAAAGCTCCGACTTGGGCGGGAAGCGCTTGATGCCGTCCAGCATCAGCGCAAAAATCTCATCCGGGGTTTGCTTGGGGTGCAATCCCAGCGCGCGGGCCGAGCGTACCGCGCGGGCGGCATGGAGATCGAGGTCCGGGCCGCAGCCATCAAACGCGCGGCCGCCATCGAACACCATCGAGCCGAGCCAGAAGGCATGGTCGCGCGGACCCAGGATCGCCGGACTGCCGTCGTGCCATTCGCCGTTCCAAAAAGTAATTGTGTCCATGCTCTACCCGCCATTTGCAATTTAAGCCGAGTGTTTGTCGCTTGGCGGCAGATGTCCATGCCCGCGATAGGAAGGCTGGGCGGCACGGGACGCAGTTCTGTAATGAACAAAAGGCGCACTCGACTTTGGCGCCCCGAATGACCAAGTCAGCCCGGTCCAGGAAGGTCCGCCCGCGCATGCCCCCCGCCGATCTCGCTTTAATCCTCGCGCTCGATTGCTCCGCCAGCGTCACCTTTGACGAATTCGGTCTGATGGCGGCGGGCTGTGCCGCGGCATTGCGCCACGAAGCGGTGATGGCGGGCCTGCTTGGCGGACCGGGCGGGGCGAGCCTGTGCGCGGTGGTGATCTGGTCGGGGATTGGCGCGCAGGATGTGGTGCTGGACTGGACCCGGCTCGACAGCAAGGCGGCGATTGCCGCCTTCGCCGATGCGGTGGAAGACACCCCACGCAGCATCCGAGGTGCGGCGACCGCAATCGGGGAAGCCTTGGCGATCTGCGCCGGACTGCTCGACCGCGTGCCACCAGCGCAACGCCTGGTGATCGATGTGGTTGGCGACGGCCGATCCAATCAGGGCATCGTGCCCGAGATTGTGCGCGATCGACTGGTCGATCTCGGGGTGACCATCAACGGGTTGTGCGTGCTGCACGAGGAACCCGATCTGGTGGAATATTATCGCGCCAGCGTCATCGGCGGCCCTGGCGCGTTCGCAGTGTGGTGCGAAAGCTTTCAGGAATTCGCCGTCGCCATGCGGCAAAAACTGGTGCGCGAAATCGCCACCGGTGCCGTTGCACCGGTGGGCCTCGGGTAAGCATTTTCAAACCCGGCCGTATTTGTTTTCTACCAGTGCCGAATGTCCAACCGCGGCGAGGCCTGGGACACCAAGGACGGCATATCGTTGCCGACAATCGGGCGCTGGCGCATCCGTGCAAGCATGGCCAAGACGGTCGGATTGCAATAGATTACCCGCTTACTGCTGGGGAAATTCCAACCATGACACTCGACGCCAAAACCAAAGCAGCCCTTGCGGGCATCACCACCGCCACCCTGACCACAGTGCTCCTGAAGAAGGGCCTGCGGAACGTCTGGATGCGCGGCGCGGT
>JANYCX010000134.1 GCA_025360065.1 Acetobacteraceae bacterium | reverse complement strand
GCTCTACATGCAGGCGCTTGGGGTGCCAGTGCCGACCGCGCTGCTGTCGGCACTGCCCTATCTCGGCACCATCCTGGTGCTGGTGCTGATATCGCGCGACCGCCGCCGCATTCGCCTGCATCGCCCGGCAATGTTGGGCAGGCCCTTCAGCGCCGGGGGGTGACGGCGCCGGCTGGGCGTCGCACACTGGGTCTGGATGGAAACGCAAAGACTGGCTGGCCATGATATTACCCGACTATGGATGATTGGCGGCGCCAATAACGTGGTGCGTTGGCTCGAATTGCTGGCTGCCGCCTTGTTCACCTTTGAACTGACCGGCTCGGGCTTTGCCGTCGCCGCGGTAACCGCTGCACGCACCTTGCCGATGATGATGTTCGGAGCCTTTGCCGGCGTTATCTCCGACGCCATCGACCGCAAGCGCATCATCATGGTCGGGATGCTGATCACCGCCACCCTGTCGGCAACAATCTGCGGCCTGGGCCTCGCTGGGTTGGCCCAGCCCTGGCATGTCGGGATTGCCGCGTTTCTGGGCGGCACGGTGTGGTCCACCGAGATGTCGAGCCGCCGGCGCATGGTTGCCGATTCCGCAGCCCCTGGCATGCTGGCGCGGGTGATCGCGGTTGACAGCCTGGCCGGGGCGACCACCCGCATGATTGGCCCATTGCTGGCAGGCATTACCTATCAGCTTGGCGGATTGGCTGGGGCATACTTCATCACCTCGGTGCTCAGCCTGACCAATTTTGTGCTGGCGCGCCCGATCCATCACCACCAAATCCCGCGGCCGCTGTCCCTGTCCGGTGTGCTGTCCGATCTGGCGGATGGTTTGCGCGCGGCAGCCTCGATCCCGCAGGTTGCCGCAGTCCTGGCGGTGACGGTGGCGATGAACATGTTCGGTTTTTGCTATTCGGCGTTGATCGCCCCGCTGGCGCTGAAGCTGTTTGCGGTGCCGAACGCGATGGTGGGGGTGCTGGGGGCGGCTGAATCGGCCGGCGCACTCCTGGCCGGTGCCTGGCTGACCAGCCGGACCCCGCGCATGGCGCCGCGCACGCTGATGATCTCGGGTTCGGCGTTGTTTACCGTCTGCCTTCTGCTGCTGCCGTTGGCGCCGGGTTTCTGGTCAGCGTGCCTGTTGCTGCTAATCGGTGGCACCGGCACGGCCGCGTTTAGCAACATGCAAACCTTGCTGGTGATGAACGGCGCCCCGCAGGCCATGCGCTCGCGCCTGCTCGGCCTGATCACCGTCTGCATCGGCACCGGCCCGCTCGGCCAACTGGCCATCGGCGCCCTGGCCGACGGGTTTGGTTTGCGCGCCGCCGTCGAAATCATGGCCGGCCTCGGCCTCGTCACGATCCTGGCGATCGGCTGGCTGTGGCAACGCGTGGAATCTCGACCTAAAGAATGAGGCCCGGGCTGGTGTCGGCATCCAGCGGCCAGATCGGGCGTTGGAGTTTCTGATACGGGATTTTCCGGTAGTCGCGCGGAATCGGCCCATCGGCGTCGAGATACATCACCTTCTTGGCGATCGGCCCGAAGGCGGCCATGAAGTGATTGGTCGATTTCACCACCACCAGCTTGCACGCGGTCGGCTCGATGCCGACATTGCGGAATATCTCCAGGCCCAGCGCCTGGGTGCGGTTGGAAATCAGCACCACCGTCACCCCGCCGATCCGCACCGCCGCACAATCGCCGAGCGGCACCTGGGTCGGCCCGAAACTCTGCCAGCAATCGCGCGCAAGCCCGGTAACCGTCACGTCCGCGTCCACTGGACTGCCCGAGGCCGGCCCGGTTTTGCCGCCAAAGCGCAGCGGAAAACTCGCCCCGAGCCCGGCATCGAAGCACAGCCGCACCGCCACCTGATCCCATATCGGCGCAAGCACGGCGTCCTGGGCGTCCACCGCGATCAGCCGGTGCAGGATGGTAGTGTTATCCGACGGCGCGCCACCGCCAGCATTATCAGCCGGATCAGCCATCACCACCGGCGCCGCATTAGCCGCGATGGCGATGGCGATGCCGTCATTGACCGCGAAAAACTCCGGCGCGGTACGGCCGCGCATGGCAACAAATTCCTCACCGATTTCGGTCGCCAGCCAGTCAGCTTTTGCCTTGTCGCCATCGACCACCACCAGAATGCGCCCCCCGAGTTCGGGGACATCGGCATAGGGGAAGCAATGTCCGATCGAGACCGATAAAATCCCATCGCGGCCTTCCATCGCCGCCGTGCGGTCCACAAATTCGCGCATCAGCGGCAAGGTGGTCGGGTAGCTGCCGATCTGGCGGCAATCATAGAGCGACATCACCGGGCGGATTTCCCGGCGGATCGTGCGCAGCACCAGGGTGAGCAATTCCTCGGCGCGCTCGACCACGTCGGTATGCGGGAACTCCTTGTAGAGAATGATGATATCGCACAGCGACACGCGCTTGATGGTCAAATGGCAATGCGGATCAAGTTCCATTCCGATGACGCAATCGGGGCCGACAATGTTGCGCACCCGTTCGGCGATATCGCCTTCCACATCATCGTAGCCATGCGCCACCATCGCCCCGTGCAGCCCGAGCAGCACGCCGTCAAGCGGCATGGCGGCTTGCACCTGGCCGATGATCTCGTCGCGCATCATTTCATAATCGGCGCGGTTGGTGGTGCCGGCGGGGCTTGCGGCAAAGCAACTGCCTTCGATCAAGGTGAAGCCATCTTCTGCCGCGCGCCGCCGTGCCACCCAAAGCGGCGCGGTGCACATCAGCGGCGTATCAGCCGGGTGTTCGCCCGGGCGCAGGAACACGCTTTCCTGGTAGGCGGCAAGCGAGGTTGGCAGGGCCGAAAATGTGTTGGTCTCGGTTGCCAGCGTGCAGGCGAAAATACGCATCACGGTATCCCCAATTCTTTGCACCAGCGTCGGCGCATGGCAATGTCGGTCAGGCAATGGCGGATCGGAAGAATGTGCGCAGGACGCCAAGCTGACAAGGAGGGCCTGCCCGCATGAGAACCCAAATCGCCATTATCGGCGCCGGTCCCGCCGGATTGCTGCTCGGCCACATGCTGCACCTTGCCGGGATTGCGGCCGTAATCGTAGAACAGCGCAGCCCTGACTACGTGCTCGGCCGCATTCGTGCCGGGGTAATCGAAGCCGGCACGCGCGAAATTCTCAATGCCGCCGGCCTCGGCGCGCGCATGGAGGCCGAGGGGCTGGTCCATGACGGCATCGAAATCGCGTTTGATGGCACCAGGCAGCGTTTCGATTTTCACAACCTCGTGGGCCGCGCAGTGATGGTTTACGGCCAGACCGAGGTCACCAGTGATCTGATGGCCGCCCGCCGCGCTGCGGGTGCGACCACGATCTACGACGCCGCTGACGTCACGCCGCATGATTTTGACGGCGCCAAACCCTCTATCACCTACCGCCGCGACGGCATCACCCACCGGCTCGACTGCGATTTCATCGCCGGCTGCGACGGGTATCACGGCCCGAGCCGGCATGCGGTGCCGACCGCGGCGATCACCCAATACGAACGGGTTTATCCGTTTGGCTGGCTCGGGGTGTTGGTGGACCGCCCGCCGGTCGCGCCGGAACTGATCTACGCCCGCCATTCCCGCGGCTTCGCGCTGTGCTCGATGCGCTCGGCCACCCGCAGCCGTTACTACGTGCAATGCGCCGCCGATGAGGATGTCGGCGCGTGGTCGGATGATCGTTTCTGGGATGAACTGCGCCGCCGGATCGGCACCGAGGCCGCCGACACGCTGCAAACCGGACCCTCGATTGAGAAATCCGTCGCCCCTTTGCGCAGCTTCGTGGTTGAACCGTTGCGCTTCGGTCGCTTGTTCCTGGCGGGCGATGCCGCCCATATCGTGCCGCCGACCGGGGCCAAAGGCCTTAATCTGGCGGTGTCGGATGTGGCGATCCTGGCGGCGGGCTTGCGCGATTATTACCATGATCGGTCGAGCGCCGGGATCGACGCGTATTCCGCCCAGGCATTGCGCCGCATCTGGCAGGCCGAGCGGTTTTCGTGGTGGATGACCAACATGCTGCATCAGTTTCCCGACATGACGGCGTTTGAACGGCGGCTGCAACGGGCGGAATTCGATCTGTTGCGCGATAGCCGTGCGGCAGCGCAGGCGATGGCGGCGATGTATACCGGCTAACGCTCAGGCCCTTGACGACAGAAACACCCCGGTGATCGTCAACCCAAGGGCTACAAAATGCCGCGCGCCCAGCGGGTCGCCCAACACCAGCGCCGAACTCAGCACCCCGATGATCGGCACCAGCAACATGCCCACCGTCGCGGTGGAGGCCGGTAGGATGCGGAGTGCACCAAACCAGGTCAAGTAAGCCCCGCACAGCGCGATCACCGTGACATAGCTCGCGCTCGCCCACCCTAACCCGGTGACATGGCTGAAATCCCAGCGTTCGAAGATGATTGCGGCGACCAGCAGCGGCGCCAAACCGATTGACACCTGCCACGCCACCTGCGGCACTGGCGGCATGATAATGGGGCGGCGCTTGGTCAACACCGTGCCGAGCGAGAACATCAGCGCGGTGCCGCTGATCAGCAAAAATCCCGGCAGCTTGAAAGCGAATTCGGCGGCCGACAGGGTCAGCACATCGCCGGCCACCAAGGTCACCACCCCGGAAAACCCCAGCACCAGACCAACAACGCCTAATGCTTTGGGACGTTCGCCGAGCACCGGCCACGCCAGCAAGGTGGTCCAGACCGGAATGGTATAAGCAACGATCACCGCTTCCGAGGCCCGCAGCCATAGCAAGGCAACGGTCGCCAACCCCATCATTGAGGTTACATTGAGGATCGCGGTCAGCACCAGCCAGCCGAACTGGCCGCGCGGCACTGCCAGGCGGTCGCCGCGCACCAGTGCGATGGCCAGCAGCAGCGCCACGCCGCCCAGCCCGGTGATGGCGCGAAACCCGAACGGGTGAAATTCGCCCACCGCCAGTTTCAGCACCGGCCAGTTCAGGCCCCAGGCGAGCGCGGTAAACACCAGCTGCGACCAGCCCCAGGCCAGGCTGCCGCCGGGTGATCGTTGGGTCATGTGCCGGTCAGCGCACAAAAATGCGGATATCGCCGGCGTCATCGGTGTGCAGCCCCAGCAGCAGCCGGCTTGCCGGCACGCCCAGCGCGCCCATCGCCTGCGCAACATCCCGTGCCGCGCGGGTTTGCTCAAGTGCGGCCCCGTTCGCGGCGACGGCGGCGATAATCTCGAACCGCGCATCTGGCCGGCGGGCGAGGCTTTGCTCAACCAAGGCCGCAACCGCCGGATGCCAGTCGGGTTCGCGCGCGCCAATCCGGATGATCAGGTCCGGGCGGGTCTGGCGGCCGGCCTCGGCAAGCTGTCCCACCGCGGGCTTTGCCGGCGGATAAAAAGTCCGTTGATCGACCAGCGTGCAGCCGGCGAGCAGCGGGAGAGCAATAATCACAGCGATACGGACGATTTCCATGCCGCCAAGCTTGCAGGAACCCGGCGCTTGGGCAAGATGCGCGCCGATGACAGGAGTGGCGCATGACGCAGACCAATCAAGCGATTGACGGCAAACGGCTCTGGGACAGCCTGATGGACATGGCGCGCTTCGGCGCGACGGCCAAAGGCGGGGTGAAGCGCTTGACGCTCACCGATATTGACCGCCAGGGCCGCGATTATTTCCGCGCCAATTGCGAGGCCGCCGGACTGACCGTGCGGGTTGACGCGATCGGCAACATGTTCGCCCGCCGTCCCGGCCGTGATCCCAATCGCTTGCCGGTGCTGTTCGGCAGCCACCTCGACAGCCAGCCAACAGGCGGCAAGTTCGACGGCGCGCTCGGCGTGATCGCCGGGTTGGAGGTGATGCGGTCGCTGAACGACCTTGGGATGGTGACCGAAGCCCCGGTCGAACTGGTCAACTGGACCGACGAAGAAGGCAGCCGCTTCGGCCATTCGCTGATGGGGTCCGGCGTCTGGGCCGGGATTTACACCCAGGAAAAGGCCTATGCGCTCACCGATCTGGAAGGTGTAACGGTGGGCGAGGCGCTGAAAGACATCGGCTATGCCGGCCCGGAAGCAGCCAAGCCGTTCCCGGCGGATGCCTATTTCGAACTCCATATTGAACAGGGCCCAATCCTGGAAGCCGAGGGCCGCCAGATCGGCATCGTCACCGGCGCGCAAGGCCAGGTCTGGTACGACGCGGTGGTGACCGGGCAAGATTCGCATGCCGGCACCACCCCGCCGAGCGCGCGCCGCGATGCGCTGGTGGCAACCGCGCGCATCATCGATCTGGTCGATCGCAAGATGCGCGCCCGCGGCAATGACGGGCGCGGCACGGTCGGGCGGCTCAACGTGCTGCCCAATAGCTGCAACGTGATCCCCGGCGAGGTGCGGTTTTCCGTCGAATTCCGTCATCCGTCCGATGCCGAGGTCGAAATCCTCGCCAGCGAATTTCCCTCCGAAGCCGCCGCCATTGCCGAACTCAGCGGTTGCCATTTGGAACTGACCGAGCTGTTCAAAATCCCCGCCCAGCCGTTCGACCCGTCTTGCGTCGATCTGGTGCGTCAGGCCAGCGCCCGGCTCGGCTATTCCAGCCGCGAAATCGTGTCAGGTGCCGGACATGACGCCGTGTATGTGGCGCGCCACGTGCCAAGCGCGATGATTTTCACCCCGTGCAAGGACGGGTTGAGCCATAACGAGGCCGAATCAATCGAACCCGAAGAAGCCACCGCCGGCTGTCAGGTGCTGTTTGAGGCGATCGTTGCCCGGGCTAATCGGACGCTATAGCCGAAACACACTCGGCAGCAGGTCAGCGATGGTGAGAGTGCCGACCCCGTCAATATGAACCGGGGTTCCCGGATCGGCGAACTCCGCCATCACCTGCCGGCACGCGCCGCACGGCATGCGAAGCGATGCTGGGGCGTCATCGGTCGCATCAACACACGCGAGCGCAATCGCCTGGATGCGCCGTGCGCCCAACGCGACGGCGGCAAAGATTGCGTTGCGTTCAGCGCAGATGGTCAGGCCGTAGCTGGCGTTTTCGACATTGCAGCCGGGGAAGATCCGGCCATCCGCCAGGACTGCGGCGCCGACATGGAAGTTGGAGTATGGGCAGTAGGCATGGACGGCGGCTTCGCGGGCGGCGGTCAACAGCATCGGTGCGTCGATCGTCATGCGATAATCCAAGGATCAACCACCACCAGCCCCGCGGCATCGAACGGCGCAGTATCGCGGCTCGCCACCACCAACCCATGCACCATCGCGATTGCCGCGATCTCCCCATCTGCCCGCCCGATGGCACGCCCGAGCGCCCGCGCCTGGCTGACCAGCAGCGCGTAGGCTTTGGCTGCCGCCGCATCGAACGGCAGAATCCGTGGACCAAACAGGGTTGCCATCTGGGCGCCAAAGGACTGACTCAAGGCAATTTTGCGGCGTCCATCGGGCAGGGCCGCAATGCCCAACAGCACCTCCGACAGGCTCACCGCCGACAAGGCCAAATTTTGGGCAATCTGCTGGTTGAGCCACGCGACAACACGCGGTTCGGGGCGATCGCGCATCATTTCTGACACCACATTGGTGTCAAGCAGGATCATTCGAAGCTCAGCGGTTCAACCGGGGTGCGGTCGCGGGTGATGTCCAGGTCCACCCCGCCCAGCGGTCGGAATAGCTCAATCAGCGCGTCGCCCATTTTCACCCGATCCTTCGGGCGGGCAATGTCGTCGAGGATTGCGCGGATTTCGGCTTCGGTGCTGCGCCCGTGTTCGGCCGCACGCAGGCGCAAGGCGCGATGGGTATCGTCGGACAGGTTGCGTACGGTAATGGCGGACATTGATAGCGTCCTTTCTAGTCTGATCGCAACGCTATCATAAACCATCAAATGATAGCAATGCCAAATGCAGAAGGATTTGACGGCCATCTCCAGGCGCGGCACATCGGCGGCATGACCGACCGCCTCACCGTCACCTACCGCATCCGCGCCACCGCCGCCACGATTGCGGCCCGCGCCCAGTCCGTCGCCGTCGAACAAAGCGTCGAAATGCCGGTCGAGGCGATTAGCAACGAAACCGTGCTGCGCGATATCGTCGGGCAGGTGCAGGACATCACAGATCGCGGTGATGGCAGTTTCAACGTGCGGATCGGCCTCGCGCTCGAAACAATCGGCCGCGATGCCGGGCAATTGTTCAACATGCTGTTCGGCAATGTGTCGCTCCAGGATGACATCACGCTCGAAGACCTCAGCATCACCCCGGCGCTGGCGCAAATTTTTGGCGGCCCGAATATCGGGATGGACGCCTTGCGTGCCCGGGTTGGCGCCCCCCGCCGCGCTTTTACCTGCTCGGCGATCAAACCGCAGGGCCTGCCGGTGGCCAGCCTCGCCGAGCTTGCCGCGCGCTTTGCCGAGGGCGGGCTGGATTTCATCAAGGACGATCACGGCATGGCCGAGCAATCCTATGGCCGCTTTGCCAGCCGGGTGCCGGCAATTGCCGCCGCCATCCGCGCCACCGGGTCTAAGACGCGATACGTGCCGTCGCTATCCGGCGACCTGGATGCAATGCGGGCGCAAATGCGCATTGCAACCGATTGCGGGCTGGATGCGGTGATCGTGGCGCCAATGTTGGCCGGGTTCAGCACGATGCAAACCCTGGTGCGGGAAAACCTGCGCATGGCGTTCTTCGCCCACCCGACCCTCGGTGGTGCCGCACGGATCGCCCCCGAGCTGTTGATCGGCAAGCTGTTCCGCCTGCTCGGCGCGGACGCGGTGATCTTCCCCAACCATGGCGGCCGTTTCGGCTATTCGCCGGCGACCTGCCAGCGTCTTGCCGCCAATGCCACCACTTTTGATGCCATCCTCCGTCCCGCCATTCCAGTCCCTGCCGGCGGCATGACACTCGCCAGGGTTGGTGAAATGCTTGACTTTTATGGGCGCGAGGTAATGGTGCTGATCGGCGGCAATCTGCTGCTGGCCCGCGAACGCTTGGCCGCCGCCTCGGCCGAGTTCACCCAAGCCGTCGCCCAACATTCCTATCGGTAGCGCCACATGAACCCAAAAATTCGCCCCTCCACCCCGGATTTCCGCTGGGACGGGGTCGGCGTGCACCCCTACAAGGAAGACCAGCTTGATGCCGCCGGCAGCCCGGTTTTCCGCGCCATCACCCGGCAAACCCTGTTCAGCGAACCTGCCTTGGGCTGCGAACTGCGCTATTTCGAAATGGCCGCCGGTGGTTATTCCACCCTCGAACGCCACGAGCACAGTCATGCGGTGATGATCTTCCGGGGGCATGGCAAATGCCTGCTCGGTGGCGAGGTGCGCGATGTTGGCCCGCATGATCTGATCACCATCCCGGCCTGGACCTGGCATCAATTCCGTGCCGAGGCAGACGCCCCGCTCGGGTTTTTGTGCATGGTCAACGCCCAGCGCGACAAGCCGCAACTGCCCAACGCGGTGGAACTCGCGGCCATGCAGGCCAATCCCGCGTTGGCGGAATTTCTAGCCCCCTTGCCGAACCCGCCCGGAACCCCTTAAAAACCGGTATCCCTTGCAGATCGAGAACGCATCATGGCCCAATCACCGTCAACCAATCCCGCCCCGCTGAGCAACGACGCGTTTCTGGCCGATCGCATGCAGTTCTGGTCTGGATTTTGCAACTTCGTCACCATCAGCAGCGTTTTGCTAGTCGTGCTGCTCGCCGCGATGGCGTTCTTCCTGGTTTAAGGCGTCGGTTTCGCCCCAACCGGCGCTTTGAGGAATCCGCTCGGGTTCGGATCGCCGGTTTTTGACGCGTTGAGATCCTCGGTCACCACCGGCCCGGCCTCGGGTGCCGCAGCACTCGTGGATTGCAGCAGCGTCTTCATCTTCTGCCGCAGCTGATATTCCAGCTCGACATTCATATCCGCCATCGCCGCGTTGACCAGCCGGTACAGCACGATCCTGGTCGCAGCGGCGCTGTCATCGGGCAAGGGCGCCACCCGCGACACATCCGCCGGCACCTCGGCAAGCTTGGCATCGGCGTCATCGAACAAATCGATCCTGACGGCGAAATGCGCTGTGACCCTGCCGCTGGCCTGCACCAACGATGCATCGGTGATCGTGAACGCGGCCCGTCCTTGGGTGCCACCGCTGATCATCCGCTCCACCGCCATGACGCGTAACGCATCGCGTGGCTGAATGGGCGACCGTGCCTCAACATGGCGCTGACTGCCGCGCGGCGCCCAGCTATCGTTGATGTCAATGTCGCGGACATCGAGCTTGATCTTTGGCAGATATTCATAAGACGGCGTTGCGTAGATCGGTTCCGGCGGCGCGGTTTCGCAGGCCACCAAGGTCAGCAACGGCAACAGCAGCAGGGCGCGCAGGGTCATGTTGGCTCTCAATGGTCGGTCCGCTGGCCGCGAACATCGCCGCGGTCGAAGCGGAAATCATAATTGCAGAATTCGCAGGTCATCACGATCGCGCCCTCGGTGTCCATGTGGTCGAGATCGTCAGTGCTGAAGGTTTCCAGCATCCCGGTCAGGCGTTGGCGCGAACAGCGGCAGCCATAGGCGAGCGCGCGCGGCAGATCGGCGGCCACGCCTTCAGTGTGGAACAGGCGGAACAGCAGCGTGTCGGATGCCACGGTATCATCGAGTAATTCCGCGTCGGTCAGCGTTTCGGCCAGGATATTGGCGGTGCGCCAGGCTTCTTCCTGTTCGGCCGCGGTCAGCCCCGGATCAACCCCGCCGCCACCGGCGATTTTTTCCAGGATCAGCGCGCTGGCCCGCCAGCCGGTGGGCGTGCGCGCACAGGCAAGGCGGATGGTGCAGGCGATTTGTTCCGACGTCGCGAAATAATGCAGCGCCATGTCGGACAAAGTGGTGCCGGTGATTGAAACGATGCCCTGATGGCGTTCGGTGTGGACGCCCTGGTCAACCGTGAAGGCGAGATATCCGTCGCCGATCAGATCGCGCGCCGAGGGGGCGGTCTCGCGGGCCAGCAATTCCGCCATACGCTCCGGATTGGCCTGGGCATAGCCGCGCAACTCGCCATTATCAGTGCAGTCGGCGAGCAACATGCGGATCGGCCCGTCGCCCTTGGCCTGCAGGCTGAACGACCCTTTGAATTTCAGCGCCGATGCCAAGGCTGCCACCAGCGCCAGCGCCTGCCCAGTCAGGCTGGTGACAGCGTCGTGATTGTCGTGCCGGCTGAGCAGCGCGTCGGCAAGCTTTTCCAGCCGGATCAGGCGGCCGCGCACCGGGCGGTCGGGCAGATAAAACGGCACGATGCCGCGCGACACCACCAGATCGGGGACGTCCGGGCGGTCGGCATCAAGAAACGCGGGGGAGGCATTCGCAACAGGTTCACGCATCTCCGTAACATAGGCAGAGCGCGCGCCGTCGGCTAGCTTGCCGAAATGCAGGGGCGCCAAGACTTTATCATCCACGACATGCGGCAAGCCGATGCGGCGGCGGTGGACATGGAAAAACCAGTTTCATGAGGCTGCGTGGCAGTGCCGCCGGCGTGGCGCTGGCAATCGGATTGTCGCGCATCGCGTTCGGCTTCCAGTTGCAAACGATTTCGACCCTCGGGCCGGACCTCGCCAGGTTTTACGGGTTCGATTACGCCATGCTTGGCACCTTGGTCGGCATCTATATGGCGGCGGGCGTGGTGGTGGCGCTGCCGGCCGGCTTTGCCGCGCGACGCTTCGGTGACTATCCGATGGCAGTGGCCGGCTTCAGCCTCATGGTGTTGGGTAGCCTGGTTGCCTCCCTCGGCTCGGTTGAGGCGATCATGATCGGGCGGCTGATGTCGGGCAGCGGGGTGGTCGCGCTCACCGTGCTGCAAGGCAAAATTATCGCCGACCGCTTCATCGGCAACCGCTTCACCCATGTCATGGGTGCGATTGTCGGCAGTTTCCCGATCGGGCTTGGGTTGGCGCAGGTCATCCTACCGGGCATTGCCAGCGCCTTCGGGGTGCAGGCGGCGTTCATGGCTGGGGCGATTGCCGCCGCCCTGCCGTTCCTGCTGTTTCTGCTGTGTTGGAGCGAAACGCCCGCCGCGACCGCCCGCAGTGCCGCCTGGCCGTCGCGTCATGAAATCTGGCTGGTCGCCATCGCCGGGCTGATCTGGACTGCCTATAACGCCGGCTACCACAACTACCTCGCGTTTCTGCCGAGCCTGATGGCCGGACGCGGGCATTCGCTCGGCCTGACCGGGGCGGCGATGTCGTTGGCGACGTGGGGCAATCTGCCGGCGATCCTGCTCGGCGGCATTGTCGCCACCCGTTTTGGTGGTGGCAAAGTGTTTATGGTAGGCACGATGGTGACGTTTGCCAGCGTCATCGGCCCGGCCTTTGCCGATTGGCCGCTGACCTGGGCGATCTTGTTTGGCACCATCGGGTCGCTGCATGGCGGCTTGATTATCGAGATGGGGACGCTGGCCGCCAAGCCGCAAAACCGCGCTGTGGCGATGGGGATATTTTATACGACCTATTATGCCGGCGCCTCGATCATCCCGTCGATTTGCGGCCGGGCCGCCGATTGGGTCGGCGATCCGATCGGCGCGCTGGTGTGCGCGGCATTTTTGTCGCTGCTGGCGATCCCGCTATGGGCGTGGCAGCGGCGGATGGCGGGTTAGCGTCCCGCCCCCAGCAATGCCCAAACCAGCACGCCCTTCTGCGCATGCAACCTATTTTCCGCCCCGTCAAACACCACCGATTGCGGCCCGTCGATCACCTCGTCAGTGACTTCCTCGCCACGATGGGCGGGCAGGCAATGCATGAAGATCGCGTCTTTCGCCGCTTTCGCCATCAGCGCGGAATTGACCTGATAGGGCGCCAGCAGATTATGCCGGCTGGCAGTGGGGTCATCGGACATGCTGATCCAGGTATCGGTGACCACGCAGCGCGCGCCATCAACCGCCTCGGCGGGGTCGGATGTCAGTTCAATCCTCGCCCCTTGCGCACGCGCCCAAGCAACCATTGCGGGGTCCGGCTGCAATTCCGGCGGGGTTGCCAGGCGCAAAGTGAAGTCAAAACGCGCCGCGGTTTCGATCCAGCTGCGCGCGACGTTGTTGCCATCGCCCGACCACGCCACAATTTGGCCGGCAATCGGGCCGCGATGTTCCTCAAACGTCATCACATCGGCCATCAACTGCACCGAATGCGAGGTGTCGGTTAGCCCGTTGATCACCGGGATGGATGCCGCGTTGGCCATTTCCATCAGCCTTGCATGGCCAAACGTGCGCAGCACAATCGCATCGACATAGCGCGACATCACCCGAGCAGTGTCGGCAATCGTCTCCCCCCGGCCCAACTGCATTTCGGTGCCGGACAGCGTGATCACCTCGCCGCCCAATTGCCGCATCCCGACCTCGAAGCTCACCCGCGTGCGCGTGCTCGGCTTTTCGAAGATCAGCGCCAGGGTCTTGCCGGCGAGCGGCTTGAGCGCATCGCGCCCGGCCGCTTTCAGATTGCCGGCGATGTCCAGCATGTGGCGCAACACTGCCGGCTCATGGTCCTTGATATCAATGAAGTGACGGGGAGGCAGCGCCCCCCCGTCGATCTTCCGCGCCGACGCGCCGCTCACGGTCGCAGGCTCACTGGGCGGCGATCTTGGCGGCATTTGGCACGCAGGCGGCAGCCCCGAGTCGCATCATCGCCAGCGCTTCGGTGATGTCGCTATCGGTAATCACCAGCGGCGGCACGATGCGCACCACATTTTCCCCGGCCGTCACCGTCATCAGGCCTTGCGCGGTGAAGGCTGCTTGCACTTCGCCAGCCGGTACGGCGCATTTGAGGCCGAGAATTAGCCCCTTGCCGCGCGCGCCTTCGAACACGGACGGGAAATCCGCCGCGATTTGCTTCAGCCCTGCCATCAGCACGTCGCCCTTGCGCTCGACCTCCGCAAGGAAGCCCGGCGCCAGAATCACGTCCAGCACCGCATTGCCCGCCGTGCAGGCCAGCGGATTGCCGCCATAGGTCGTGCCATGGGTGCCGGGGACGAGGTATTTGCCCACCGCTTCCTTGGCCAGCACCGCGCCGAGCGGGAAGCCGCCGCCGATGCCCTTTGCGGCCG
>JANYCX010000108.1 GCA_025360065.1 Acetobacteraceae bacterium | reverse complement strand
CAATATCCTTAGCCCATCGGAATAGGTCCGCAGCTTGGACACCGACCCAACTGGCCGATCCTTATACTTGGTAACGATTTCCCCGACCGGCATTTTAAGATCGAGCGCATGGACGGTGAACTCGGTCTCGGTCTCGAACCCCGATGCGAGCGACGGGAACGATTTCACGAACCGCCGGCTGAACACCCGATAGCCCGACAGCATGTCCGATATCCGGTCGCCGAACACCATCCGCACCAACCCGGTCAGCACCAGATTGCCCAACCGGTGCCCAGGTCGATACGCGGCCTCGATATCGGTCACCCGCGCGCCGTTGACCATGTCGAGATGATCGGACACCAGCAGATCAACCATCGAAGGTGCTGCCGAGGCGTCATAAGTGTCATCGCCATCGACCAGCAGATAAATGTCAGCCTCGACATCGGCAAAGGCGCGGCGCACGACGTTGCCCTTGCCCTGCAAAGTCTCCCGCCGGACCTCGGCACCCGCAGCGCGGGCAATTTCTCCCGTCGCATCACGCGAATTATTGTCGAACACGTAAATCGCCGCTTCCGGCAGCGCGGCGCGGAAATCAGCGACCACCTTCGGGATCGCGACCGCTTCGTTGTAGCACGGGATAATGACCGCGATCCGCAGCGCGGGCCAGCGCGATGCGAGGTTGGGAAGCATTGCTGTCATGCCTAGGCCTTGCCTTGTTTAAAGCGCAGAAACAAATTCGAACTGAACCACCCCAGCGACAGCCCGGTAGTGCCGATCTCAGGCTGCAAATGCGGTGGGCAGACAGCGCGCAGCCGTGCCTTCGACATCATGATCAGATTTTCCGCCCGCGTCCATTCGCCCTTGCCGAGCACCGCGCAGGCCAGCGCGAAACTGGCATCGGTCCAGTGCAGGAACGGAATTGCGGTGTGATGCTCGACCGGGAAATACCGATTTGGCACGGTAATATAAACCCGCTGCGCGACCCGGGCAAGTTCAGCCAGGAAGTTGGTTTGGTGTTCCGGGCTGCCGACATGTTCGAGTACCGCATTGGCGCAAGCAAGATCAAAACTGCGATCGGCGAACGGAAGCGGGCGATTGGCCTCGATCTGGACGTACCGGACGGCCGGAAAGCTGGTGCGAAAATCATCTCCCTCACCTAACCCTGCCGCAGTGATCTGATGTGGGAAGGGATAGAGCCGTTCCAGCAAGTTGGCGCCGTCGGTTGATACGTCGGACACCCCCACGTCCAACAATTTGCACTCCGGGTGGGGCGGCGCCCAGCCAATGAAATCGGCATAGATGCGGTCGCGTGCGCCAATCAGGACGCGTGCCGAAAGCGATCCGGGGGACGCGACCTGGTAGTATTTGGTATCGACATGCGGGCTTGACGGCATCAAACAGCTTCCAGGTTGAAATGGCCACGCGCGGCAGGGTTGCCGTAAACTGGCACGTCTGCACGTCTGCGCCGTGCCTGCCAGTCCGCTACCGGCCTTCGCAGCGGATCGTCAGCGGTCAAGCCGGTAAACCGTGACCGTCGCCGCACGCAGGTTTTGGGTGGCGGTATGTTGGATCTGCTCGCGGATTGACGCGATCGGCAGGAACTGTGCGAGCCAGGCAAGGCCGCGCATCACAGTATAGTCGAAAGCGGGAAGCGGATGATCGATCGTGAAGACCGGTGTCACCCGCATGCCGAAACGGTCTGGCACCAGCGGCGGCACGCGGCTGCCTGCCTCCAGCCGTTCGGTGTATTCACGATTGATAAGCAGATACGCGCGGTCTTTGTCGATCGTCTTGAATTCGCCCTTGCCGGTCAGGAAATCGTATGACTGAATTTCGGTGTAGTCCTCCTGATGCGGTGTATCGCGCAACAAAAACATGATGATCCCAGAACTTTGAAAGTCGGAGTGCAGCGGAAATAGGTTGTCCCGCTCTATCCGGGTGAGCGCATCGCGCGTTGCACGAGCGGCCTGATAGCTAATCCCGTCAAATGCCATGAACGCAACCGCGATCGTGGCCGCTCCCATGCCGACGATCACCGCGCCAAGCTTGGAAAACCGCCGATAGATCAGCATCAGCCCCCAAGCAATCAGCACTGCCATTGGTACCGCAAAGACTTGCAAATAACGGACTAGTTGCGGTTTTCCATTAATTTTAGTGCCGAACGGGTCAACTCCGAGATAAATCCAAATGAAAAAAATCAACACGTAGGCGGCCAGCAGCAGGGCTGCGCGATTTCTGCGCAGCGAGGCCGCGGCAAGGGAAAAAACCAAGAGGTAAAAATTCAAGCCCGTCGAATAGATCGTAATGAACATCGCTTTCGGGATGACGAGCATGTTCATATATTTTTCCGCTCCAACTTCATTGGTTGCGATTTTGTCTAATTCGGCGTGATAAAATGGCCTTCCTAATAATAATCCGTAAGTTAGTAATTCGATGCTGACCAGAATTCCAGTAATAAAAAACATAATGGCCAAATGTCGCCAAGCAACGAATCCGGTCAAGGATGCATATAAAATCACAAAACACAGAAAAAAGGCATCAATCTTCACGTAATATGCATAGGCCCAGGCCATGCCGGCGATGACGGCGAGTAGATTTCCGCGCTCCGAATGCCGGGCGGCGAGAAGCAGTGCAAACGCTCCGGCCATCGCAACGCCGCTGAATATATCGGGAAAAAACAGCGCAGCAAAACGCGCGTCCATTGGATAGAACGCCAGGGCCGCAGCTGCCACCAGTCCAGTCTCTGCATCGAATAAGTCCCGTCCGATCCAGAATGCCAGATAAATGCCCACCAGGCTCATGATCATCGGCAACAGGATCAATTGCCAAACGCCATGCCCGAGAAGCCAAAACACTGCGGCGAGCGGATAGGTCAGACCCAGCCTGGCCTCGTAGTGCATTTTCGGAATTTCCGGGCCGTGATCGAGCAGCGAAAGGGCGATATTTCCCAAGGTAAGATCGTCATTGCCTGACATGCCGGCCCCGAACACCAGACGCAGCAGGAAGGCGCAAGCAAGTATGGCCGCCAGCAGGACGGTAATGTGGTTGGATTGCGCAGTGGCAGGAAGGCGGGCGCGAAGCGCTCGTTCGGTCATGTGTCAGTCTCCTGCAATAGCGTCGAACGGATCCCAGACTTCATTTTTATCTGCCGGTGGTTCGAAACACAACCCGCCGCGACAGGTTGAAATTGAACAGCATCCCCGCCGGAATGCCGCCCATCACCGCGAAAATCGGATGTGCGGCGCAAACCGCACTAAAGGTGACAAGCAGCATATAAATGCCACGATTGACGATAAAGCCGACGAAATTGGCCGACATGAAAATCGCCCATTGCCGGATGACCGATCCACCGCCGCCCAGGCCCTGAAAGGTCCATCGCCGATTCAGCCACCAGGTAACGGTCGCCGCTACCACGTACGCAAGAATGCCCGCGATATAAAGACCTACCAACGCTTTGCTCGCGTAAACGGTGCCGGCATCGAACAAGAAGCCAACAAACCCCACCATGCCAAAGCGCAGGAATTGCCGCGCCAGGATCACGCGGGGCGGCGACAGGAAACGGGCGAGAAATTTGACCATGCGGCTGCTTACAGGCTTCGCTTGAATGATCCAAGCGCGATGCAATTGCCACAACGCGCCGCCATCGCCATGCTCGCCCCGCAACAGCGCCCGCGGGGCCCACGCGATGATCATCGGCACCGCCGGCCATGTCGACCACGGCAAGACCACCCTGATCCATGCCCTGACCGGGATCGATGCTGATCGCCTGCCCGAGGAAAAGCGCCGAGGCATGACGATCGATCTTGGCTATGCCTATGCCGGAGGGCTGGGTTTCGTTGATGTGCCGGGGCATGAACGTTTCGTCCACACCATGCTGGCCGGCGTTGGTGGCATCGATGCGGCGCTGCTGGTGGTGGCGGCTGACGACGGAATTAAGCCGCAAACCCTTGAACATGTGGCGATCCTCGATCTTTTGGGAATAGATTGGGGCGTGGTGGCGATCACCCGCTGCGATCTCGCGCCGGGCGAGGTCGGGCGGGTGACCGCCGAAATGGCGGCGCTGTTGACCGGCACCTGCCTGGCGGGCGCACCGATTCTGGCGGTATCGGCGGTGACCGGGGCTGGCATTGAAGATTTGCGCGCAGCCCTTGCCGCGCTCGGTCCGAAACCGCGCGACCGCGAGGCTTATGCCAGGCTCGCCATCGACCGGGCGTTTCTGGTCGCCGGCGCCGGCGTGGTGGTAACCGGGGCGCTGGCAAGCGGGACGATTGCCGTCGGTGACCGGCTGGTGCTGTCACCGTCGGGCGCCGAGGTCAGGGTGCGCGGACTGCATGCGCACAACCAACGCGCCGAACGCGGGGTGGCTGGGCAGCGCCTCGCCCTCAATCTGGTCGGGGCCGACAAGGCTGCGGTGGCACGCGGAGACTATGTGGTCGCGTCCGACATTCATGCCCCGACCCAGCGCATTGACGCCCGCATCCGGCTTCTGCCGGGGGCGCGGGCGTTGCGGGCCGATACGCCGATGCATCTCCACCTTGGTGCCGCCCATGTGACCGCGCGGGTCTCGCCACTTGCCGGCCCGATTGGCCCGGGTGAAATCGGGCTGGTGCGCGCGGTGCTCGATCAGCCGGTTGCAGCCTTGATCGGCGATCGGCTGGTGCTGCGCGATGCCGGTGCCAGCAAAACCCTCGGCGGTGGGGTGGTGCTCGATCCATGGCCGATCTTGCGGGGGGCGCGCAGCCCGGCGCGCCTCGCCCAGCTCACCGCGCCCGATCTGGCCGCAATGCTTGCCCTGACCAGGATTGACTGGGCTGCCCATGTGCGGGGCCATAATCTGCGCCCGACCGCCCAAGCCGCCCAGCTGCAGGCGGCCGATGCGGTGCTCTGCGGCGGGTACGCGTTGGCTGTGGCCGATTTGGCGGGGTTGGATGCCGCGATCACCGCGGGGCTTGCCGCCTTGCACCGCGACCACCCCGAACAGCCCGGCCTCGCGCCTGATCGGCTGCGGGCGTCCCTGCCGGGCAAACCGCCACGCGCGCTTGCGGTAGCGGTGATTGATCGGGCGTTGCGGGCGGGCATTCTGCGCCAGGACGGCGCGTTTCTGTGCCTCGCCGATCATCGCGCCCAGCTCAGTACGACCGATGCGGCGCTGTGGGAAATCCTGCAGGATGAACTGGCAGCCGATCGTTTCCGCCCGCCACGGGTGCGCGATCTGCTGGCGCGAACCCGGATGAGCGAGCCGGTTTTGCGGGCCAGCATGCGCCGCTTCGCCCGGCTGTCCTGGCTGGTGGAAGTCGCGCCCGATCATTTCTATCTGCGCGACGCGGTGGCCGAAATGGTGGCCATTGCCGCCGAACTCGCGGCGCGTGACGGTGATATCAGCGCCGGCGGATTTCGTGATCGGGTCGGTATCGGGCGCAATCTGGTGATCCGCATCCTGGAATTTCTCGACGCCCAGGGGATTACGTACCGTCGTGGCGACATCCGCCATATCCGTGCGGATCGGCTGGATCGGTTCGGCGTGCTGGGGAAATCGGTGAGCAAATGACCGGCGCTAAGACACTGTTTTTGCGTTCATCTTTGACTTTTTGGCGTGAAATGGGCATGGGTGCAGACAAACATGCAGGTGAAGCAAAAATGGAAAACACGGCCTGGCTGGTTTTGTTCAGCCTATCGCTTGCCGTTGGGCAGATGATGTTCAAGCAGGCTGCGAAGGGCATTGCCGGTGCGCCGGTGGCCGACATTTTGCCCTTGCTGGGCACCAATATCTGGATGTGGATGGCGCTTGTTCTTTATGGGATGTCGACCGTGCTCTGGGTCTGGATCCTGTCATGGATGCCCTTGAGCCGCGCCTATCCCTGGACCGCGCTTGGCGCAGTGGTGGTGCCGTTGGCGGCGACACTGCTGTTTGCCGAAACCGTGACCCCGGTATTCTGGCTCGGCGCTGTTTTGATCGGCATCGGCGTTGTGCTGACACAATTTGGCTCAAGCTGATGGCGATGTGACCATGTGGTGTTGAGTGAAAAAGAATTTTATATGAGGTTTGCAATGACTGCCTCTCCGCCCAGGCCCGCTTTACGCATTGCCGTGGTGATCCCGTGCTTTCGGGTGCGCAACCAGATCATGGCGGTGCTTGCCGCGATTGGCGACCAGGTGGGCGCGATTTATGTGGTCGATGATTGCTGCCCGGACCTGACCGGCGCGCATGTGCTGACCAACTGTTCCGACCCACGGGTTCGCGTCCTTATTCACGCCGAAAATCAAGGCGTCGGTGGCGCCATGCTGACCGGCTATCGGCAGGCAGCGACCGACGGGGCTGAGGTTGCGGTCAAGATCGATGGTGATGGGCAAATGGACCCATCCCTTCTGCCGCTGTTTATTGCCCCGATCTTGAACGGGCAGGCCGATTATACGAAGGGCAACCGCTTCTACAATATAGAAGATGTGATCTCCATGCCTCTGGCGCGTCTGGTCGGCAATGCCGGATTATCGTTCATGACCAAGATGTCGTCGGGGTATTGGCAGATTTTTGACCCGACCAACGGCTATACCGCGATCAGTCTGAAGGTGCTGACCCGGTTGCCACTCCACAAGATCCATCGGCGCTACTTCTTTGAATCCGATCTTCTGTTCCGATTAGGCACCATTCGTGCACGCGTTGTCGATGTGCCGATGACGGCAATTTACGGGGACGAAACCAGCAATTTGCGCATCGGTCGGGTGTTTTTTCAGTTCCTGCTTGGCAATTTGCGTAACGCAGGCAAGCGGCTGTTCTATAACTATTTTCTTCGGGATTTTTCGATCGCTTCGTTGCACCTTATCGGGGGGCTGGTGTTTGTTGCCTTTGGCACAGTATTCGGGCTGACGGCATGGTTGACCAACGCCAGTAGCGGCCAGTTCACCAGCACGGGCACCGTCATGCTGGCGGCCTTGCCGATCATCGTCGGGGTACAATTACTGCTGTCCTTTATTGGCTTCGATATGGCCGCGGCGCCCGCATCGGCGCTGCATCCGTTTCTCATCGGGCTCGGTCCGGTCAGCGCACCGGACAACGATACGGTCGAGGTCCATCATGTTGGCCGCTGATCAGCGCGGCTTGGGAGGCGCCGGCTATGGGTGGAACCGCTGGTATCTTAGTCCCGTTATGCTGTGCGTCGTGTTGGGCCTGTTGGGCGCGGTCCCGCTCGTCGTCATTACGCCACCGTTTCAGGTCCCTGACGAAGCGCAGCATTTCGCCCGCATCTACCAGCTCAGCGAATTCCATCTCTTCGGCCGCGTTCAAGACGGGGCGGTGGGAGGCGATTTGCCGTCCGCGATCCCGGAACTGATCGAGACATTCCTCGGTACCCGGCGCAACCACGGACCGCGTCCAGTGGAGGCGCAGGGGCTGGGGAATACGTTGTCATCCTATGCGTTGAAAATTGACCTCGATCGTCGAGAATTTCTCGATTTCAGCAGCGCCGCGGGAAATTTTCCGTTACCCTATTTTCCATCGGCAGTTGCGGTCTTCGCTGGCCGATTGGCAGATGTCGGACCGCTGGGCCTGTTGCACCTCGCCCGCCTGGCCAATGCACTTGCAGCGATTGCGGTGTTAGCCTGGGCCGTCCGAACCATGCCAACCGGGCGCTATGCGATGGTGCTGTTCGGTCTGCTGCCGATGGCGATCTATGAATATGCGTCGGCCGCACCTGACGCGATGATCATATCGTGGGCGTTCCTGTTTGCCGCGATTGCCCTGCGGGTGCGGGCAGACGGCGTCTGGACCTGGCGCCGGCAGGTGGTGGCCGCGCTTGCTGCCGTGATGTTTTGCCCGATCAAACCTGTTTACGCCCCAATTCTGCTGCTTGCGTTGCCCGCGCTCGTCACATCGGGGTTTACCGCCCGAAAAGTGCTGGCGCAGTTGACTGTGCCCGCAATAGCCTTGGTGGTGACGGCGCTATGGTTAGTGGTCCTCAGCCCGAGTACTGTGATCGGTCAGCAAGGGGCAGATGTCGCCGGACAGGTAAAATACATCACCGGCCACCCGATGGCTTATGTGCAGACCTTGCTGAGTACGCTGCAAAACTACAGCTCCTATTATTATAAAACCATGGTCGGAGTGCTCGGCTGGCTCAGTGTCTGGCTGCATTGGACGGGCTATTTGTTGCCCTTGATCGGCCTCGGGTTTTGCCTTTTCGCTGAACCGCCCCGCGCCTCCGGACGATTTTGGGTCCTGATCTGGGACGGTTTGTTGATCGCCGGCTGTATCTTACTGGTGGAAACCTCGCTTTATCTTATCTGGACGCCTGTTGGCGCTGATCGCATCGAAGGGGTTCAGGGGCGCTACTTCCTGCCGCTTTTGGCGGTGGTGGCGAACGCTGTTGGTGTGCTGGGCGCCTGGGCCGGCCTGGCTCGGTTCGCAGGCGCTGCTGCCGTTGCATTGGCGTGCATCGTGTTGGCCGAAATTGTGATCGCCTATTTCGCAGTGATCTCGGCGTTTCGGGTCTTCGGATGAATTTTTCCGCCAGCATGTGAAAAATGCCGATGGCCTACGGCGCGCAATGCTGCGATGCTATATACGGGTGGCAATCGGTGAGTGTGGAAGGGTGTTAAATGCGAAGCGACGGACAGGTTTGCAGGGATCGGGCGTGACAGGCGCCGCATTGGCGGCCCCACACTTCCCGCGGTATCGGCGAAGCCGACGGCAATTGGGCCTGGCCGACCAGCACAGCCCTCGAAGATTTCCGGAGTCAGGTCATGCAGGACGTGCCCTATGTTCCGCTCGGGCAGGTGTTGCAAGCGCCTGCGTACCGCAAGAACATTTCGGGCATCCCGAACGGATTTGCTATGTTCTGGAATTTGCGCAAAACCTAGACTGACGTGTCCAAGCGGCAGGGACGGGGCGCCGGCCCTGCTGGGAAAAAAACTTTTGGCGCACGCCTTCGGGATGCCAGGTCACGGCTGAGATCAACGAAGCAACAAATCAGGAACTTTGTGAATGCTCCAGCGTCGTGATTTTTTGAAGACCAGCGCGGCCATGACCTCGGCTCTTGCGCTCCCCAATGTTGCCCGCGCCCAGGCCAGCAAGCTGCTGCGCTTTGTGCCGCAGGCGAACCTGTCCAGCCTCGATGCGGTCGCCGGAACCCAATACGTGGTTCGCAACGCCGCGTTTCTGGTGTGGGACACCCTCTACGGCATCGATTCCGCGCTCACCCCCAAGCCGCAAATGTGCGAGGGCCATACCGTCGATGCCGAGCTCAAGACCTGGACCTTTAAGCTGCGCGCCGGGCTGAAATTCCACGATGGCGAAAAAGTCACCACCAGGGACGTGGTCGCCAGCCTCAATCGCTGGATGGTGCGCGACACCATGGGCCAGATCATCAAATCCCGGCTCGATGCGCTCGAAGCGATCGATGATCTGACCTTCCGCTTCCGCCTCAACCAGCCCTTTTCCAAGATGCTGTTCGCGCTCGGCAAGAACAACGCGCCGGTTGCCTTCATCATGCCCGAACGCATCGCCAAGACCGATCCGTTCAAGCTGATCAGCGAATATGTCGGGTCGGGCCCGATGCGCTTCCGCGCGGATTTGTGGGTGCCGGGGGCCAATGCGGTGTTTGACCGCTACACCGATTACAGCGTGCGGCCGGAACCAGCGGACTGGCTGTCCGGCGGCAAGCAGATGCATTTCGACCGCATCGAGTGGAAAATCATGCCAGATGCTGCAACCGCAGGGGCGGCGTTGCAAAGCGGGGAGGTTGATTGGTGGGAAAACCCGATCGCCGATTTGGTGCCCCTGCTGCGGAAAAACAAAAACATCGCCGTCGACATCGCCGATCCGTTTGGCAATATCGGATCGTTGCGGATGAACCATTTGCACCCGCCGTTCAACGATGTCCGCGCCCGCAAGGCGCTGCTGATGGCGCTCGACCAACAGGACTACATGCAGGCAGTGGTCGGCGATAACCCCGATTTGTGGAAGCGGCTGCCCAGCTTCTTCACCCCCGGCACCCCGGTTTCGACCGAGGAGGGGGGCGATCTGCTCAAGGGGCCGCGCAACTACGAAGCTGCGAAAAAGCTGCTGTCCGAGGCCGGTTTGCTTGGCTCCAAAGTCACCCTGGTGGTGGCAACCGATATCGCCATCACCAAGGCACAGGGCGATGTTACCGCGGATATGTTGAAGCGCATCGGCTTTGAGGTCGATTTCGTCGCAACCGACTGGGGCACCCTCGGCGCGCGGCGTGCCAAGAAGGACCCGCCGAGCCAGGGCGGTTGGAACATCTTCCACAGCTGGCACGCCGGCGCCGATTGTGTGAACCCCGCTCCGTACACAGCGCTCGATGCCGGGGGGGACAAAGCTTGGTTCGGCTGGCCAAAATCGGACGCCGTGCAGGCCGGGATCCTGAATTGGTACGCGGCCGCCGACCTTGGGGCGGAAAAATTGGCGATGGCAGCCTTGAACAAGGCAAGCTTCGATAACGTCACTTATGCGCCGACCGGGTTCTTCTTGCTGTATCAGGCATGGCGGAACAGTGTATCAGGTGTGGTCAAAGCGCCGTTCCCAGTTTTCTGGGGCGTACAAAAAGCTTAGTTTGGGAGAAAGCGGTTAATGTTCGCCTATATCGTCCGCCGCGTGATCGCCACCATTCCAGTGGTGGCGATTGTTGCCTTGTTTATTTTCAGCCTGCTGTATTTCGCCCCCGGCGATCCGGCGGCGATCATCGCTGGTGACCAGGCAACCCCCGCCGATGTCGAGCGTATCCGCGCCTCGCTTGGCCTTGACCGGCCCTTCGTGGTGCGCTTCGTCGAATGGTCCTGGCAGGTGATGCAGGGCAATCTCGGCGTGTCGATTTTCACCAACCTCCCGGTCAGCAAGATGATTGCCCAGCGGATCGAACCGTCTTTGTCGCTGATGCTGCTGACGCTGACCTTCGCGATTTCGGTCGCGGTGCCGTTGGGCGTGCTGGCTGCGTGGAAGCATGGCACCTGGATCGACCGGGTGGTGATGATGTTTGCGGTGTTCTTCTTCTCGGTGCCGGTGTTTGTGGTCGGGTATTTGCTCGCCTACACCTTCGCGCTGCAACTGGATTGGTTTCCGGTTCAGGGTTACACGCCGTTTTCGATCTCCGATCCCTTGCCCTGGTTGCGCAATCTGGTGCTGCCGGCAGCGGCCTTGGGGGGCGCGTTCGTGGCGCTGATCGCGCGCATCACCCGGGCGACCATGCTTGAAGTGCTGAGCCAGGATTACATTCGCACCGCGCGCGCCAAAGGCGTCAGCCAACGGCCAATCCTGTTCATGCACGCGTTGAAAAACGCGGCCGTGCCAATCGTTACCATCATCGGCATCGGCTTTGCCGGGCTGATCGGTGGCGCGGTGGTCACCGAAAGCGTGTTCGCCATTCCGGGCGTGGGCCGGCTGGTGGTCGATGCGATCCTGCGTCGTGATTACCCGATCATCCAGGGCGTCGTGCTGATGCTGAGCTTCACCTATGTTCTGGTGAACCTTTGCGTTGACCTGCTCTACACATTATTCGACCCGAGGATCCGTTACTGATGTCCAGCACCCTTCTCGATCCGGCTGTCGCGGCTGAACTGCCCGATGTCCTGCCGGCCCGCAAGCAGCGGGGCAAGGTGGCGATGTTCGCCTATCGCCACCCCAGCATCTTCGCCGGCGGCTTGCTGGTCTCGCTGGTTGTCGCCAGCGCGCTGTTTGCGCCGTGGCTTGGAACCGCCGACCCTACTGCCCTGGCACCGGCCAAGCGGCTGCGCTCGCCCTCGGAAATCTACTGGTTCGGCACTGACATGCTGGGCCGCGACATTTATTCGCGGGTGCTTTATGGCACCCGGGTGTCGCTGCAAGTCGGGGTGATGGTGGCGTTGTTTGCCTCGGTGATCGGCATGTTCATCGGCCTCACCTCCGGCTTCATCCGGGTGCTGGATACGGTGGTGATGCGGGTGATGGATGGGCTGATGTCGATCCCCGGCATTTTGCTGGCGATCGCGCTAATGGCGTTGACGCGCGGCAGTGTCGGCAACGTGATCATCGCCATCACCATCACTGAAATCCCCCGGGTTGCGCGCCTGGTGCGCGGCGTGGTGCTGTCGCTGCGCGAACAACCCTATGTCGAAGCCGCCGTCGCCGCCGGCACGCGGGTGCCGAAAATCATCTGGAAGCACATTCTGCCCAACACGCTTGCCCCGATCACCGTGCAGGCGACCTTCATCTGCGCCTCCGCGATGATCACCGAGGCAACACTGTCCTTCATCGGTGCCGGCACCCCGCCGACCATCCCGAGCTGGGGCAACATCATGGCCGAGGGCCGGGCGCTGTGGCAGGTCAAGCCCTTCATCGTGCTGTTCCCAGCCATCTTTCTGTCGATCACCGTTTTGAGCATCAATCTGCTTGGCGATGGGCTGCGTGACGCCCTCGACCCGCGCATGGCAAAGAAGATTTAAGAATATGGCGCTGCTCGAAGTCGAAAACCTCCAAACCCATTTCGGAACCATTGATGGCGTGGTCCGCGCCGTCGAAGGCCTGTCCTTCCATATCGATGCCGGTGAAACACTGGCCATTGTCGGCGAAAGCGGCTGTGGCAAATCGGTCACCTCGATGTCGATCCTGCGCCTGATACAGGAACCGCCCGGCAAGATCGCTGGGCGTGTCACCTTCCAGGGCCGTAATCTGCTTGAACTGTCCGAGCCCGAAATGCGCACCATTCGTGGCAAAGACATTTCGATGATCTTTCAGGAGCCGATGACCTCGCTCAACCCGGTGCTCACCGTTGGGCGCCAGATCGGCGAGACCTTGCGCCTGCATGAAGGTCTTTCAGCGCAGGACGCGGAAAAGCGCAGCATCGCCATGCTCGCTCTGGTTGGTATTGCCGAGCCGGAACGGCGGGTGAAGGAGTACCCGCATCAGCTTTCCGGCGGCATGCGCCAGCGGGTGATGATCGCAATGGCGTTGGCCTGCAATCCACAATTGCTGATTGCCGATGAACCCACCACCGCACTCGATGTCACCATCCAGGCGCAAATTCTCGATCTGATGCGCGACCTTAAAACTCGGGTCGGCGCCGCTATTATGTTGATCACCCATGATCTGGGCGTGGTCGCGGAAATGGCTCAAAGGGTCGTGGTGATGTATGCCGGCCGCAAGGTCGAGGAAGCCGACGTTTATTCGATCTTCGCCCGCCCGATGCATCCCTATACCCAGGGCTTGCTCGGCGCGGTGCCGCGCCTCGGTTCGTCGCTGCACGCGAGTGGCCGCACCAAACTCGCCGAAATTCCCGGCCAGGTGCCAAGCCTGCGGGTACGCCAGGTTGGCTGCGCCTTCGCCGGGCGCTGCCCGATGGTGCAGGATGTCTGCTGGACAATCATGCCTGCGGTCGAGGCCAAAGTCCCTGGACATTTAGTCGCCTGCCACTTTGCCGGCCAGTTGGAGAATGTGGCATGACTGCGACCCCGTTGCTTGAAGTTCGTGGCCTCAAGAAACATTTTCCGCTGCATGGTGGCTTGCTCGGCCGTCAAACCGGCGCGGTTTACGCCGTCGATGGCGTCAGCTTCACCGTCAACAAGGGTGAAACCTTGTCGGTGGTGGGCGAAAGCGGCTGCGGCAAATCCACTGTCGGCAAGGCGATCCTGCGGCTTTACCCGATCACCGCGGGCGAAGTCCTGTTGGACGGACAGCGGATCGATAATCTGCCGGCCTCCGAATTGCGCCCGCTGCGCCGCCGGGTGCAGGTGGTGTTCCAGGACCCGTTCAGCTCGCTCAATCCGCGCCAGCGGGTCGGTGACATCATCGCCGAACCGTTGGTCAATTTCGGCATCGCGCACGGCTCTGAACTCACCGACCGCGTTGCCGGATTGATGGACAAGGTCGGGCTGCCACGTGATGCGGTGAAACGCTTTCCGCATGAGTTTTCCGGCGGTCAGCGCCAGCGCATCGGCATTGCCCGCGCGCTCGCACCCGGCGCCGATCTGATCATCTGTGACGAAGCAGTGTCCGCGCTCGACGTGTCGGTGAAAGCTCAGATCGTCAATCTGCTATCCGACTTGCAGGACGACCTCGGCCTCGCGCTGCTGTTCATCAGCCATGACCTGGCGATTGTCGAGCACCTCACCCATCGCGTCGCGGTGATGTATCTCGGCAAGATCGTCGAAGTTGCCGATCGCGCCACGTTATTTTCCAATCCGCACCATCCCTACACCCGCGCATTATTGTCGGCAGTGCCGGTGCCGGACCCGACCGCGCCGCGCAACCGGATCATCCTGCGCGGTGACGTGCCCAGCCCGATCAATCCGCCATCCGGCTGCCGGTTTCACACACGCTGCCCGTTCGTGTTTGATCGCTGCCGGGCAGAAGAACCGTTGCTGCGCGATGTCGGTGATGGCCGAATTTCGGCCTGCCATCTTGATGAGGTTCCAGCCGCCGCCTGAAATTTGGCCACCGGTGCACTTCCGTATAGACTGCATACGTGAGCAATCCGGTCACCCAATTGCGGCCTTGGTCGAAGCTGCCGAGTTTCATGATGGAACTCGCGGCTCCCGATCTTGCGCCGTGGCGGGCGGGGAATTGCGGCGTGCTGGGGGTGACCAGCTTTATCGCGGACTTGCCCGGCCCGCATGTCGCACTGATGGCGTTGATGCATGGCAACGAATTTGCCGGCGCCATCGCGCTTGCCCGCATGCTCGCGGCTGGCGCAAGGCCAAAACGCGGCCGGCTGAGCTTCGTCTTTGCCAATCTCGAAGCGTTTGATCGTTTTGACCCGGACAATCCAACCCATAGTCGCTTTTGTGATGAGGACCTTAACCGGGTCTGGGATGCGGCGACGCTTGATGGCCCGCGCCAGTCGATCGAACTCACCCGCGCGCGGGAATTGCGGCCATGGCTGGACGGCGTCGATGTGCTGCTCGATATGCATTCGATGCTATGGCCGTCCGACCCGTTGATCTTGTGTGGCTTGCCGGAAAAAGCCCGGGTCCTGGCGCGGGCGATCGGCACGCCGAAGCTGGTCGTCGCCGATGCGGGCCATGTTGGCGGACGACGCCTGATCGACTATGCGCGTTTCGCCGACCCCACAACAACCGCCCGGGCGCTGCTGGTTGAAGCGGGCCAACATTGGGCGCGCGGCACGGTTGACATCACCGAACAAGCCATCGCCGGGCTTTTCCGCAGTTGCGACCAGGATGGCCCGATATTGCCGTGTAGCAGCATTCTTGCCGAAGTGACCGCAACGATTACCGTTGCCAGCGCGAACTTTATATTTCTGCAACCCTATCGCGGCGGCGAGATCATCGCCCATCGCAACACCCTGATCGCGATGGATGGCAATATTGAAATTCGCACCACTCATGATAACTGCCTGCTGGTGATGCCCAGTCTGCGACCCAGCCGCGGCCACACCGCAGTGCGCCTGGCGCGGCTTTTATAATGCCCACCCAGGCTAGCGCCGAGCCACGCAGCCAGCTCGCGGCGGTGATTTTTCGCTTCCTGCAAGCCAGCGACGCCCCCAAAAGCTTCCTCGCCGGTTGGCCGCCCGCCATTGCCGCCCCGTCGCACACACCGAAAACCCTGCCGGTGCTGCGCCATCTGCCGCACGCCATGGGGGGCACGCTCCCGGCAACCGAAGCGCTGGCGGCGCTGTTGGTCGCGTCAGTCGGTGCACTCGCATGGCACCACGGACATACTGAAGCCGAACTCGGCCGCAAATTCGTCGAAAATTACGGCAGGACCGAGATATTTCACGCCGACCGTCTCGCTTGCGGCTTCCTGGTGCTGGGACCGCGCACTGAATATCCCACCCATCGCCAAGCGGCGGAGGAAATCTGCATCCCGCTTGCCGGCACCGCGTTCTGGCAACGCGGCAACCGCCCCTTCGCGCCACGACCACCGGGGATGATTATCCATCATCCATCCTGGTTGCCGCACGCGATGCGCACGAGTGACGATCCGTTGTTGGCGCTTTATGTTTGGCGCGGGGATCTGCTCGAGAATAGGCAAGTATTGGGGTGACAAGGGTCTTTTTTGGTCCCTAAAAAAACATGCTTGCCTTACCGTCCTCGCGCCACATTCCAAGTCCGCATCGGATAATGCGTATTCCCGCCCTCATATGCCGGGAACTCATGAAAATCCTGCCGCAGTTCATGCCGCGCCGGCGAATTCAGCGCCGTGGTGAGCGCCTCGGGGCTGTCGAACACCACTTTATTGCGCTGCATATGGGCGTAACGCGGCACTGGCAGCGCGCCCATCCAGTCGATCCGCGATGAAATTTCGATCTGCCGAATGCCGGGAAACTTGGCCATAATCGGCGGGTGATGGCCGATATAATGGGTGAGCCAAGCATTGAGGTCGGCGGCCGGCCCGGCATAGGCGACCAGATAGCTGCAATGCGGCGCGCCATCGACGACCTGAAACACCGGATCGGGCACCATGTAGCGCCGCACCGCCATGGCTTCCTGGGTCGCCTCGGCATTTGTCTGGCTTGGCAACAGATCGAGCAATCCCTGCAATGGCCCGCCAGCGGCGAAAGCGGCTTCCAGCGCCTGGATGTCGCCAAAATAACTCTGGATCACCAGCGATGGCGCGCGACCGTCGTTGAGGTACGGGTCATGCGCCACAGCCGGCGTATGCAGCAGCGCCTGCATCACGCCAGGGGTTGCCGCCAGCAGCGACGAAACCGCCGCGCGCTCGGCGGGCGTTGGTTCATGTTCGGCACGGAAATTGAGGAAATGACAAAATCGCATCAGAGTTGCCCTTGTGCTGAAGTCTCCGGTACATTGGCATCAAGCTCGGCGATCCAGACACTGGCGCTGCCATCCGATGGCGCGCGCCAGTCACCCCGCGGCGAGAGCGACCCGCCCGAAGATATTTTAGGCCCGTTCGGCGCGACTGACCGCTTGAACTGCGATGTCGCAAAGAACCGAGACAGAAAACTGCGCAGCCATTTGCGGATTTCCGCCAGATCATAGCTGCGCTGCTTGTCATCGGGCGTATTCGGTGGCCACGCGCCGGCTGCCGCATCGTGCCACGCGCAATAGGCCAGATAGGCGATCTTGGACGGACGGAAACCGTAACGGGTGGTGTAGTAAAGATTGAAATCCTGCAACGGATAGGGTCCAACCGTTGCCTCGGTGGACTGGATCGCGCCGCTGGCATCGGGTGGCACCAGTTCGGGCGAAATCTCGGTCGTCAGGATCGCCAGCAGGATGTCGCTGGCGCCCGCGCCCAGTTCACCATTGGCGGCCACAAACCGGATCAGATGCTGGATCAGGGTCTTGGACACCGATGCGTTGACGTTATAATGCGACATGTGGTCGCCAACGCCATAGGTGCACCAGCCCAGGCCGAGTTCGGACAGATCGCCCGTGCCAACCACCAGGCCGTTATTGTGGTTGGCCAGTCGGAACAGATAATCGGTGCGCAATCCAGCCTGCACGTTTTCAAACGTGATGTCGTATTGCTTGGCACCATCGGCGTACGGGTGGCCGATATCAGCCAGCATCATCCGTGCCGCCGGACGGATATCGATTTCGCCCGCCGTTACCCCCAGCGCCCGCATCAAGGCCCAGGCATTGGATTTGGTCCCGTCAGTCGTTGCGAACCCCGGCAATGTATAGGCCATGATGTCGGACCGCGCCCGGCCCAGCCGGTCCATCGCACGCACAGCCACCAGCAGCGCCTGGGTGCTGTCCAACCCGCCGGAAATGCCGATGACCAAACGCTGAGCGCGGGCAGCGACAATGCGTTTGGCGAGGCCCTGAACCTGGATATTATAAGCCTCGTAACAATCCTGCGCGAGGCGCGCCGCATCATCCGGCACATAAGGGAAGCGCGGCACGACCCGCCGCAAGGGCAGGGCTTCGGCCGGCGCATCGAGCGTGAACGCGGCAATGCGGAACTGCAACTGATCGGCCGGCATGCCGCGCCCGCAATCGGCAAAGGTGCCGGTGCGCATGCGTTCCTGCCTGATGCGCCCAACATCGATATCGGCGACCGCCATGGTCGCGCCCAACGGGAAGCGCTCGGTTTCGGCCAGCAACACCCCGTTCTCGAAAATTGCCGCCTGACCGTCCCAGGCGAGATCGGTGGTCGACTCGCCGGGCCCCGCCGCCGAATAGGCGTAGGCCGCGATCGCGCGGGCCGACTGGCTACCGCACAGGCTGCGGCGGGTTTCGGCCTTGCCGATGGTGATGTTGCTTGCTGACAAATTCAGCAGGATTTCCGCCCCCGCCATCGCGCCATAAGTGCTCGGCGGCAGCGGCACCCAGACATCCTCGCAGATTTCGACGTGGAAGGTGAACGCGGCACTGCCGGTCGAGCGGAACAGCAGATCGACCCCGAACATGACATCCTGCCCGGCGAGCCTGATCGTCTGTCCGCGCTGCCCGGCGCCGGTGGTGCAATGGCGTTCCTCGTAAAATTCCCGATAGTTGGGCAAATAGGTCTTCGGCACCGCGCCCAGGATGCGGCCGCGATGGAGGACGACCGCGCAGTTGAACAGCAAGCCACCAATCCGCAGCGGCGCGCCAATCACAAAGGCCGGGAACAAATCCCGACTTGCCACGGCAAGTGCCGCGATCCCCGCCTCGACCGCATCAAGCAGCGCGTCCTGAAACAGCAGATCGTCGATTGCGTAGCTCGACAGGCCAAGCTCGGGAAACACCATCAGCGCGACGCGCTCGGCATCGCCCTGGCGCACCAGATCGAGCGTCGCTGCCACCGCAAATCCTGGGTCGGCCACCGCCCCGGGCGGCACGCAGGACCCGACCCGGATGAAATCATGGCTGTAGGGGGAGAAGAAATTGTTCAAACTGGCCGGCCCAACGCCCGGCGCAGCATTTCCGCAAACAGCGCGTTGCGCGCTGCCGTCCCGCTGGCCAGCAGATTGCGCGATTGCGCCACCAAACCAGCAACGGTCATCCCGGCCTCCTGCGTCCATTTCGCGTCGCGCGCCGCCGCCCAGCGCGCCACCTGCGCCTCCCCGGCTTCGGGGTGGAACTGCACCCCCACCGCGCGGCGATACTGATAGGCCTGCACCGTGCCCTGATCGCGCGCCAGCACGTCGGCGGTGTCGGGCACTTCGAGATGATCTTCATGCCAGCGCAACCACGGACCGGCCCAGATTGGGTCCGCAACGGTTTCGTTGTTGTGCCAGCCAACGAAGCGCCGGTCGCCCAAATGCGCGGCCCGCCCGCCGATGGCGCTGGCCAGCAATTGCGCGCCGAAGCAGATCGCCACGATCGCCTGATCGGCATCCGCCGCCGCGCGCAGGAAATCGCGCTGCCGATTGATCCAGGGCAGGTCCTCATAGGCGCCATTGGCCGAGCCCAGCGTCACCACCAGGTCATAGCCTGCCGGCGTTTCCGGCACCGTCTCGGGTCCGACAAATGTCAACGTCGCGCCCTGGTCACGCAACCAGTCGCCGAACAGGGCAACCGGGGCGGAAGCGGCGTTTTCGATCACCAGGACCTGCATCGGCATTGTCTCTCCCGCGTTGGTGCCGGGATGATTGCTTGGACCTGGGATGCCGTCAAACCGTGTGCAAGATCACGCCGCGATTGATTGCGCCACGTAAGGCATGAAATGCGCGATAGTGGGGGTCGCGAGGCCCTTCACCTTGGCGCCCTCGTCAAATCGACGCAGCTTCACCGCGTCCTGCCAGTAGGGCAGGGTCTCGAATTCTGCGATCTCGGCCGCCGACATCGGGCCACCTTGCAAGGACAGGCTCAGCACGGAATCGGATGACAGTTTGGCGAAATAGTCGGCTTCCTTTCCGCACAGGTAGCGCTTGGCGGCGACATGCAGGCGCACCGGTTCGGTGACATCCGGCCCGAAATGGCCTTGGAGGAAGGCGTGGCCAGCATCCTCGTGCTGGTCATCAATGCCCGCGGCCGCCGGGTTTTCGCCCAAATCATGCACCATGTGGCCGATATCGTGCAGCAGTGCGGCTGCAATCAGGGAGGGTTTGTCACCCGCCTGTTCGGCAAGCCAGGCGGCCTGGAGGGCGTGCTGGATCTGGTTGATGTCCGACAGGCCATATTTATGCTGGCCGTTGACGTCGAGCCGACGGGCGATATCCGCGAGGAGAGCTTGTGTCATCGAATTGTCACTATATTTCACTGTGGTGAAAAAATTTATAACGTTGAAGCTGGTTTAAGGCAACCGTGATCGTCCGTTCTGGCAGGCCAACCGGTGAAAGCATGACTAATGGAACTCCGAAATCAAGCCCGTTATACCAAGCGCCCGAATGGCTGACTCTTCCAGCCATTCGGGCGCTTGGTATTGCGCACCGGGTTGGCCGGCGGCGGTGCGCCAAGCAAAGACTGATACCAAGCGCCGTTGACCCAGTCTTCATGGGTCAACATCAAGGGCGCTTGGTATTAAATATCGCCCTGGTGGGCGAGATTACTGTTTGATCAACGGTCTGCCGTCGAGATATGGCAATTAGCCGTCATACCTCATTCCCGTGCTCGATGATATCAACCCTGGGCAGTCGGTCGGATGGTGATTTCGCCCACGTCAACATCGGCTGGCTGCTCAATGGCGAAGGCGATCGCCCGGGCAATGGCGGCGGGTGGGATCGCCATTTTGTCCCGCGCTGCAATGGTTTGCGCCTTCACCTCGGCCACAGTCATCGAGTCCGCGAAATCAGTGTGGACAAACCCCGGCGAGATCACCGTCACCCGCAGATTGGCGCCGGCCTCCTGGCGCAACCCCTCGGAAATAGTGCGGACCGCGTTCTTGGTGCCGGCGTAAACCGACTGCATTGGCACAATTCGCAGCCCGGCCGTGGACAACACATTGACAAAATGGCCGGACCCTTGCGCGCGAAATACCGGCAATGCCGCTGCAATTCCGTACAAAACGCCCCTGATGTTGACGTCGATCATCGCCTCCCAGTCTTCGACCCGCAAATCGTCGAGCAGTGAAATCGGCCCGATCCCGGCATTGTTGATCAAAACGTCAAGTCGGCCAAAGCGGGAGACCGCAAGGCCGATCAGGGCCGCCAAATCCCCGCGTCGGGTGACGTCTGTGGCGATAAAGGTCGCCTCACCGCCTGCGGTCGCAATCTCGTCTGCGAGCGCCCCAAGATGGCCAGTGCGGCGCGCGCCAAGCACCAGCCTGGCGCCGCGTTCGGCCAGCAGCAGCGCGGTTGCCCGCCCGATGCCGCCGCTGGCGCCGGTGATGGCGATGACTTTGTCTTTCACATTAGGCATTGGATGAACTCCAAAAGGAGGGCGTTTACTGGGTTTTGGCAAGACCGTTTATTTTAATAACTAAACTGCACGAAATTGTCCAATAATTTTTGCGCCACCTGATCCCATGCGACAGTGCAATAGCGCTCAGCCCCCGGACGCACTCAGGATTTGCCCAACTCCATCAAACCACCGTCCTCGTCATCGGCGCCGGCCCGGATGGCAGCCTGCCGCCGCAGTGACGTCATCCTGGCCGCAACCCGCCCGCTGGTGCAGGTCAGCGCTCTGTTAAATGCGGCCCTGCCGGTGGCCCTGCTCGACCTGCCCGCCACCCCGCTTTATCCGCATAAGTGGCTGTTATGCCGCCCCGATCAGCATCTCGCCCGGCGCGGGGGCTGGGTGGCGGACGACATCACCACCCTGATCGGCACCCTAAGCGGCGCATCCAAGCTTGCTGGCCGGCCCGCACAGGGCTAAGCCGTGCCGCTCAGCCCCATCTGCCCACCTGAAGGTCGCCCCGGATGTTCTCACGCCTGCTTGGCTTTATGTCCGCCGACATGGCCATCGATCTCGGCACCGCCAACACCCTGGTCTACGTCAAGGGTCGCGGCATCGTGCTCGATGAACCCTCGGTCGTCGCCATCGCCGAAGTCAAGGGCAAGAAGCACGTCCTCGCCGTCGGTGACGAGGCCAAGCTCATGCTCGGCCGCACCCCCGGCAACATTTCCGCCATCCGGCCCTTGCGTGACGGCGTCATCGCCGATTTCGAGGTCGCGGAGGAAATGATCAAGCATTTCATCCGAAAAGTTCATAATCGCCGGGCCTTCGCCTCCCCGCTGATCATTGTCTGCGTCCCCTCCGGCTCCACCGCGGTCGAACGCCGGGCCATTCAGGAATCAGCCGAAAGTGCCGGCGCCCGCAAAGTCCTGCTGATTGAAGAACCGATGGCGGCCGCGATCGGCGCAGGCCTGCCGGTCACCGAACCTTCGGGCAGCATGGTTGTCGATATTGGCGGCGGCACCACCGAAGTTGCGGTGATTTCCCTCGGCGGCATCGTCTATGCACGATCGGTCCGTGTCGGCGGCGACAAGATGGATGAAGCCATCATCTCCTACATTCGCCGAAACTATAATTTGCTGATCGGCGAAAGCTCCGCCGAGCGCATCAAGCTCGAACTCGGCGCCGCGTCCCCCCCGTATGATGGCGAGGAAGGCCCGTTCCGCGAGGTCAAGGGTCGTGACCTGATGAACGGCGTGCCGCGCGAAATCGTGGTCAGCCAGCGCGCCATCGCCGAAAGCCTTGCCGAACCGGTGAGCCAGATTGTCGAGGCGGTGAAGGTCGCGCTCGAAAACACCCCGCCGGAACTCGCCGCCGATATCGTCGATAAAGGCATCGTGCTGACCGGAGGTGGCGCGTTGCTCGCCCGGCTTGACCAGGTGCTGCGCGATGCGACCGGGCTGCCGGTGCTGGTCGCCGAAGATGCGTTGCAATGCGTGGCGTTGGGGACGGGCAGGGCGCTTGAGGAAATGAAGCGGCTGCGCAATGTGCTGACCTCGATGTACTGATCGGTCACCCCAGCCGGGGCAGCGCCACCCCACGCTGGTGCATGTATTTTCCCGCCTTGTCGGCATAGCTGACTTCGCAAGGCTCGTTGCCCTGCAAGAACAGGAATTGGCAAATCCCCTCATTCGCATAGATCTTGGCGGGGAGCGGGGTGGTGTTGCTGATTTCGATGGTGACCTGGCCCTCCCACTCCGGTTCCAGGGGCGTTACATTCACAATGATGCCGAAGCGCGCATAGGTGGACTTCCCGAGGCACACCACCAAAACGTCGCGCGGGATGCGGAAATATTCTATTGTATGTGTCAACGCGAACGAATTGGGCGGGATGACGCAGACCGGGGTTTGCCGGTCGACAAAGCTTTCCGGGTTGAACTTTTTCGGGTCAACCACGGCGCTGTCGACATTGGTGAAAATCTTGAACTGGTCGGCCGCGCGGGCGTCGTAACCATAGCTCGACAGCCCGTAGCTTATCACACCATCGCGCTTCTGGCTTTCTACAAAGGGGTCAATCATGCCGTGCTCGGTGGCCATGCGGCGAATCCAAATGTCGGACATTACGGGCATGAATTGTCTCCTGCGGGCGGAAGCCGGTCGTAGCGGAGCCCGCGCGCGGGGGCAAATTTGACCAGCTGGGTACCCATCCGGCCGGGCCGCGATCTGCGGCTCGACGTGATCCGCGGCTGGTTGCAGGTCAGCATCTTTGTTAGCCATATCGCCAACAGTTTTGTCGGCGAGTGGTTCATCCATCGCGCCTATGGGTTGTCGGATAGTTCGGAGCAGTTCCTGTTCCTGTCCGGCTTCATGCTGGGCAGTGTCTACACGCTAAAATCGTTCCGCGATGGCTGGCGTGTGGCGTTATTGGATATCTGGCGCCGGGCGGGACGCCTCTACCGCATCCACCTCCAGCAAAATATTCTGTTTGTCGCGATGCTGGCGATCATCAGCGCGACAATCCTGCCGGGTGAACTCGCCCGGCTCGGCTGGGGCTGGTTGCTGGAAAGCCCGCTTCTGGCGGTGACAGCGATTATCGGGTTGATCTACCAGCCCGACTGGATGGACATCCTGCCGATGTTCGTCTGGGGCATGCTGCTGCTGCCGCTGTTCATGATGGCGGAGGCACGTTGGGGCTGGAAAGCGTTGATCCCGCCGGCATTGCTCTATGGTGCGACCCAGATCGGTTGGGTACGCGCGCCAAGCCTGACCGCCGAGATCGGCATGGGGTTCGACCCGTTCGCGTGGCAGTTCATTTATCTTGTGGCGGCCTATCTCGGCAAACGTGCGCTGCGCGATGGTGTGGCGCTGCCGTACCGTGCTGCGTGGGCGCCTTTGGTGACTGGCGGGGCGATCCTGGTGCTGCTGGTGTCGGCCTATATCGGGGTGTGCTGGCGCCTGGAACTGTCCTGGCCGGCGCCGGCGCCGTTTGCGGCCTGGGTGTACGATAAGCAGGAATTGGCCTGGCCACGGCTGTTGCATGCGTTGTCGCTGGCCTGGCTGGTGGCCGCCTTTGTGCCGCGCAATCCCGGCTGGATGCAGGGGCGCGTCGGGTCGGCGATGGCGTTGCTCGGGCGGCATAGTCTGGAAGTATTCTGCCTCGGGTTGTTCCTGTCTTATCTGGCGTCGACCGCGTTGCATCAATTTCCCGGCTGGTTCTGGCTGCTCGACCCGGCCATGGCGGTCGCAGGCGTCGCGGTGCTGCTGGGGTTGGCCTGGTGGTTGGACCGCAAGAAAGTGGTCCGGGTGAGGGTAGTGGCGGAGGCGTCCTAGGTATAGGCGGCGCGTGCCGGCGACCGGATACTGTGATGGCGCTGCGTCGGGGTTCGTGCCAAGCTTTCGTCCACCCGTCCGGAGCAACCAAACATGCGCGATCCAAACGCCCTCGTCAGCACCGACCAGCTTGCCGCCATGCTCGGCGATCCGAATTTGCGCCTGTTTGACTGCACCACCCACCTCAACCCGCCGCCGCCCGGCAGCGATGGGCCCTACACCGCCCTGCCGGGGTTTGAAACCTTCGCGGCCGCCCATGTGCCGGGCGCCAATTTTCTCGATCTGCAAGGCGAGTTCTCCGACCAAACCACCAAGCTGCGTTTCATGATGGCCGATGTCGCCCAGGTTGGCGGCGCTTTCGGTCGCCACGGGGTTGGGCCGGGCACCAAGGTGGTGCTCTATAATCTCGGGCCGATGGTGATGTGGGCGACGCGGGCTTGGTGGATGCTGCGGTCACTCGGCTTCGATGCCGCGGTGCTTGATGGCGGGTTCGATAAATGGAAGGCCGAGGGCCGCCTCACCGAAACCGGCCCAGGCAAGCCTTACGCGCCAGCACAGTTTGCGGCCCATCCCCGCCCAGGCATGTTTGTCGGCCGCGATGCCATCCTGGCGGCCATCGACAAGCCGGGCAATGTTATCGTCAACGCGCTCAACAACGATCTGCACAAGGGCGTCGGCCCGAGCCGCTATGGAAGGCCCGGCCGCATCCCGAGCAGTGTTAACGTGTCAGCCGCGACCTTGCTCAAGCCCGCCGACAAGACCTTCACCGATCTCGCCGATGCCGAGGCAAAGTTCCTGGCTGCCGGCGTTACCAAGGACAAGCACGTGATCGCCTATTGCGGCGGCGGGATTTCGGCGACGGTCGATTTGTTCCTGCTGCATCAGCTTGGATACGACGATATTACCCTTTACGACGCCTCAATGGGTGAATGGGCGAAGGATACCACGCTGCCGATCGCGACCGGGGACTAGAATGATAACCTGACTGCCTCACCGTCGATCCAGCAGCATCGGCAGCCCGCCTTCAGGCCGCAAGGTCAACCGGCAGACCGGGCGGACCACAGCACCGGGGGCGAGACGCGGGGCAAAGCGTTGGGCGAGGGTGGCGAGACACAGCATTGCCTCGGTCATCCCGAACGCGAGCCCGAGGCAGACGCGAGGCCCGGCGCTGAACGGGACATAGGCGTATTTCGAGCGGCCGCCGGCATTTTCGGCGAGGAAGCGTTCGGGTATAAAATGGTCGGGCATGTCCCAAAGGGATGGTTTGCGGTGCAGCAGCCACGGGATGATTAGCACCATGGCACCTTTGGGGACGTGGCGGCCGAGGATTTCGCAATCCTCGGTGGCCTCGCGCGGCAGGATCGGCACTGGCGGATAAAGCCGCAGGGCTTCTTCAAAGATCGCGCGGGTGTAGGGCAGCGCGCCGAGATCGGCGAGGGTGGGGGCGCGGCCGGCGAGCACACTATCGAGTTCGGCGTGCAGTTTTTCGGCCACGCGCGGGGATTGGGACAGCAGATACCACGTCCAGGCCAGCGAGTTGGCGGTGGTTTCGTGCCCGGCCATGAACAGCACGGCGGCTTCGTTGCGCAAGGCCTCGGCGGTAAAGTGGGTTTCGGTGTCGGGGTCCTCGGCGTCCATCAGCAGGCGCAGGATGGTGGGTTCGTCGTCGATCGTGCCGGTGGCGCGGGCGGCGCGATGGGCTGCGATGATGCCTTCGATCACCGCCTGGATGCGGCGGGCCGCGCGTTTGGTGCCGGGGGTCAGCAGGCGCGGCAGCCAGTCCGGCAGGCCGAGCAGGGAAAGAAGGTCGGTCTGGCCGATACGGTGCTGGTAGTCGGAAAACCCTTCGACGATCTCGCGCGCCTGGGCACCGGCGAGCGCCCTCCCGAAGACGGTGCGGCAGATGATATCGGCGGTGAGGCGGGCCATTTCTTCGAGCATGGCCACGGGCTGGCCGGGGGGATGGGCGGCCCAGCGATCGGCGGCCTCGCCGGCGGCCTGGGCCATGACCGGGGCGAACAGATTAAGTCGGTTGACATGCACCACCGGCGCCACCATCCGCCGGCGTTGCGCCCAGACCGGGCCATCGCTGACGAACAGCCCGTCACCTAGCAGCGGTTCAAGCGCGTGGCGCATTTGCGCGCTTTTGCGCTGCACCGCCTCGTGCTGGCCGACCAGGGCAGCTTGCACGGTTTCTGGCGAGTTGCAGATGATGATCCGCTGGAACAGCACCTGGCTGTCGCTGTAGTCCTGGTTCAGCAGTTTATCGCTAAACATCTCCAGCAGATTGCGCCGCGCCCGACGCAGAAGTTCGAGCTTGGGCAGAGGCAAAGCGGGCCGCGGCGGGGTGGGCGGCATAAAATGATCGGGCGGCATGGCGGGCCTTGTATGGTGCGCTGGCCGAAATTGCACCAGCATGGCAGGCAGATGCAATTGGAGTCCTCCACATGGCCCTCGCCCATGATCGCGCCCGCCATGATTTTTCAACCTGGAAGGCGGCGCATTTCGATTGGTCGCTGACCGATCGGGTCGGCACGATCACGCTTGACCGACCGGCGCGCAAAAACCCGCTGACGTTCGAAAGCTACGCCGAATTGCGCGATCTTTTTCGGGCGTTGGGGTATGCCGAGGATGTGCGGGCGGTGGTGATTACCGGGGCGGGGGG
>JANYCX010000096.1 GCA_025360065.1 Acetobacteraceae bacterium | reverse complement strand
CAGGGTCAGCACCCGGCCAAGTTCGGTCTTGCCCAGCGCCCGTGCCTCGGCCCGCAAGGCGGCCGCGTCAATCCAGCCCATGCGGA
This sequence comes from Acetobacteraceae bacterium, assembly GCA_025360065.1. Classification (GTDB taxonomy): domain Bacteria; phylum Pseudomonadota; class Alphaproteobacteria; order Acetobacterales; family Acetobacteraceae; genus CAITOL01. Next base: position 4,054 of record JANYCX010000096.1, on the reverse strand, counting down.
AAGCCACTTCCTCGGGGCAGCCAACCAGCATGCCCTGGCGCGATTGAATGGTCTGCACGAAGGTGGAGGCTTGCAACAGGCTGTCAGGCGTGCCGGCATCGAGCCAGGCGCAGCCGCGCCCGAGCTTTTCGACCTGCAAGGCGCCTTCCTCGAGATAAATGCGATTGAGGTCGGTGATCTCCAACTCGCCACGCGGCGATGGACGCACCCGCTTGGCCAACTCGGTCACCCGAACGTCGTAGAAATAAAGACCGATCACCGCCCAGTTTGACGCGGGTGATGTCGGCTTCTCAACGATTGCCAGGGCGCGCCCTTGGTCATCCATGGTGACGACGCCGTAGCGTTCCGGATCGCGCACGTGATAGGCGAAAACCGTGGCGCCTGTGGTTCGTGCTGCCGCAGCCTGCAACATATGCGAAAAATGCTCGCCGAAAATCAGATTATCGCCCAGCACCAGCGCGCAGGCTTGGCCGGCGAGCCAGTCTTCGGCGATATGGAAGGCCTGGGCCAGCCCCTCGGGCTTGGGCTGCTCGGCATAGGTGAAGCGCACCCCAAGACGCGCGCCGTCGCCGAGCAGGCGGCGGAATTGCGGCAGGTCGGTCGGCGTTGAGATCACCAGAATATCGCGGATGCCGGCCAGCATCAGCACGGTGAGCGGATAATAGATCATCGGCTTGTCATAAACCGGAAGCATCTGCTTGCTCGATGCGATGGTCATCGGGTGGAGCCGGGTGCCGGAGCCACCCGCGAGAATAATGCCCTTCATCGTATCACGCCTTTCCCAGCCGTTGCCCGGCATAGCGTGCGGCCCGGATCGGTCCCCACCAGGCCTGATGGGCGAGATACCAGTCAATCGTCTTGCCGAGGCCGGCGCTGAAATCATGCGGGGCGCGCCAATCGAGCGCGGCCTCGCTCCGAGTTGGGTCGATTTCATAGCGGAAATCATGGCCGGGTCGATCGGTGACGAAATGGATCAGCCGCCTGCGCGGGCCTTCTGGATCGGGCAGGCGGGCATCGAGCGCATCGCAGATCGCGTGCACCACTTCCAGGTTGGTCCGCGGTTGGCGGGCACCGATGGCATAGGTTTCGCCAGGCTGCCCGTGTTCGAGCACCCGGACCAGAGCGACGGCATGGTCTTCGACGAACAGCCAGTCGCGCTGTTGCGAGCCGTCGCCATAGACCGGCAATTTCTGCCCCTCCAACGCGTTGAGGGTCACCAGCGGGATCAGCTTTTCGGGGAACTGCCAGGGTCCGTAATTATTCACCGTGTTGGAAACCAGGGTCGGCAGGCCATAGGTATGGAACCACGCCCGCACCAAATGGTCAGACGCCGCTTTGCTCGCCGAATAGGGGCTGCGCGGGTCATAGGGCGTGGTTTCGGTAAACGGCGGATCGGTCGGGCCGAGCGCGCCGAACACTTCGTCGGTGGAGACATGGTGAAATCGGAAGCGTGCCTGGCGTGCCGCTGGCAACCCGGCATAGTACTGCCGCATCACGTCGAGCAGCACGTAGGTGCCAACGATGTTGGTCTGAATGAACGGTCCCGGCCCATCGATGGAGCGATCAACATGGCTTTCGGCGGCCAGATGCATGATCGCGTCGGGCTGGTGGGTGCTGACGATCTCGGCCATCGCTGCGTGATCGCAGATATCGGCGCGGATCAGCAGATGCCGACGATTGACAAACCCTTCCTCGAGCGCGTCTTCCGATGCCGCGTAGGTCATTTTGTCAACGTTGACGATGCTGTGATCAGTGTGGCGCAGAATGTGGCGCACCACAGCCGAGCCAATGAAGCCACACCCGCCGGTCAAAAGAATGCGCATGAATATCCACCTACCCTGAATTCACTCCGCACCGACGCGGGGATTTTAATCACCTTAGCCGCCAACGCGCCGAGACCGCGCTTGCTCGCATATTAGCCGCCTGCTCGGCAAGAGACGCCTGCGATTTCCGCAACTCAGCGACATTATTGGATTTGCCCCTTTGACGTGCTAGATTGAGGTACTGATGCCGAGGCTTTTACCCTAGGTTTATGAATGCCACCCGAAGCGCCGGACTCCTGGATCGAGCTTATTCCGCTGGCGGACATGTCCCGGCCGGGGCAGAACACGCTCGCGCCGAGGCCGGGGCTGATCGGCCGACGGACACGCAGTATCCTGTTTCGCTTCCTGTTGCTGGTGGTGCTGCCGGTCAGTCTGACCGCTGGTTATTTTCTGCTGGTCGCTGCGGATCGCTATGTCTCGGAGGCGAAATACGTGGTCCGTCAGCCCGGCATGGCCAATCGCCTGGGCACTCAGATTATTTCTACCGAAGAGGCTCCGAAAACCGCAAGCGGCGAAGATTCTTACGCCGTCCGCGATTACATTATGTCCCGTGATGCGATGCGGCTGGTGATTGCGGAGGCTGGGTTGAAGGCAATGCTGCGAGATGCCGGCATGGACTGGTTTTGGCGTTTCCCAAGCCCGATTAACGGCGACAGCGATGAGAGCCTGTACAAGCTTTACCAACGTCTGATTTCGGCGGAGTTCGAAAGCAGCACCGGAATGACCACGTTGCGGACCCAAGGTTTTACGCCCGAGGCCGCGCAGCGCATTGCACAGGTGTTGATGAAAGGGGCGGAAAGGCTGCTCAATACGCTCAACGCCCGCGCCCAGCGCGATGCTGTTGCGATCGCCAACGACGAAGTTGAACGTACGCGCGCGATTGCGCGCGCCGCCGAAAGTCGCCTGACCGCATTCCGCACCGAAATCGGCATGGCCGATCCATTGCTGATGGCCAAAGCGGTGCTGGAAACCATTGGCGTGTTGAAAATGCAGCAGGTTGAAACCGCGGCGCAACTCGATATCATCATGCAAGCCGCCCCCAACAGCCCCCAGGTCGCTCCGATCCGCGCCCGGGTTCGCGCCCTGCAATCGCAATTAGTGAGCGAACAGGCGAGCCTTGCCGGGGGTGGTGCCGCGTTCGCGCCTAAGATCGAGATTTATGAGCGCCTGCTGTTGCAGCGTGAGTTCGCCGAGAAAACCTACCTCGCCGCCCTCGGCGCCCAGCGCATGGCGGATTATGAGGCGCGGAAGCAGCATAGCTACGTCGAGGCGGTGGTCATCGCCGGACAGCCGGACCACGCGCTTTACCCGTGGCGTTTGCTGTGGATATCGGCAGTGTTGGTTGGAGGGCTGTGCTTTCTGATGATTGCGTGGCCGTCCAAAATGCTTGCCGCAACCGGCATGGGGCGTCCCTGATGAACGCGCCGTTTTCCTGGGGCGCAAAACGGCGCGCGCCGCCGAGCGCAGTGCCGGCAGATTTTGGCCATGATATAAATGACCGCGCCATCATTGTACGTGATCTGGTCAAGGAATTCCCCACCGAGAAGGGCAACCGTCGGATTCTGGACGGCATTAACTTCCGCTGCGGCGCTGGCGAGCGTATTGCCTTCCTGGGTGGCAACGGGGCGGGGAAATCAACACTGATCAAGCTGATGGCGGGGCTGTTGTTGCCCACCAGCGGCACCATCCATCGCGGGCTGTTCATGTCATGGCCGTTGGCGCTCGGCGGCGGCTTCGAAGGTCAGATGACCGGCTATGACAATATGCGATTCATGTCGCGGATCTACAACACCCCGTTCGAGAAGATGCTGGATTTCGTCAGCGACTTCAGCGAACTCGGCAGCTACATCTATGAACCTGTGCGCATTTACTCCGACGGCATGCGCGCCCGCCTCGCCCTTGGCATTTCACTTTCGGTTGATTTTGAATGCATGTTGATCGATGAAGTGCTTGCTGTCGGTGACAAGCGATTTCAGGAAAAATGCTATCATGAGATTTTCGAGAAACGCGCGCATTGTGCGATGATCATGGCCATTCACAGCGTCGACGCGGTCAAGGCCTATTGCAGCCAGGCGCTGGTGCTGAAGGGTGGACGCGGTCGGGTTTTCGACGATGTGCATCTGGCGTGCGATATTTACGCAACGTTTTGATCTGTCGCGTGACCGTTCATCATGGATGATCCCGACCAGTCGGTTCCTGCGCGCACGGTCATCCCGGCCATGCGCGACCTC
>JANYCX010000055.1 GCA_025360065.1 Acetobacteraceae bacterium | reverse complement strand
GCGGTTTCTCGGACTTGTCGGCTATGTGCCGTCGTTTGAGCCGTTCGCGCGGCTGCCGTCATGGGGTGGCGTTGCCGATGCCGGGCGGATGATGGAACTCGGGCTGTTCTGGGCTTTTCATCCATCGGCGCAAGGGCAGGGTTTCGCGAGCGAGGCTGCGGGGGCGCTGATCGATTATGCGTTCGGTGCGATGGCGGTGGGGCGGGTTGTGGCGACCACCACGCATGACAATGAAGCGTCTATCGCGGTCATGCGGCGTCTTGGGATGGCGGTGGATTATTACGACCAGCCGCATCCGGGATTACAGGTGGTGGGCTTGAAAAGGGCGGAGTGATTAGCTAAGTTAGCCTTGTAGTATCCGAGGCCCCCCATGCAGCAAGCATCTGTCCATGCCGCCAAGACGAATTTGTCGAAATTGATCGACGCTGCATTGGCGGGCGATGACGTTGTGATCGCCAAAGGCAATCGCCCTGTTGTGCGCCTGGTACCCATCCCGCAAGGACGTTTCCAGATCGGGCTGCTGAAAGCCGAGTTGGGCGGAACCGGGCCTGACTTCCTGGCGCCGATGGATGCTGACGATCTGGCCGCCTGGGAAGGCGATGCGTGAAATCGGTCCTGCTCGACACCCATAGTTGGGCATGGAGCCTGGCGGGCGACCAACGGCTTTCTGACCGGGCGACATCGGCGATGCTGCGGGCGGAAACGGTGCTGGTCAGCCCGATCAGCTTTTTCGAGATCGGGCAGAAAGTGCGCCTCGGCAAATGGCCGGAAATGGCGCCGTTCGTGGAGGAGTTGCCAACTTTGCTCGACCGCCAGGGCGGGGTGGTCGCGGGGTTGGACCCGCGAATTTGCCTGCGGGCTGCCATGATGGATTGGACGCATCGTGACCCGTTCGACCGTATGCTGGCGGCGACGGCCGAGCGCTATGATGTGGCAATTATTTCAGCCGATGCAGTGTTTGATGGGATGGTGACGCGGGTTTGGTGATTGTCATCTTGGATGGGGGAGCATCGCAGCGTCGGTTCGGCGCCAGGAATGGTGCAGTTCAAGCGGAACTGCACCCTACGACGCCGCATTCCGCCCCAAAACCTCAGGATTAACCGTATACCCCGGATCAATCACCCCATCGAAATAATCCAGCAAGTTGCTCACCGCCCGGCGCGACATCTTGGCGTAGCATTCCAAAGGTGCCGCCGCATTATGCGGGCTCAGCACCACATTGGGCAGCTTGAACAGCGGGTTTTCCGGATTGGGCGGCTCGGTCACCAGCACGTCCACGCCGGCAGCCGCAATCACGCCATTGGCCAGCGCGTGGGCCAAAGCGGCTTCATCGACCAACCCGCCCCGCGCAGTATTGATCAGCCAAGCATGCGGCTGCATGTGGGCGAGGAAGGTCGCGTTGACCATCCCGCGCGTCGCGTCCTCCAGCGGGCAATGGAGCGTTACGATATCGGCCTCCGCCACCGCCGCCATCAGATCGGGCGCCGGGATATGCCCGTCAGCGGCGATTCGCGGGGTGGGGAAACCCGGATCGTGGACGGCGACTTCCATGCCGAACGCCGAACACAGCCGCGCGACTCGGGTGCCAATGCGACCATAACCAACCACCAGCACCCGTCGGCCGGCGAGTTCATGCATGCGGCGGCCAGACTGCACCATCCAAGTCCCGGCGCGCACGCTGGCATCCATTTCCAAGGTCCGCCGCGCCGTGGTCAGCATCAGCATCATTGCGTGCTCGGCGACCGACAGATCATTGGCGCCATTGACCACGCCGACCAGAATCCGACGTTGGGTGCAGGCCGGGATGTCGAGATTATCGAACCCCACCCCAAACCGGCTGATCACCCGCAAATCCGGCGCGCCGGCGAGCATGGCATCGGTGATTTTCTCCAGCCCGATCATGACGCCATCGGCGGCTTTCATCGCCTCGGTCAATTCCGCTTGCAGCGGCGGGCCGCGGAACTGATCGGTCAGCACCCGCAAATCAATGTCGGTGCGCGCGGCGATCATCTCCATGGCAGTCGGGTGGAGCGCGCGGCAGAGCACAAGTCGGTGGCGGATGGCGGACATATCTTTCCCCGATAGGTCTTGATGGCCCTTATGCTTGCATCGACGCGCCCGCGCCGCTAGCCTGTTCGTTATGAAATCCGGTGCCCATAGCCCCGAGCCGATTTATCGCGCCGTTGCGCGACGGGCGGCCTGCGCGCTCCTTCCCCTCCTCCTTATCTGCCCCTGAGCGTCTTGCCGCTTTGGTGCGGCGGCACTCAGGGGTGCAAAGGCGCTGACAGCGCCTGACGCCGTACACGTCAACTTCCCCCCCGAGGATCGCCATCATGACCATCAACCACCCCAGTTTCGGCAAACTGGACGATAGCCGCGTCATTATTTTTGACACCACCTTGCGCGATGGGGAACAGTCGCCAGGGTTTTCGATGAACCTCGACGAGAAAATCCGCATGGCCGAAGCTTTGGTCGAACTCGGCGTCGATGTGATCGAGGCCGGGTTTGCTATCGCCTCGGTCGGCGATTTCGAAAGCATTCAGGCGATTTGCAATACCATCGGCCGGCGCGACAATGCCCCGGTCATCGCCAGCCTGTCGCGATCCAGCCCGGCCGATATTCTGCGATCCGCCGAGGCGCTGAAAACCGCCTTGCGCCCGCGCATTCATATCGTGATCGCCACATCCGATCTGCACATGGAACACAAGCTGCGCATGACGCGGGACCAGGTGCTGGAAAGCATCGATGGATCCGTTAGGCTCGCCCGCAACCATGCCGAGGATGTCGAATGGTCCGCCGAAGATGGCAGCCGGTCCGATGATGATTTCCTGTGCCGCGCCGTCGAAACCGCGATCAAGGCCGGCGCCAACACGATTAATGTGCCCGATACCGTTGGCTATGCGCTTCCCGCCGACATCCACCGGATGTTCAACATGCTGCGCAACCGGGTGCCGGGGGCCGAGAAAGTGATTTTTTCGGCGCATAACCATAATGATCTCGGGCTCGCGGTCGCCAACACCATGGCGGCGTTGCAGGCCGGCGCCCGGCAGATCGAATGCACCATCAACGGCATCGGCGAACGGGCGGGCAATGCGGCCCTCGAAGAAGTGGTGATGACGTTGCGCACCAGGCCCGATGTTGCTGGCTGCACGCCGCGCGTTGTCACCGAAAACATCCTCAAGACCTCGCGCCTGCTGTCGGCGATCACCGGCTTTGATGTCCAGCCCAACAAGGCCATCGTCGGGCGCAACGCCTTCGCTCATGAAAGCGGCATCCACCAGGATGGCATCCTGAAAAACGCCAAGACTTACGAAATCATGACCCCGCAATCGGTCGGCTGGCTGCGCTCCAATCTGGTGATGGGCAAGCATTCCGGCCGCGCCGCCTTCCGCGACAAATTGCGCACCCTCGGCTACGGCGAAATCGGCGACAACAAGCTGAACGACGCCTTCCGCCGCTTCAAGGACCTCGCCGACCGCAAAAAGGTGGTCTACGACGACGATTTGATGGCGTTGGTCGATGA
>JANYCX010000049.1 GCA_025360065.1 Acetobacteraceae bacterium | reverse complement strand
CACCCGATGGGCTGGGACGCGTTCGGCCTGCCCGCCGAAAATGCCGCGCGCGAACGCAAAATCCACCCCGGCAAATGGACCCACGACAACATCGCCGCCATGCGCACCGAATTGCAGCGTATGGGCTTGTCGCTCGACTGGGCGCGCGAATTCGCCACCTGCGATCCATCCTATTACGGCCACCAGCAGAAATTGTTCCTCGATTTCCTCGCGGCCGGTCTGGTCGAGCGCCAGGAAAGCTGGGTCAACTGGGACCCGGTCGATGGCACCGTGCTCGCCAACGAACAGGTCATTGATGGCAAAGGCTGGCGGTCGGGCGCGCCGGTCGAGAAAAAGAAGCTGAACCAATGGTTCATGCAAATCACCAAATTCGCCCCCGACCTGCTGTCCGAACTTAAGCAGATGGAGCGTTGGCCCGAACGGGTGCGCCTGATGCAGGCCAACTGGATCGGCCGCAGCGAAGGTGCGCGGCTGAGCTTCGATCTCGCCCAACCGCAAGCCGGGATCGACAAAGTTGACGTTTACACCACCCGCCCCGACACGCTTTACGGCATGTCGTTCCTGGCCATCGCGGCCGAACATCCGCTTGCCACCATCGTCGCTGCCGGTAGCGAAGACGCTGCCGCCTTCATCGCTGAATGCCGCAGTCAAGGCACCTCGGAAGTCGCCATCGAAACCGGCGAAAAGCGCGGCTTTGATACCGGCTTGCGGGTCAAACACCCGTTCATTCCAGGCGTCACCACCCCGGTCTGGATCGCCAATTTCGTCTTGATGGAATACGGCACCGGCGCAATTTTCGGCTGCCCCGCGCATGACCAGCGCGATCTCGACTTCGCTCGCAAATACAACCTGCCGGTCCCGCCGGTGGTTTTGCCCCCGGGCGAAAACGCCGCGACCTATCAGGTCGGCGATGTCGCCTTCACCGATGCCGGCACCATCATCAATTCCGGCTTCCTCAACGGCCTGCTTGCCCCTAACGACGCCAAGCCCGCCGCGATCGCTGAACTCGAACGGCGCAATATCGGCAAAGGCCTCACCAATTGGCGCCTGCGTGACTGGGGGGTCAGCCGCCAGCGCTATTGGGGCTGCCCGATCCCGGTCATCCATTGCCACGCTTGCGGCATTGTTCCGGTGCCGGCCAGCCAGCTGCCGGTGGTGCTGCCCGACGATGTCACCTTCGACCAACCCGGCAACCCGCTCGACCATCACCCGACCTGGAAGCACGTCGCCTGCCCGGCCTGCGGCAAGCCGGCTTTGCGCGAAACCGACACGTTTGACACCTTCGTCGACAGTTCCTGGTATTTCGCCCGCTTCTGCTCGCCCAACGCCGATGAACCCACCATCCGCGCCGCAGTCGATCACTGGTTGCCGGTCGATCAGTATATCGGCGGCATCGAGCACGCGATTTTGCACCTGCTCTATTCGCGCTTCTTCACCCGTGCGATGCGCATCACCGGCCATGTCGATCTCGACGAGCCCTTCGCCGGCCTGTTCACCCAGGGCATGGTCACCCACGAAAGCTACAAATCCGCCAATGGCGAGTGGCTCTATCCCGAAGAAGTCGAAAAGCGCCCCGATGGCAGCGTGATCAATCGCGCCAGCGGCACCCCGGTCACTGTCGGTCGCGTCGAATCGATGTCGAAATCCAAGCGCAACACCGTTGATCCCGGCGAAATCATCGGCCGTTTCGGCGCCGATACCGCGCGCTGGTTCGTGCTGTCCGACAATCCGCCGGATCGCGACATCGAATGGACCGAATCCGGCGTCATTGGTGCCTATCGTTTCACCCAGCGCCTGTTCCGCCTGGTTGAAACCATCGCGCCGGCGCCCGAACCCGACAATTTCGCCCCAGCCGCCCGCAATCTCCGCCGCGCCACCCACAAGGCCATCGCGGCGGTCACCGAAAGCCTGGAAAACTTCACCTACAACGTCGCCGTCGCCCGCATCCACGAACTCGCCAACGCGATCGCGGACGCCGAACGGGCAGGCGCTGCCGACGGCCTCGGCTTTGCCCGTTTCGAAGCGATTGAGGCGATTACTCGCCTGATCAGCCCGATGATGCCGCATCTGGCCGAAGAAATGTACACGCGGCTGTATCCCGGCACCGAAGCGCTGGTCGCTGAACTGCCCTGGCTGGTGTCGGACGTGACCCTTGCCGCCGATGACAGCGTCACCATCGCCGTCCAGGTGCTCGGCAAATTGCGCGCCACCGTGACCGTTGTCCCAGACGCCGACGAAGCAACCGTGTTAGCATTGGCCGAAGCCGACCCCAATGTCGCCAAGCTGCTGGAAGGCAAAAAGATCGTGAAACGCATCTATGTCCGCGGCCGCATCGTCAACTTCGTCACGGCGGGTTAAATGAAGCGCCGCGCCCTCCTGCTGCCGATCCTGCTCGCCGGTTGCGGTTGGCACCCGGTCTACGCGCCGGCCGCCGGCGGCAAACCGGGCGAGGCGATAACCGGGCTTGCGGAAATCCAGGTCGGGATCATCCCGGAACGGCGCGGGCAATTGCTGCGCGAAGGCCTGCTCGCCCGCTTCCGACGCGATGGTTCCGCCATGGCCCGCCGCTATGACCTCACCATCACCTACACCATCGACGGCGAAAACATCGGCATCCAGCGCGATAACACCACCTCCCGCGTGCGGCTGGTTGGCATCGCGTCGTGGAGTCTCACCGCCCAAGACCCCAAACGCACCCAACTTACCGCGGGCACTGCCCGCCAGGTCGATGGCTATAACGTCTTCATCAACCAGTATTTCGCCGCCGATATGGAAAATGATGCCGTCCGCCGTCGCCTCACCGACGCCATCGCCGACCAGATCACCCTGCAACTCGCCGCCTGGTTCGACACTCAAACGCCCAAATGAAGCTCGACGGCGCCCGCTTTGATGGCTTCCTGCGAGACCCCGGCAAATGCCGCGTCGTGCTGCTCTGGGGCGAAGATGCCGGCCTGATCGGCGAACGCGCCACCGCTTTGCTCCGCCGTGTCATCGGCCCCACCAACGACGCGTTTCGCCTGTCCGAACTCGAACGCGACGGCTATGCCCGCATTGAAGAAGAAATGACCGCGCTGGCCCTCACCGGCGGCCGCCGTGTCGTGCGGGTCCGTGATGTCACCGATACGGCGCTGAAACCGGTGCTGGCCGTGCTGGCGGGCCGCGCCGACAGCTTGCTGATCCTCGAAGCCCCCAGCCTTACCAAGCGCGCCAAATTGGTCGCCGCCCTGGAAAAAGCCCAGGATGCCCAGTCCATCCGCTGCTACGCCCTTGAAGGCCGCGCGCTCGAAGCTGTCATAAAATCCGACCTGCATACCCTCGGCGCGTCAGTCACCACCGAAGCCCTCATTTGGCTCGGCGGCCAACTCGGCGCCGACCGTGCCATCACCCAGCGCGAAATCGAAAAACTCGCGACCTATGTCGGACAGGGCGGCACGGCGGATATCGAGGCCGCCCGGGTCTGCGTCGGGGACCTTGCCGGATTATCGTTGGATGACGCGCTGTTCGCCGCAACCTCCGGCGATATCGCCGCCACTGATCGCGCCCTCGAACTCGCCATGCAGGAAGGCACCGCCCCAGTTGGGGTACTGCGCGGCACCCTCATGCACTTGCAACGCCTGCAACGCGCCCGCGCTGGCATGGCCGGCGGCCAATCCGCCAGCGAGGCCACCGACAGCATCCGCCCGCCGGTCTTCTTCAAATCCAAACCCGCCTTCACCCGCGCGCTTACCTTATGGTCCGAACCCGCGATTGAGGCCGCCTGCGTCCGCATCTGGGAAGCCGAACGCGCCTGCAAACGCACCGGCGCCGCCGATGAAGCGATCAGCCGCAGTGCGGTAATCGGCCTTGCGCAACGGGCAGCGGCAGCCAGGCGCAGGTAACATCTGCCTCCGGGAAAGGGCCGGGGTGGGGGCGCTACTCCGCCGCCACCCGCGCCAATCCCGCCGCCAACTCAAACCCCTCATACCCCTTGGCCGCAACCTCGTCGCACTTCACCCGATAAGCCCCCACGCCGCCAATATACGGCATGAACACTTGCGGTTTGCCGGGGATATTGGCGCCCATGTACCAGCTATTGGCGGTCGGGTACAACGTCCGAAACGCCATCTCGTTCACATGTTCCACCCACGCATCCTGTGCGTCACGCCGTGGTTCCATCACGGTCAACCCGTTGCGGTTCATGTAGCCGATGCAGTCGCTGACCCAATCGACATGCTGTTCGATCGACACAATCATGTTGCTCAGCACCGAAGGGCTGCCCGGCCCGGTAATCATGAACAAATTCGGGAACTGTGCTGACATCAGCCCGAGATAGGTGCGCGGCCCGGCTTCCCATTCGTCAGCCAGCGTCGCGCCATCGCGGCCATGCGGGTTGATCCCGACCAGGGTGCCGGTCATCGCGTCAAACCCGGTGGCGAAAACGATGATATCAACGGGATAATCCGTGCCGCCGACCTGAATGCCGGTGGCGGTGATGGTTTCGATTGGCGCGTTGCGCACATCGACCAGCACGACATTATCGCGGTTATAGGTCTCGTAATACTGGCTATCGACGCAAATCCGCTTGGTGCCGATCGGGTGGTTATGCGGCAGCAGGATTTCTGCCACCGCTTTGTCATTCACCGTGGCGCGGATTTTCGAGCGCACGAACTCGGCCGCGGTATCGTTTGACGCCTTGTTGACCGAAAGATCATTGAAACTCGCCATGAAGCTGGTGCCGCCCAGCGCCCAGCGATCTTCGTAAACCCGTTGCCGTTCGGCGGCATCGACCGACAAGGCCGACATGTCGTTCAAATTGGTAATCACCCCGGCGCGCAACGTGCGGGCGAGATTGCGATGCTGGGGATAGTCCTTTTTCCACCAGCCTTCGTACGCGCCATCCATCGCCTTGTTGCGCGTCGGGATGGAGAAATTCGGGGTGCGTTGGAACACGGTCAGATGCCCGGCCTGCTCGGCAATCACCGGGATCGCCTGGATCGCGGATGATCCGGTGCCGATCACACCGACGCGCTTGCCGGTGAAATCCACCCCCTCATGCGGCCACTGCCCGGTGTGGTAGGTTTTGCCCTTGAAGCTCGCAAGCCCAGGGAAGTCCGGCTGGCGCGATGTCGAAAGGCACCCGGTCGCCATTACACAGAACTGCGCGGTAACAGTGTCGCCGCCATCGGTGCCAACCGTCCAGCTTTGCGTTGCCTCGTCATAGGCGGCCGAGGTCACCGAGGTTTCAAACCGGATGTCACGGCGCAGATCGAGCCGGTCGGCGACATGGTTGGCGTAACTCAGAATTTCCGGCTGGGATGCGAAGCGTTCGCTCCACTTCCACTCCTGCTGCAAAGCCGGGTCGAAGGAATAGGAATACTGCATGCTTTCCACATCGCAGCGCGCGCCGGGGTAGCGGTTCCAATACCAAGTGCCGCCCACGCCGGTGGCGCGTTCCAGCACGATCGCGCGCAGCCCCAGCCCGCGCATCTTATGCAGCATATACATGCCGCCAAAGCCTGCCCCAACAATCACCACGTCAGCCGTAGAACTGGTCATTTCACGCATCCTCGCAGCATGTTTTGCAGCGAGGATGCGGAATTGCACGCCTTAAAGCAAGCCGCCAACCGGCGCAGGTCTGGCACGCTGATTATACAGCATCGCTGCCCGCCGATCGCGCTCTGCCTGGGGCAGCGTGGCCGGGTCTTCGGCGAAATCCGCCCCCACCGCCATGCCTTTGATAACTGCCGGACGCGCGGCGATTTCGGCCTGCCAGCGGGCGAAATAGGGGAATTCGGCGATGTCCTGGCCCTGTCCCTTCCAGTTCACCGTCCACGGATAGCAGATCATATCGGCGATGCTGTAATCATCGCCGGCCAGATAACGCCGGTCATAAAGCCGGTTGTTGAGCACCCCGTAAAGCCGGTTGGCTTCATCGGTGAAGCGCCTGATCGCGTAAGTCTGGTCGCCCTTGTCTGGCCCAAGCCGACGGAAATGCCCGCATTCCCCAATTTTCGGCCCCTGATTGGCCATCTGCCAGATCAGCCATTGCTGAATTTCGGTCTTTGTTCGCACATCCTGCGGATAGAACTTCCCCAGCTTTTCCGCGACATACAGCATGATCGCCCCCGACTCGAAGACCGAAATCGGTGCCCCACCGCCGGCCGGCGCGAGATCGACCAGCACCGGCATGCGGTGATTGGGGTTGTAGCGCAGGAACTCGGCGGAAAACTGGTCGCCCTGGCCGATATTGCACTTGACCACGCGATACTCCGCCTCGCATTCCTCCAGCAGAATGGTGACTTTCTTGCCGTTTGGTGTTGGCCAATAATGCAGATCGAACATTGGGGGTGCCCTTCGGTTGGGTCGGAATTGCGCTGCCATCATGGCTCGGAACTCAAGGATGCGCACGGGTTTCGCTTGACAGCAATGCGAAGGAATGTGCAATAGTACATGGTATACATGTCCGGTGATCAGCCGGGGTGTTTTTTAAGTATACGGTTTTAATATTTTGGCTCGTTACACCGGATAGGATTTGCAGGATGTCGCAGGTTTTGCATCGGCCAATTGGGCCTTTTTCCGCCAAAAGGCGGTTCCCTGGCATTGCGTCCCTGGCGTTCCTCGCGCGCGGTTTGGCGGGCATCGTCTTCACGGCACTCTTGCTCGCCGGGATCACGCCTGAAGCAGCGGCGCAGTGCACCGCGAGTGCGACAAATAACTGGAACGTCAACGCCACCTGGACGACCTGCGGCGGAATAACCCCGACCACGTCCACAATTGCCAATTTTTCGGCCTCCGGCACGTTTACGGTCACTGTCAACGCTGCGGGCCTTGGCGCGCTTGATCTCACCGGCGGTTCGTCCACCAGCACCCTCGCGCTCACTAACGCGCTCACCCTCGGCACCGGTTCCAACAGTGGCAGCGGCAGCTTCGCCGGCGTCCTAAGCGGTGCGGGGGCCCTTACGGTCAGCAATGGTATTTCCCAGACCTTGACTGGGGCCAACGGCTTCACCGGTGCAACGATCATCAATTCCGGCGGCACTTTGACGGTCGGTAGCGGCGGCACGATTTCGACGACTTCGGGGGTGACCGATAACGGCACGTTGGCATTCAGCAGTTCCGGCGCCCTTACGCTCAGCAAAGCTATCATCGGAACCGGCGCCTTAACGCTGAGCGGATCTGGCGTGCTTACCCTGGGCGCTGTGAACGCCTTCACTGGCGTGACGACCATCAATCTGGGTTCGTCCCTCTCGCTGAATACCAGCGGGTCGATCACAAACTCTTCCCTTGTCGATAACGGCACCCTCACCCTCGGCCAGTCGAAGACCGTAGTGTCGCTGTCCGGGTCCGGTGGTGTGACCAATGCTGGGTTTCGTCTTACCTTATCCAACGCCGCAGGCACGTTTTCGGGAATAATCGCCGGCGCGGGTGGCTTAACCCAGACGGCCGGGAATGAAACCATCACCGGGGCCAACACCTACACCGGCACCACCGTTATCACCGCCGGCACGCTAACCCTTGGCACTGGCGGCAGCATCGCCAGCAGTTCGGCGATCACCGATAATGGCACACTCGCCTTCGGCGGCACCAACGCCACGACGATATCGCAAATCATCAGCGGCACCGGCGCGCTGACCCAGGGCAGTTCGGGCAATGTCACCCTGACCGGCGCGAATACCTATAGCGGCATCACCACCATCAGTAGCGGAGCAACGCTTACAGTCGGCACTGGCGGCACGATTGCAAACTCCGCGAGCGTGACCGATAACGGTACGCTCGCCTTCGGTGGCACCAACGCCATTACCTACGGCAACGTGATCAGCGGTTCTGGCGCGCTGACCCAGGGCAGCTCGGCCAGTGTCACGCTGGGCGGCGTCAACACTTATACCGGCATCACCACGATCAATTCCGGCGCGGGCCTTACCCTCAACGGCACCGGCACGATCGCCACGTCGGCGAGTGTGGTGGATAACGGCACGCTCACCCTGGGGGCAGCGAAATCCATAACCTCGCTGTCCGGCTCAGGCGCTGTTTCCGCCGGCACGTTCGCGCTTACATTGACCAACGCCAGCGGCAATTTTTCCGGCGTCATCAGCGGCACCGGCAGTTCGGCCACAAATTCGCTTATCCTGAACGGCGGTACTCAGACGCTCAGCGGTGCCAACACATTTACCGGTTATACCCAGATCAATGCCGGGACCCTGGCGCTGAGCGGGGCCGGCACGATCGCGACGTCTCGAGACGTCAATTTCTCCGGTAGCGGTGTTCTCGATATTTCGGCAACCACTGCGGGGGCATCGGTCACTGGCCTCAGTGGCACGTCGTCGGCAACGACTGCGGTGGTTCTCGGCAGCAAAACGCTGACCCTGACCTTTGCGGTGCCGTCAACGGATATATTCGCTGGGGTGATTGGTGGGACGGGGGGGCTGACCCTCAACGATCCCGTGACAAATGACGGTCAGGTCTTGACTGGCGTCAACACCTATACCGGGGCGACAACCATCACCGCTGGAACTCTTTCATTGTCCGGCGCTGGCAGGATTGCCGGATCAAATGTTGTTGACAATGCAACTTTTGACATTTCCGCCGTAACCGCCTCGTCGTCGAGTGTCACAAGCCTGTCCGGTAGCGGTTCAGTTTTACTCGGGGCGAAGAATTTATCTTTATCAAATGCGGTGGGCACGTATTCGGGCATCATGTCCGGAACTGGTGGATTGACGGTCACGGGCGGTACGGAAACGTTGACCGGTGCGAATACCTACACAGGTGTCACATCCATCAGCAGCGGTGCCACCTTGTCGGTCGGCACCGGTGGCACTATCGCCAGCACCTCAGCCATTACCGACAACGGCACCCTGACCTTCACCGGAACCAATGCGATCACCCTCAGCAACGTGATCAGCGGCACCGGTGCGGTCATCCAAGGCAGTTCCGGTACGGTGACGTTGGGGGCGGTCAACACCTTTACCGGCATCACCACGATCAATTCCGGCGCGGGTCTTACCCTCAACAGCACCGGCACGATCGCCATGTCGGCGAGTGTGGTGGATAACGGCACGCTGACCCTCGGCGCAGCGAAAACCATCATCTCGCTGTCCGGTTCGGGCGGCGTCACCAATGGCGGCTTCGCCCTGACCTTATCGAACGCCGCCGACACATTCAGCGGCGTCATCGCCGGCACGGGCGGGCTTACCCAAACAGCCGGCACCGAAACCCTGTCGGGGGTGAACACCTATACCGGTGCTACCACCATCAGTGCCGGCACCCTGGCGCTGTCCGGGTCAGGTAGCATCGCCGCCTCGTCTGGCGTGGTGTCGTCGGGTGCCGCCGTGTTCGATATTTCCGGCACCACCAGCGGCGCGTCGATTAAAAGCCTCGCCGGGTCGTCCTCGGCGACAACCGGCGTGGTCACCGCCAGCGGCACTACGCTGACCCTAACCGCCGCAGCAGGAACCTTTTCCGGCGTCATCGGCGGCGCTGGCAATCTGACTTTGACGGCCGGCACCGAAACCCTGTCGGGCGTGAACACCTACACCGGTGCCACGACGATCAATGGTGGCACGCTGGCGCTGTCCGGGTCAGGCACCATCGCAACATCGTCCGGCGTAGTGTCGTCGGGTGCCGCCGTGTTCGATATGTCCGCCACCACCAGCGGCGCGTCGATTGCCAGCCTAACCGGGTCGTCATCGGCGGCGGCTGGCGTCAACCTGGGCGCCAGCAAAACCCTGACCCTATCGAATGCCAGTGGCACTTACTCAGGTGTCATCACCGGGACTGGCACCAGTGGCCTGACGCTGACGGCTGGCACCGAAACCCTTTCCGGTGTGAACCTCTACACCGGTGCCACGACGATCAATGGTGGCACGCTGGCACTTTCAACTGCCGGTAGTATCGCGACATCGTCCGGCGTTGCCTCCTCCGGCGCCGGCGTGTTCGACATTTCCGCCACCGCCAGCGGCGCCTCGATCGCCAACCTGACCGGGTCTTCCTCCGCGGTGACCGGCACCAATCTCGGCGCCAAGACCCTGACGCTCACCGGCGCGCTCGGCACCTATTCCGGCGTTATCGGCGGCACTGGCGGCGGATTGACCTTGGCTGGCACTGCAACCGGCACCCAAACCCTGTCCGGCACCAACACCTATACCGGCGCCACCGCCCTCAACGGCGGCACGCTGTCGATCGGTGCCGCGACCAATCTGGGCAATAGCGGGTCTGGCGGCCTGGTGCTCGGCGGCGGCACCTTGCAGACCGACGGCGCGGCGGTCTCGCTTTCTGGCCCGGTTTCGCTCACCGCGGCGACCTCAAGCACCCTCAACGCCGGTACCGGCGGCCTGACCATCGGCAGCGCCATCTCCGGCTCTGGCGCGCTCATCACCGCCGGCAACACGACCACGCTGACACAG
Source organism: Acetobacteraceae bacterium (assembly GCA_025360065.1). GTDB lineage: Bacteria > Pseudomonadota > Alphaproteobacteria > Acetobacterales > Acetobacteraceae > CAITOL01. The sequence continues at coordinate 22,778 of JANYCX010000049.1, read as the reverse complement.
GCCAATACCTACACCGGCGGCACCACCGTCTCTGCCGGAACTTTGCTGCTCACCGGCAGTGGCGCGCTCGCCAGCACTGGCGCGCTGGCGGTGAACGGTGGCACCTACAACCAGAACAGCCTCACCCGCACGGTCGGCGATCTCAGCGGCTCCGGCGGCACCATTTCGCTCGGCAGCGGCATCCTGACCGCCGGCGCGACCGCGTCAACAACCACCGCCAGCCTGGTCACCGGCACCGGCGCGCTGGTGAAGCAAGGCAGCGGCACCCTGTCGCTGACCAATGCGTCAAACAGCTATTCCGGCGGCACCACAATCAACCAGGGCACATTGTCGGTTGGCGCGGCGGGCGCCGCCGGCACCGGCACGGTTACCGTCGCGTCGGCCGGCACCCTGTCCGGCTCGGGCATTACACTTTCGAACACCATCGCCAACGCCGGCACCGTCAATGGCACCGGCGCGGGACTGACGCTGTCTGGCGCGGTCACCGGGTCCGGGTCCTACACTGGCGTCGTCTCGTTCGGTGGCAGCCTTAACCCGAGCGCATTGCCGACGCTCATCAGCGGCGCGACGATGAATTTCCTGGCGACCAACACGCTCTCGTTGCTCATCGGTGGCACCACGGCCGGCAACCTTGCCTCCAATTACAGCCAGATCACCGCGACAAGCCTCCAGCTTGGCGGCATTCTGAATGTGGCATGGAATGGTGGTTTCACCGCGGCGCTGGGCGATACTTTCTCCTTGCTCCGGTCAACCGGTGGCCTCACCGGCAACTTCACCAGCTTCAATCTGCCCACCCTTGGCACCGGCCTTGGCTGGCGCACCCAGATCGTCACAGCCGGCATTTACCAGAACTTCAACCTGCTGGTGGTGCGCATTCCTGAACCCGCAATGCTCACCCTGTTCGGTGCTGCCGGGCTGTTGCTCGCCGGGCTGAGAAACCGCCGGGCCCGCGTGCGCCGTCTCTCCTGACCGCGCACCACGTTTGATGTCGGCGTAATGTGGTGGCCCTTCCGACGGCGGGATGATCCATCGATCGCGGCCCTCGCCGAGACGCAATTCAATGCGACCTTCGGACCAAGCCCGTCCGCGCCCCCGGTGCCGGCCTGGCTCGTCGTGCTTTTTGTGGTGATGCTGATCGGCGCTGCCGGCGGCGGCTGGTATCTGTTCCTCCGCCCGGAAAACCCGATGGTGATTGCCCGCCGGCTGATGGAAACTGGCCAATTACAAGCAGCGCGCGCGACGCTCCGCGACATCGTCGCAAATAATCCTTCGAGTATTGATGCCCATTTCCGCCTCGGCTCGCTGCATTTGCGCCTCGGCGATCCGGTCGCCGCCAACAAGGAACTGCGCATCGCCCGCGATATGGGCATGGCCCCGGCCCAGGTGTCGCCGCTGCTCGCGCAGTCCTACCTCGCGCAACAACTCTTCAAGGAACTGCTCGAGGAATTCCCCACCGGCGGCCTGCCGCCGCCCGAGGCCGCCAACCTGCTCACCATGCGCGCCATGGCCCAACTCGCCCTCGATGACAAACCGGCCGCCAAACGTTCAGTCGAACTCGCCGGCGAACTCGCCCCGGAAAGTGTCGATGTCGCCATCGCCGCCGCCCGCGTCGCCTACGCCAGCAATGACCGCGACGAAGCTGATCGCGCAATTGACCACGCGCTCGATCTCAACCCGCTTTCAGGGGAAGCATTATCCCTGCGCGGCCTGATCGCGATTGACCGTGGCGATACTGCCAAGGCGATGGAGGCCTATGACGCGGCCATGGTCGCCGACCCCTCGTTGCTCAACACCAGGCTGAACCGCGCCAATCTCGAGGTTAATCTCGGCATGGATGCGCAGGCCAAGCTCGATGTCGATTTCATCCTCGCCGACCAGCCCGAGAATGCCACCGCGCTGTTTCTGCGCGGCGTGCTGCTCGCCCGCGCCAAGGATTACCGTGCGGCCCTGACGGTTCTGCAACGGATTGACGCATTTCTGCCAGAATTCCCGCGTGGTTTATTCATCCTGGCGCTGGTCAAATCCAATCTCGGCCAGGGCGCGCAGGCGATGGACGCGGCAACCAAATATGTCGCGCGCAATCCGGCCGACCTCGACGGCATCAAGCTGCTGACCCAGATGCACCTCGCCGCCGGCCAGATCGATAAAGCCATCGAATTGCTTGGCAACGCCGCCGCCCGGGGCCGGGCGGATGCCGATATTTTCTACTCGTTGGGTCAGATCCTGATCCGCGCCGGCCAGAAGCAGATTGCCGTCCAGCGGCTCGAACAGGCACTCGCCCTTGCGCCGGCCAATAAGGATATCAGCGCATTGCTGGACAAAACCCGCGCGCAGACCGCGGGTCAGCAAGCGCTTTCCATCGCCCCGGTGCCCGCCGATCCAGGCACCATCACCGAGGCGAGCGTCGCCACCAGCCTCACTCTCGGCGATCTCGCCATCGCCAAAAACCAGCTTGACGTGCTGCGTCAGGCGCAGGGCTTTACCGAACGCGTCGGCATCCTGACCGGGATGATCGCGCTCGCCGAGCTTGATCTTGCGACCGCCAACACCGTGTTCAAGGATGTCGCGCGCACCTATCCGGACTCAACCATGGCACGGGTCAATCTCGCCAAAATCGCCGCGCTGCAAAATCACGTTGACGACGCCGAGCAGATCCTGGCCGAAACCCTGACGCTCGATCCGCGCAATCGTCTCGCCGCCACAACCCTCGCCGGCATCCTGCTCGCCAATGGTCTGGCGAGCCGCGCCATCGCGGTGCTGGAAAACGCCCGAGACGCGGCGCCGAGCGATATGGAACTGACGGCATTCCTGCTCGACGCCTATAGCGCCAATGGTCAGGCGCCACGCGCCATCACCCTGCTGCGTGCGTTGCCGCAGGAGCAGGCCAATAGTCTCCCGATGATGGCGGTGCGCGCCCGTGCCCAAGAAGCCGCCGGCCGCGCAGCCGAAGCGCGCGAAACCTATACCCGCATCCTGACCATCAACCCGACCGACAAGCTGGTGCGCCTCCGTTTGGTCGATCTGGTGCTGGCGGCCAAAGACATCCGTGCCGCCCAGCAATTGCTGCGTGATGGGCTGCGCACCAGCGCGGGGGACGCCGATATGATGGCCGCGATCATCCGCATGGAAGTCAAAACCGCCGGGGTGGAGGCAGCCCTTCTGGTCGCCGCCGAACTCGAAGCCGATCCCGCCAACCAGCCCGCCGCCCGCAACCTGCGCGGTGATATCTACCTTTTGGCTGGCCGCTTGTCCGACGCTGCCGCGGCCTATACCGCCCAGATCGCGGTCGCGCCGTCATCTGAATTAGTGCTGAGAGCCGCCGGCGCGCTTTATGCGGGCCGCCAGGTCGCCCCCGCCCGCGCCGTCCTGCAAAGCTGGATTGCCGACCACCCCAATGATAACGCGGCCGCTTTGTCGATTGCCGGGCTCGATCTCGAGGAAGGCAAGATCGCCGAAGCCGAAAAGCTGCTCATCGGGGTCCTGCAACGCCAGCCCAATAACCCGGTCGCGTTGAGCAACATGGCGTGGATTTTCCAGGTGCGGGGCGAACCGCGGGCCCGGGAATATGCCCAAAAAGCCTATTTTCTAGCGCCCGGACCGGCCACCGCGGCGTCCCTCGGCTGGGTGCTGACCACCACCGGCGATCCGGTGCGCGGGCTGGTGCTGCTGACCGAGGCGGTGCGGCAAATTCCCAACGACGCCGCCCTGCAATACCATCTCGCCTACGCCTATGCCGCGAGCGGAGAAAAGGCCAAAGCCGAAACAACCCTCCGCGCTTTGCTTGCTGCCACCCCGAACTTCCCCGACCGCCCGGCAGCGGTTCGCCTGCTCAGCACCGTGGTGGAACAGAAGTAGCCGGCGGCTCCGCGCGATCGCCGACCGGTCAGCCGCCAGACCTCGCCTCAAAATCGCATGCCACAGCCGGGCTATTGGCATCCGCATGCGCGATCGAAACGCCTTTGCGGGTCAACCCCGGTCGCGGCGAGGCGTCGGTGAAACCATCGAGCACCAGCCGTTCCGGCCCGTCGATGATAATTTCGCCGACACCATCGCCCGGCACAAGCGCTATGTCGCGTCGCACTACCAACCCCGGCACGGTGCGGACCGTCCAGCGCATCCCCGCCGCGCCGTCCAGCCGATAATGCAACCGGATGCGCCACACCCCGTGCGGCAGCGTGATCGCGCGGCTTGGCGGCAGACAGACAACGCGCCCCACCGCGAGCGCCTGCGGCACCAATTCATCCGCCATCGCGATCAGCTGGTCCAACGGCGCCCATGATGCGGGATAGACCCATATCGGGGTTTCGCCACACGGCACGATCTGTGCCGGCTCGCCGTGAATGCGCCGTAGCGCCTCGGGGTCATGTCGCCATAAAACGATGAAGCGAAACGGCGGGGCAACGCCGGCGGGACCGTGGCGCTGCTGGACCCAGCTGCGCGGATCGTCGGTCCACAGGATGGGACGCCCCGCCCCAAAATCGGTCGAACCAACCTGCCGCCGCCAATTGCTGGACGCCGCAATGGTCCGCCCATGCCAGAAGCTGGCGAACCCTGCCCGCAGCGCACCCGTCGGGTCCGCCCGATCCAGACAGGCCAGCGCGGGATGCCGCCAGCGCAGGATCGCGGGCGCGGCAGATCCCCCGGCCAGCGCCGACCCCGCAATCATCCCGACCGACGCCAGCGCCGCCCCGGCGGCAATTGACCCTACAAATCGCGATAAAAACGGCCCAAATACTCCGATTGCCAATATCAGCGGCCACCAGGCGGCCGGCGCCGCATAGCGCCAGTTCATCCCGGCAGTGCTGACGTAAAGTGGCAGGGTGACGGCAACGCTGACCATGCAGGCACAAGCACCGACCGTCACAAAATAGCGTCGCGCCGCCGGCTCGTCCAGACGGCAGCGAGTGCGGCAGTCGCGCAGAAACGCCAGCACAACCGGCACGCAGGCCACAAGCGTTAGCAGCATCACGGTCTGCCCGGGCAAACCCGCGATCGCGCGATAGGCGTTATCCGCCATGGCCTCGATCGCCGGCATGGGCAGTGCCCGCCGCGCGGATAGCCAGCCCAGCGCATGTCCTGCCCCTGCGCCGCCCGCCAACGCGCTGATACCCATCATCGCGGGCAGACCGGCAATACGCCGGCGCATGGCGGCCTCGGCCAACGCGATGGCCGCCGGAAGCACGGCATAGACAATAACCAGCGCGTTGGATGCGGTTGCCAGGAAGGTGAGCAGCAGCAGCCCGCCCACACGACCGGCCGAAACGCGCTGCCCGCTGGTCCAGGCCAGCGCCACCACGGCCAGGCCGGCGATGAATGCGCCGCTATGCCAAGCGGGCATCATCAGCAGGATATGCAGATTGACCGAGAGCCGGTCGTCGAACACCTGCACGCCCTGATCACCCGCAGCGAGCCCAAAATGCAGCAAGCCGAGTTCCAGCAGACCCGCCATCGCCACTGCCAGCCCCAGCGCGCAGGCCCAGAAATCCTGCCCACGCAGTCGGCTGGCGACCCAGCCGCCGAGCAGGCTGAGCATAGCGAAGGCCGATGCGCCGTAGGCCCAGAACGCCAACCGCCAACTGCCGGTCGCCAAATCGACGCCAACGACGATCAGCAGGTCAGGAACGAAGCTCGGAATGCGGGCTGGCTGAAAGCGCAACACGGTCGTCGCATCGGCCCGCAATTCCTCGGCCAGCAGGGCCGGATAAAGCGTATCGGCATTGATGGCGAAGTCGAGAAAGCTCTGCGCGTTGACGAAGGTGAACGACGTCGCCACCGCGAGCAGCAGGATGGTGGGCAACGCGTAAAGGCCAATCCGGCCGCTACGCACGGTGGCTAATCCTCCTCACTCCCGCGCCGCCGCAGCAAAACCTCGCGCTTGCCGACATGGTTGGCCGCCGACACCATGCCGTCCTTCTCCATGCGTTCGATCAATTTGGCCGCCTTGTTGTAGCCAATCCCGAGATGGCGCTGCAGGAAGCTGGTGCTGGCTTTGCCTTCGCGCGAAATGACATCCACCGCGCGGTCAAACAACCCGCCTTCATCGTCGCCGTTGCCCGATTGCGGCGCCGGCGCGTCATCGCCATCCTCGGCCTCGGTCACGTCCTCGACATAGTTCGGCTCGCCCTGTTCACGCAGGAAGGCGACAATTTTCTCGACCTCGTCATCGCCAACGAACGGGCCATGCACGCGCTGAATACGGCCGCCCCCCGCCATGTAGAGCATGTCGCCCATGCCCAGCAGTTGTTCCGATCCCTGCTCGCCCAGGATGGTGCGGCTGTCGAACTTGCTGATTACCTGGAAGCTGATCCGGGTCGGGAAATTGGCCTTGATGGTGCCGGTGATGACATCGACCGACGGGCGCTGGGTCGCCATCACCACATGGATGCCGGCTGCCCGTGCCATCTGCGCGAGCCTTTGAACAGCCACCTCGATCTCCTTGCCGGCAACCATCATCAGATCGGCCATTTCGTCGATCACCACCACAATGAACGGCAGCGGTTCGAGCGCTAACGGCAAATCCTCAAAATTCGGCTTGCCGGTGTCGCTGTCGAACCCGGTCTGAACCCGGCGCATCACCACCTCGCCCTTGCCGCGCGCTTCGGCGACCCGGTCATTGTAGCCGCCGATATTGCGTACGCTCAGCAGGCTCATCGACCGATAGCGCCGCTCCATCTCGCGTACGGTCCATTTGAGCGCCACGACGGCTTTTTTCGGGTCGGTCACCACCGGCGCCATCAGATGCGGAATGCCCGCGTACACCGATAATTCCAGCATTTTCGGATCGATCATGATCAGCCGGCATTGCTCGGGGGTATGTCGAAACAGCAGCGACAGAATCATCGCGTTGATGCCAACCGATTTGCCCGATCCGGTGGTGCCGGCGACCAGCAGATGCGGCATCCTGGCGAGATCGACGATCACTGGATCGCCGCCGATGGTCTTGCCCAGCGCGATCGACAATTTGCTTTTATCGTCATGCCATTCAGGTGCGGACAGCAATTCGGACAGGTATACGGTCTCCCGCCGGCTGTTCGGCACCTCGATGCCGATCACATTGCGGCCGGACACCGTCGCGATACGCACCGCGGTCACCGACAGACTGCGCGCGACATCGTCGGCAAGCCCAATCACCCGGGCGCTGCGAATGCCCGGCGCGGGTTCGAGTTCATACAACGTCACCACCGGCCCCGGCCGATGGTTCACAATCCTGCCTTGCACGCCGTAATCGGCGAGCACCGCTTCAAGCAGCCTGTCATTGGCCACCAACGCTTCCTCGGACGGGGCGCCAATGCCCGCCCGGGTCGGCGCGACGGTCAGCAGTGACAGCGGCGGGAACTGCCACCCAGGCTCCAACGCCAGCACCGGTTGCTCGGGCTCGACACGGGATGGTTTGCGCGCGGCCCGCGCCACCAGAACGGCCACCGCGCTCGGCTTAGCGGGCGGCGCAACGGTGGGACGATGCAGCATCGCTGGTGGTTGGATGGCGGTCGTCTGGGGCACCGGCGGTTCGCCGATGTCGCTGGTGGCAGATTGCCACAGGCGCGGCGCGGCGGGCATGACGCGCGCGGGCGGTTCGGCGCCAGTGGGCGGCGGCTCGCGGCGTGCGGTCATGCGCCGCCAGCCGCCCCCAACAACCCGCCCGACCGGACGGCCGATCGGGCGCGTCAACGCAAACACCGCGCCGAGGTCACGGCCAGACAGGCCCAAGGTCAGCATCAGCATCAGCAATGCCAGCAACAGCGCGAGCGCGGCGCTGCCGGCCCCGCCAATCGGCCCCATCATCGCCAGCGCACTGGCGCGCAATTCATTGGCGAGCACGCCGCCGATCGCGCCGCCCGGTCCCGCCGCGGTCGGCCATGCCAGGTTCGCGCCCACCAGCCCGGCCCCGCCTGCAACAACAGCGGCGACCACCGGCAACGCGGCCAGCAACGCAATTGCGCGCATCAGGATCGTGGCGCCATCAATCCGGCCGCGCAGGCCCGCCCCCCAAGCCCAGGCGAGCAGCGCCAGGCCCGGCAGTCCCCCGGCAAGGCCAAAGCCCTGCAACAGCAGATCGGCGATCAACGCCCCCGGTGTGCCAAGCAGATTCTGCGCCCGCCGCACCGTGGCAGTATTGAATGATGGATCGAGCGGGTCAAAGCTTGCCAACGCCACCAGCAGCACCACGCCGCAGCTGGCCAGCATCACCGCCACAAGCGTCGCCAGCCGCCGCGCGATCAGGCTGCGCAAAGCCGGGGACGCTAATCGCGAGGATTGGGCGAAGGCCGCCATGGGTAATCCCTGTCAGGGTGGGAAAGCACGCGGCGTGCATGACACCACGCATGAAACATACCCGACAAAAGATTGATTGGCCAAGCGAAACCTGGGGATTATGCGCCGTAGCGCAGCTTCACCTCGCCCAGCGAGGTGAAGCTCACCACAACATTTGCCGATGCCGACACGCAGTCCTTGCCGGTCCACGATCCGCAGGTCACAAACTGCCCGGCCTTGAGGCCGCCGGCCCACACCGCCCCGACATTGGCGAGCCACTCCATCATGTCGAGGATATCGCCAAACGGGTAGCCAATTTTGTCCTTCTGCAGCGCGCCATCGACATGCTGCTCGCATTTCATCGTGGTAAGGTCGATGCCCTGCCAGTTCAATGTGCCGGGACCATAGATGAACCCACCATGGCTCTGGGTGTCGGCAAGGTTGGTCAGCAGGTCGAATTTATCCGGGTCGAGGAAGCGGGTTTCCAGCACCTCGATCGCCGGGTGCATGGTGCCGATCGCGGCCACCACTTCGGCGCGGGTGTACGCGGTCGCGCGCGGCGGCAAATCGGCTTTCATCCGGAACGCGACTTCCGCCTCGATGCCGCGATAGGGGTTTACCGCCGACGACAGCCGCGCCGGGCTGGGTGCGACGCCAGACGCGGGCAGGGCGCCGCATACGCGGGTGCCGCCCGGCGCGCCAACTTTCCAGCCGCCGATTTCGCCGAAGCTGGCCGCAACCTTGTGCTGGACCGCATAGGCGGCGTCCACGCTGGTCGGGCGCATGGCTTGCGGCACGTCGGCCAGCCGCTTCGACAGATCGTTGCGGGCGGCGATGATGAGATCGGCGAACTGGGTGGCGATGTCGGACATTGGTTGTTCCCTCGGAAAAATTCGTGCCCAAGCATCGCACCCGGCTCATCGCTTGTCTAACCTGTGGGCCTGGCACTGGACGCGCCGGCGCGGGCAACGCAAAAGGCAGCATGGAGATTTTCACCACTTGGCAGAATTTGCCGGCACATGTGCGCGGCGCCTGCGTGGCCCTGGGCAATTTCGACGGCGTCCATCGTGGCCATGCCCATCTGATCGCTGCCGCCCGAGCCGCCTTGCCCGATGCCAGGCTTGCGGTGCTGACCTTCGAACCGCATCCGCGCGAATTATTCCGCCCCGATGATCCGGCCTTCCATCTGACCATGCCGCCGGCACGCGCGCGCCTGCTCGCCGATCTTGGCGTCGAAATCATCTACCAGCTCCCGTTCGATGCCGCGTTCAGCGCCATGAGCGCGGATGGTTTTATCGACGATGTGCTGGTGGCCGGCCTCGGTGCCCGCCATCTGGTATGCGGCCCGGATTTCGCCTTCGGCCACCGCCGTGGCGGCACGATTGGTATGTTGACAGCCCGCGCCACCGCCCTCGGCATCGGGCTGACCGCGGTGCAGCCCCTCGCCGACGCCGCCGGCCCTGTTTCATCCTCGCGCATTCGCCGCGTCTTGCAGGATGGCTACCCGGAACGCGCCACCGACATGCTGGGCCGGGCCTGGGAAATCAGCGGGATGGTGGCCCATGGCGATCAGCGTGGCCGCACCATCGGCTTCCCGACCGCCAACATCGCGCTTGGCCGCCATCTTGAACCGGCGCGCGGGGTTTACGCGGTCACCGTCACCCTGCCCGACGGACGGGTTATCCCAGGTGCCGCCAATATCGGCCGCCGGCCGACGGTCAATGCCGGGCCGGAATCGCGGCTCGAGGTCAATTTGTTCGACTTCACCGGCGATCTCTATGGCCAGGAATTGCGCGTGGCGCTGCACGCCTATCTACGTGGTGAGCGCAAGTTCAGCGGATTGGATGAACTGCGCGGCCAGATTGCGCTGGACTGCGCCGAGGCCCGCAGAATCCTTGACGCCCGCCCCCCCGAATCAGCATAATCGCGCCATGAACAGGGTCACCCCACGGCGAATTATCCGCCCGGCGCAGTAACGCGCCGGGTCCGTTTGCGTTTTTCGCCCACCCTGACGCGGCAGATCGCCGCCCGAGATCAACATGTCCGACACCGCCCAAGACTACCGCGATACGGTTTTCCTGCCGAAAACCGATTTCCCGATGCGCGGCGACCTGCCCAAGCGGGAACCCGCCTTGCTCGCCCGCTGGGAAGCGATGGGCCTGTGGGACCGTCTGCGCGCCGAAAGCGCCGGCCGTGAAAAATTCATCCTCCATGACGGCCCGCCTTACGCCAACGGCCATCTCCATATCGGCACCGCGCTCAATAAAATCCTGAAAGATGTCGTCAACCGTGCCGCCCAGAAAGCCGGCTTCGACGCGCTTTATATCCCCGGCTGGGACTGCCACGGGCTGCCGATCGAATGGAAGATCGAGGAAGAATATCGTGCGCGCGGGGAAGACAAGGACGCGATCCCGGTGCTGCAATTCCGCGACGAATGCCGCCAATACGCCGCGCGCTGGATGGCGATCCAGGAAACCGAGTTCCGCCGTCTGGGCGTGTTCGGCGCCTGGAAATCCCGTTACGCCACCATGGATCATGCCTCCGAAGGCGCCATCGCCGGGGAAATCTGCAAGTTCCTGATGAACGGCGCGCTCTATCGCGGCCTGCGCCCGGTGATGTGGTCGCCAGTGGAAAAAACCGCGCTCGCCGAAGCCGAAATCGAATATCACGACCATACCTCGCACACCGTCTTCGTGCGCTTCCCGGTGGTGGCCTCGCCAGTCGATCTTGATGGCGCAAGCGTGGTGATCTGGACCACCACCCCGTGGACCATGCCGGGCAACCGCGCCATCGCCTGCGGGGAAGAATTTGACTACGCACTGGTGCGCATCGACAGCGTCGCTCCCGGCTCGCTCGCCAGGCCGGGCGAGAAAATCCTGGTGGCGCTGGCGCTGCTGCCGCAAATCGCCGAGGCCACCGGCATCGCCACCCACCACGTGCTGCGCCTGATTGCCGGGCGCGACCTGGTTGGCACCATCTGCGCCCATCCGCTGCGGGGCCGTGGCTACGACCACGATGTCCCGGTCTACAGCGCCGACTACGTCACCACCGATGCCGGCACCGGCTTTGTCCATATCGCCCCCGGTCATGGTGAAGAAGATTTTGATCTTGGCCGCAAGCACAACATCGAAATTCCGGAAACCGTCGGCGAAGACGGCACGTTCAACCCCTGGGTGCCACTGTTTGCCGGCCTGCATGTCTACAAGGCTGCCGACCCGGTGGCCGCAGCCCTGACCGAGGCCGGCGGTCTGCTGGCACGCGGCAAACTGGTGCATTCCTATCCGCATAGCTGGCGGTCGCGCGCGCCGCTGATTTTCCGCGCCACCGCGCAATGGTTCATCCGCATGGATGGGCCGGAAAACATCCGTGCCAACGCAATCCAAGCCATCGCCGACACCAAATTCGTCCCCGACCAGGGCCGCAACCGCATTGGCGGCATGGTCGCCACCCGCCCCGACTGGTGCGTCAGCCGCCAGCGCGCCTGGGGCGTGCCGATCGCAATTTTTGTCGATAAAGCCACCGGCGTGCCATTGCGTGACCAGACTGTGGTGGACCGCATCGTTGCAGCCTTCCGTGCCGAGGGCGCCGATTGCTGGTATTCATCGCCACCCAGCCGCTTCCTCGGGCCGGATCGCAACCCGGACGCGTTCGAACAGGTGATGGACATCGTCGATGTCTGGTTCGAAAGCGGCTGCACCCACGCCTTCGTGCTGGAAGATCGTGGCCTGCCGTGGCCGGCGGATTTATACCTCGAAGGCTCGGACCAGCACCGCGGCTGGTTCCATTCATCCTTGCTCGAATCGGTCGGAACCCGCGGCCGGGCGCCGTTCAAATCCATCCTGACCCATGGCTTTGTGATGGACGAACAGGGCCGCAAAATGTCGAAATCGCTCGGCAATGTCGTGGCGCCCGAGGCGGTCAATGCCAAATACGGCGCCGATATCCTCAGGCTCTGGGTGATGTCGACCGATATTACCGAAGACATGCGGATCGGCCCGGAAATCCTCAAGCAGCAATCCGAAACCTATCGCCGGCTGCGCAACACCATGCGCTGGCTGCTCGGCGCGCTGGACGGCTTCGATCCGGCCGAAATCGTGCCATACGCCGATTTGCCGGAGCTTGAACGCTACGTGCTCCATCGGGTCGCTGAAATTGACGCGATGGTGCGCAAAGCGGTGGCCGGGCATGACTGGACCGGGATTTATCCCGCCATCCATAATTTCTGCGGCAGCGATTTGTCGGCGTTCTATTTCGATGTCAGGAAGGACGCGGTCTATTGTGATCTGCCCACCAATTTGCGCCGCCGGGCTGCGCGCACCGTGCTGGATATTCTGCACCGGGCGCTGACGACCTGGCTCGCCCCGGTGCTGGTTTTTACCTGCGATGAAGCCTGGTGCGCCCGCTTCGGGGAGGCGGATAGCGTCCATCTGCACGATTATCTGACGCCTGATTCTGCCTGGCACGACACCGCCCTTGGCGAGCGGTGGACGCGTATTCGCGAACAGCGCCGGCTGGGCACCATCGCGCTGGAAGAAATGCGCCGCGCCGGGCAGATCGGATCGTCGTTGCAGGCGGTGGTCGGCTTCGCGCCGGGCGACGACGCCAAGCTGCTGTCCGAGGAGCAATGGGCGGAAATCCTGATCGTGCCGGCAGTGCGGCTAGACGCCGATCAACCGGTCACCGCCGCCATCGCCCACGGCGACAAATGCGCGCGCTGCTGGAAAGTTCTGCCCGAAGTCGGCAGCACCCCTGCCCATCCCGCCTTGTGCCTGCGCTGCGTCGAGGCCGTCGCGGCATGACCCGAACCCAGCGCCTGACGGTGGGGGGCTTGATGGCGCTGGCGGTGCTGGTGGCCGACCAGGCCAGCAAGGAATACGTGCTGACCTGGCTCGACCTGCAAAATGTTCACAGTATCGCCATACTGCCGGTGCTGAATTTCACCATGGTGTGGAATCGCGGCATTACCTTCGGCCTCAATGACCATGCCGACGCCAGCGTCGTGCTGCCGACGGTTGCCGCCCTCGGCGTCGTCGGCGTGCTGCTGGTGTGGCTGTGGCGGGCCGACCGCACATTGGTGGCAGCCGGCCTCGGCGCGGTGTGCGGCGGGGCAGTCGGCAACGTCATCGACCGGTTGCGCTTCGGCGCGGTGGTCGATTTCATCCATGCCCACATCTTTGGCTGGTCGTGGTATGTGTTCAACGTGGCCGATGCGGCCATTGTCTGCGGCGTCGCGGCGTTGGTGCTGGAGTCACTCCGCCCCACCCGACTTGCTGATCCATCACGCGGAGGCTAATCAGTCCGGCCATGTCCTATTCCCTTCTCATGTCCCGCCCGTCCCTGCTGTTGGCCATTGGCGCGGTCGCATTTCTGTCCGGCTGTGGTGGAGGTGATGTCGGCCGCACTTTCGGGCTCACCCGCGATGTGCCGAACGAATTTTCGGTCTCGACCCGCGCACCATTGTCGATGCCGCCGGATAGCGCCTTGCGCGCACCGCGGCCGGGTGCGGGCCGACCGCAGGAATTATCGAGCCGCGCCGCTGCTGAGGCCACGCTCGCGCCCGGTGCGGTGCTCGGTGCCGCAACCGCGATCAGCCCCGGCCAGCTTGCCCTGGTGCAGGCCGGTGGCAAGCCCGCCGCGCCGGATATTCGCGCCCGACTCGATGCCGAAATCGCCGGCGAGCAAACCGATCGCAGCTTCGCCGACCGGTTGCTGTTCTGGAAATCGCGCGACCAATCCCCCGGGATTGTGGTCGATCCGACGCTCGAAGCCCAACGTCTGCGGGCCAACGCCGCCCTTGGGCAGGACACCCTCGACGGCGAAACCCCGATCATTCAGCCGAAGCGCAAAAATTGGTTCGACTGGCTGTTCTAAAGCGTGATCGTCTGACGTCGATTCCTCTGCGGGAGACCTCCGATGCCAGTTGGTTCTGATATTGACCGGATCTGGGACCGGATAGCGACCCTTGGGGACGCGGCGCGGGCAACCCCGATCGCTGGTCTTTTCAGCAATGATGCGAATCGGGTGGCCGATTTTTCGGCGTCCCTCGACGACCTTACCCTCGATTTCTCCAAAACCGCGATTAACCGACAAGCTTTGGCCGCGTTGTTCGATCTCGCCGACGCGGCCGGGCTTGCATCCTTCCGGGACCGGATGTTCGCCGGCGCGGAAATCAACTCAACCGAGCATCGCGCAGCCCTCCATGTTGCGCTGCGGGCGCCGGATGGCGCGGCACTGACCGCGAGCCTCGGCGGCAAGACTGAAGATGCGAGCGGCTACGTCACCGCCCAGCGCACCCGCATGCGCCAGTTCGTCGCCGCCGTGCATGATGGCCGCATCCTGGGGGCCACCGGCCAACCCTTCACCGACGTGCTGAATATCGGCATTGGCGGCTCCGATCTTGGCCCGCGCATGGTGTGTGAAGCGCTGACCTTGGTCGGCCCGACCCATTTGCGACCGCATTTTCTGTCCAATGTCGATGGCCACGCCTTCGCCGCCCTCGCCCGCACGCTCGATCCGGCGCGCACTTTGGTGCTGATCGCGTCGAAGACTTTCACCACCCAGGAAACCATGACCAACGCGCACGCCGTGCGCGACTGGCTGGCGGCAAGCGTGGGGCAGGCGGCGGTTGGCCGCCATTTTGCCGCCATGTCCACCAACACTGCCGCAACCGCTGCGTTCGGTATTGCACCCGACCGCGTCTTCGGGTTCCGCGACTGGGTTGGCGGGCGCTATTCGGTGTGGTCGCCGATTGGGTTATCGGTGGCATTGGCCGCCGGGTGGGACGCTTTTCAGGCCATGCTTGATGGCGGCCACGCCATGGATGAGCATTTTCGCACCGCGCCAATGGCCCAAAACCTGCCGGTTCTGCTGGCGCTGGTCGGCATCTGGAACCTTAACGCCATGGGCAGCCGCACCCATTGCGTGCTGGCCTATGATCGTCGCTTGCAACGCTTCCCGGCCTTCCTCCAGCAGCTCGAAATGGAAAGCAACGGCAAGTCGGTGCTGTTGGATGGCAGCCCCAGCCCGCGCCAGACCGGGCCGGTTCTGTTCGGCGAACCCGGCACCGATGCCCAGCACAGCTTCATGCAGCTCGTCCACCAGGGAACTCAGCACGTTCCGGTCGATTTCCTGCTCGCCGCAATCCCCGATCATAACCGCCCCGAAGCCCATCAAATCCTCGCCGCCCATGCCTTCGCCCAAGCCGAAGCCCTGCTCGCCGGCAAGGACCTCGCCACGGTTCGGACCGAAATGGAAAGGGCCGGCGCCAGCCCGGCCGAGATCGCCGCCGGCGCGCCGCATCTGGTGTTCTCCGGCAATCGCCCGAGCAATATGATCCTGTTTCGTCGCCTCGATGCCTTCACCCTTGGCCGCCTGATCGCGCTCTACGAACACAAAGTCGCGGTGCAAGGCTGCATCTGGCGCATCGACAGCTTCGACCAATGGGGCGTTGAGCTCGGCAAAGTGCTCGCCGGCCGCCTGCTGCCAGATCTCATCAACGGGACTGCAACCGCCTTGCATGATCCATCGACCACAGCCCTGATCGCCCGCTTCCGCACCTTGCGCGGGCAAGGCTAATGCACCAAGCCGGCCGCATCCGCCTGCTGCCGGAGGTTACCGTCAACCGCATCGCTGCCGGCGAGGTCATCGAACGCCCCGCCGCCGCCGCGCGTGAACTGGTCGAAAACGCCATCGATGCCGGCGCCACCCGCATCGCGGTTGCTATCGCTGCCGGCGGCATGGACCGCATTGAGGTCAGCGATAACGGCGCCGGCATGACCGGCGAAGACCTCGCGCTGGCCGTGCAACGCCACGCAACATCGAAGCTGATCGATGACAATGATCTGCTGCGCATCGACACGCTCGGCTTCCGAGGCGAGGCCCTGCCCAGCATCGGCGCCGCTGCCCGGCTCGAAATCACCTCGCGCCCCGATGCCGTCGATCATGCCACCATGATCCGGGTCGAAGGGGGTGCGGTCCAGCCCCCCGAACCCAGCGCCGGTGCCAAAGGCACCCGGGTCGTGGTCCGCGATTTGTTCTTCGCCACCCCGGCGCGGCGCAAATTCCTCAAATCGCCGCGCGCCGAGGCCGACGCCACCGAAACCGCGATCAACCGCCTGGCCTTGGCCGCCCCCGGTATCGCCTTCCGCCTCGAAAGCGATGGCCGCGTGCTGTTCGACCTGCCGGCCCAGGATCGCCGCGCCCGCATCGCCGCCTTGCTCGGTGCGGAGGCAGCTGCGGCACTCCTGGAAATTTCCGGCGAACGGGATGGCCTGATCCTGTCCGGCTTCATTTGTCCGCCCACCATCACCCGCGCCACCGCGGCCGCGCAAACCCTGGTGGTCAATGGCCGCCCGGTCGCCGACCCAACCTTGCGCACCGCCGTCCGGGTGGCGTTTCGTGACGTGATCGCCCATGGCCGCCATCCGGTGGTGGCCTTGTTCCTCGACCTGCCATCCGATCAGGTCGATGTGAACGTCCATCCCGGCAAGGCCGAGGTTCGCTTCCGCAGCCCCGACGCGGTGCGTGGCCTGATTATTTCGACCCTGACCCGTGCCCTCGGCGTCGGCATCAATGCGCCGGCTCCCGGTCCGTCGCTGACGTTGCGGCAAAGCTGGTACGCCACCACGCCAGGTGCGCAGCATCGCGGCTTTGCCGATATGCAGTTGGGTCTTGCGGCCCCGCCGTTTGCCAAGCCCACCGCGCCGCTGCCCGATCTCGCTGAATTCCCGCTCGGCGCGCCGGTCGCCCAGGTGCTCGATACCTACATCATCGCGGTGACCGGCGACGGTACGCTCGTGCTGGTCGATCAGCACGCCGCCCATGAACGCCTGACCCACGAAGCCATCCGCGACCAGATGCTGGCAGGCGGGGTCCGCGCCCAGCCGATGCTGCTGCCGGCGGTGGTCGATCTACCACCGGGAGACACCGCACGGCTGTTGGCCCGCGCCGCTGATTTGGCATTGCTCGGCCTCGAACTCGAAGAATTCGGCGTCGGCGCCATCCTGGTGCGCGCCATGCCGGCAGCGCTCGGGGCGCCCGATCCCGCGCCGTTGCTGCGTGACCTCGCCGACGAACTCGCCGAAATGGACGAAACCACCGCGTTGTCCGACCGGCTCGACGCCGTCATCGCCCGCATGGCCTGCCACGGCAGTATCCGCGCCGGCCGCCGGCTCGGTCCGGAAGAAATGTCGGCACTTTTGCGCCAGATGGAAGCCACCCCGCGCGCCGCCACCTGTAGCCACGGGCGGCCGACCTTCCTGAAATTATCCAAGCCCGAGATCGAACGGATGTTCGGGCGGCGGTAATCCAAAATCTGACTTGCCGCAAGTATGACTATTTGCTACCAAACGATATGTCCAATGTCACCAAAATCAGCGTCGCCCTCACCCCGGAAATGAACGCTCTCGTCCAGCAGGCGGTCGCTGCCGGTGACTACGCCACGACCTCCGAAGTCATTCGCGAGGCATTGCGCGAATGGAAACTGCGACGCAGCCTCCGCCAGCACGCAACGGCGGAGTTGAAACAACTCTGGGACGAAGGCCTGCAAAGCGGCCCAGGCCAGTTCTCCGACATGTCGGCCATCAAAGACGAAGCTCGCCGCAGGCTCACCCCGCACGGCGCGTAGCATCTTGCCGATTTGCCGCCGAACTGCCCGCGCGGAAGATGACCTGATCGAAATCTGGTTGCACATCGCCGCCGACAACCCGACCGCCGCCGATCAAATGTTGGATCGCTTCAGTTTGGCCGAGCAACACCGCGCCCAGCACCCAGCACCCAGCCCTTGGCCCCACGCGTTCGGACATCGCACCGCAGATGCGGATGTATGTCGTTGGTCACTACCTTCTGCTGTACCGCCAGATTGCGGGCGGGGTGGAAATTGTCCGGGTTACTCACGGTGCCCGCGATGTCAGCAATTTGCCGATGGGGTAATCGCGGCTTCCCTCATTGCAAATCGCTGGTAAACTGCCGCGAAGCTTTCAAGGAACGGAGTCGGACAATGCAACGTCGAACATTCGGGCAATTGTTGGGCGCAGGCGCGGGGGTTGCAGCTTTGGGCCGCAAGGCGGTCGCCGCCGATCCGGTGAAGATCGGCTTTGTCTATGTCGGCCCGGTCGGCGATTTCGGCTGGACCTACCAACACGATGTTGGCCGTCAGGCGGCAGTGGCCAAATATGGCAACGCCATCAAAACAACGTTTATCGAAAACGTGCCCGACGGTCCCGACAGTGAAAAGGTGATCGCCGATCTCGCCAATTCCGGCCACAAGCTGATCTTCACGACGTCGTTCGGTTTCATGAACCACACGGTGAAAATCGCCAAGCGCTTCCCAAAGGTCTTTTTTGAGCACGCCACCGGCTATAAGCGCGACACCAATCTGGCGACCTACAACATCCGCTTTTATCAGGCGCGCTATGTTCAAGGTGTGATCGCCGGCCATCTCAGCAAAACCGGCATCGCTGGCTATATCGGCTCGGTGCCGGTCCCGGAAGTGGTGCAGGGCATCAACGCGTTCATGCTAGGCATGCGCAGCGTCAACCCGAAAGCGCGGCTGAAATTCATCCTGATCAATTCCTGGTACGACCCCCCGAAGGAAGGCGATGCCGCCAAGGCGCTGATGGACCAGGGCGCCGACATCATCACCCAGCACACTGACAGCCCGGCCCCGCTCCAGGCTGCGGCTGGACGCGGGATCAAGGGGTTCGGGCAGGCGACCGACATGATCAAATTCGCCCCCACCACCCAACTCAGTGCGGCGATCGATTTGTGGTCTCCCTATTACGTCAAGCGCATCGGCCAGCTGCTCGACGGAACCTGGAAAAGCGGCGACATCTGGGGCGGGTTCGATAGCGGCCTGCTGGAAATGGCACCGTTCACCAACATGCCGGCCGAAATTGCCGCCATTGCGACGGCCACGGTCGCCGCGATCAAATCCGGCAAGAACAAGGTGTTTACCGGCCCGATCCTCGATCAGGCCGGCGCCAGCAAACTCGCCGCCGGGGCCAGCATGGACGATGCCGCGCTGAACAGCATGCAATGGCTGGCCCAGGGGGTAGAAGGCAAGCTGACCTGACGCAGACCATGCCGCCGTTGGTTGAGCTGGCCGGGATTACCAAGCGCTTTCCCGGCTGCCTCGCCAATGATTCCGTATCGCTGACCATCGCACCCCGACAGATCCACGCGCTGCTGGGCGAAAATGGGGCTGGCAAATCCACCTTGGTCAAGATCATCTCGGGGGTTTTGCACCAAGATGCCGGCCAGATCATCTGGTGCGGCACCGAGGTCACCATCCGCGATCCGGCCCATGCCCGCGCGCTCGGCATTGGCATGGTGTTTCAGCATTTCTCGTTGTTCGAGGCGTTGACGGTTGCCGAGAACATCGCGCTCGGCCTCGGCACGGCGCGCGAGCGGGTGGGCCTGCGCGACCGGATCATTGCGGTCTCCCTCAGCTATGGACTGCCGGTTGATCCCGATCGGGTGGTGCATGATTTATCGGTCGGCGAACGCCAACGCATCGAAATCGTGCGCTGCCTGCTGCGCAATCCCAAGCTGCTGATCATGGACGAGCCAACCTCGGTGCTCACCCCGCTTGAGGCCGAAACCTTGTTCGCGACCCTGCGGCGGCTGGCCTCGGAAGGCTGCTCGATCCTTTATATCAGCCACAAACTCGATGAAGTGCGTGCCTTATGCGATGTCGCCACGATCATGCGGCAGGGCAGGGTGGTGGCGCATTGCGTGCCGAGGGAAAAGACCACAAGCGAATTGGCGTCATTGATGATCGGACGTGACTTCCTACCGCCCGCGTCGCGCCGGGTATCAGTCACTGGGGCGCCGCGCTTGGTGGTGGAGCATCTGTCGCTGGCCGCCACCAACCCGTTCGGCACCGCGCTGCGCGACGTGTCGTTCAGCGTGGCCGGCGGTGAAATTCTCGGCATCGCCGGCATCGCCGGCAATGGCCAGGGTGAGCTGATGGATGCGCTATCCGGCGAAATCCTCGCCCCGGCGGCCGACGCGATCCGGCTCGATGCCACCCCGATTGGTAAAACCGGCCCGCATGGGCGGCGGCGGCTCGGTGGCTGTTTTGTCCCCGAGGAACGCAACGGCCATGGCGCGGTGGCCGGCATGTCGCTCGCGGAAAATTTTTTCCTGTCCGGGCAGTTGCGCGGCGTGCTGGCGCGCTTTGGCCTGATCCGCCGCGCCCGCACCACCGATTTCGCCGATCGTGTCATCAGCCGTTTCGATGTCCGCGCTAGTGGCACGATGGCCGAGGCCAAGTCGCTGTCAGGCGGCAATTTGCAGAAATTTCTGGTCGGGCGGGAAATGCTGCTCGATCCGGCAGTGCTGGTGGTCAGCCAGCCGAGCTGGGGGGTGGATGCCAGTGCCGCCCAGGCGATCCATCAGGCGATCCTGGCGCTGGCGGCGTCAGGGGCGGCCATCGTGGTAATTTCCCAGGACCTTGACGAAATTATGCTGCTTGCCGACCGCATCGCCGTCATCGCTGCGGGCCTTCTGTCTGACCCGGTGCCCGTGGCCGAGGCAACACGCGAACAAATTGGCCTGCTAATGGGCGGCGTGGCATCCCATGCTTAGCCTGTCCCCGCGCGGTACCGCGTCGGATTTCTGGCGCTATGCCGCCCCGGTGCTGGCCTTGGCGCTGACCGCGCTGATCACGGGTGCGCTGTTTGCCGCAATGGGACGGCCCGCGCTGCTCACCGTGACCACCTTCCTGATCACCCCGTTGCTGGCGACCGGCGGGCTCGAAGCGTTGCTGGTGAAAGCCGCGCCCTTGGTGATGATGGGGGTGGGCCTGTCGATCGCCTATCGCGCCAATGTCTGGAACATCGGCGCCGAGGGCCAGTATATCCTCGGTGCGCTGGCGGCCGGCGGGCTTGCCCTGGCCCTGCCGGATGCGCCGGGCTGGGTGATCGTTCCGCTGCTGATCGCGGCCGGGCTGGTCGGTGGCGCGGGGTATGCGCTGATCGTTGCCTGGCTGCGCACCCGGTTCAATGCCAATGAAATCCTGACCAGCCTGATGCTGGCCTATGTCGCGCAATATCTGCTGGTCTACCTCGTCACCGGCCCGTGGCGCGATCCGGACGGCTTCGGCTTTCCACAAACCGCGCTGTTTTCCGATGCAGCCGGCGGACCGCGCCTGATTGACGGCAGCAATCTGCATCTCGGCCTGATGTTCGCGCCGTTGATTGCGCTGGCGGCCTGGGTGATGCTGGGTCGCAGCGTGCTGGGCTTCCAGCTCCGGGTGATGGGCCAGGCACCGCGCGCCGCCCGCTTTGCCGGTTTTGACGAAAACCGGCTGATCTGGCTCGCCATGGCGATCAGCGGCGGGCTTGCCGGGCTTGCCGGGATGTTCGAGGTCACCGGCAACCAGGGCCAGCTCACCATCAATCTCGGGCCGGGCTACGGCTTCACTGCAATTATTGTCGGCTTTCTCGGTCGATTGAACCCGCTCGGGGTGATCCCGGCCGGGCTATTGCTGGCGTTGACCTATCTCGGCGGCGATGCGGCACAGATGAATTTGGGCCTGTCGAGCGCGATCACCGGCATATTCCAGGGGATTTTGCTGTTCTGCCTGCTGGGGTCGGATGTTTTGATCAGCCATCGGCTGCACTGGAAGCGCCGACCATGACCGCCTTGCTGGTCAGCGTTATTGCTTCCGCGACGCCGTTGCTGTTGGCAGCAATCGGGGCGCTGATGGTTGAAAAAGTCGCCGTGCTTAATCTCGGGGTTGAAGGCATGATGTTGGTCGGTGCCATCGCAGGCTTTGCGGTCGCGCACCAAACCGGGAATTTGCCGCTCGCCCTGGCCGCCGCGATTGGCGCCGGAATGGCAATGGCGCTGCTGTTCGCGGTGCTGACCCTGACCTTGCAGGCCAACCAGACCGCAACCGGCCTGGCGTTGACGATCTTTGGCCGTGGTTTCAGCGCGCTGGTCGGCGCGGGCTATGTTGGCATTGCCGCGCCGACCCTGCCGCGCATGGCGATCCCGGGCCTGTCTGACCTGCCGTTCCTGGGGCCGGTTCTGTTCGGCCATGATCCGCTGGTGTATGTCGCGCTGGCGATGGTCGGCGCGGTGGCGTGGTTTCTCTACCGCACCCATGCCGGCCTGATCCTGCGTGCGATCGGCGATCAGCACGATGCCGCGCATGTGCTTGGCTACAAGGTTATTCGCATCCGGTATCTGACGGTTTTGTTCGGCGGTGCCATGGCCGGCCTCGCGGGGGCCTATATGTCGCTGTCCTATACCCCGCTCTGGACCCAAGACATGATCGCTGGACGCGGCTGGGTGGCGCTGGCCTTGGTGACCTTTGCCGCCTGGCGGCCATTCTGGCTGATGATCGGCGCCTGGCTGTTCGGCGGGATCATGTATCTGTCGCTCTACATGCAGGCGCTTGGGGTGCCAGTGCCGACCGCGCTGCTGTCGGCACTGCCCTATCTCGGCACCATCCTGGTGCTGGTGCTGATATCGCGCGACCGCCGCCGCATTCGCCTGCATCGCCCGGCAATGTTGGGCAG
>JANYCX010000018.1 GCA_025360065.1 Acetobacteraceae bacterium | reverse complement strand
CCCGTGACCGTTCCGATCGCTGCACCGGTGGTGCCGGTTCTGGTGGCGCTTATCCCCGTCGCCGCCCCGTCTTCTGATATTCTGACGGTGATCGCGCCGATTAACGCACTTACCGATCCGGTCGCGGTGGTCGCCGCAGTGGCGCAACTCGCGCCATCAACCGCCAGCCTCGCCGTGCCAGCATTGACCTTCCAGACCACAAGGCAATTCCAAGATCTATTTGTGTCGCGCTTGAATGTGGTGCTCTGCCGTCAGGCGACGCAGCGTGCCGATGACCGGGTCGCCCACCCTGAAGATGACGCCACGGCTTGCAGGGGGCGCGATCAGAACGGAAACTAGTGGCTGAAGGGCTTTGGCTATGCCGGCAACCAGGGCGCACGGAAGTCGTTCGCCGGTTATCAATCAACCATCTTTGGCACCATGGTGGGCTACGACATGCCACTCGGGCCCGACACCAGGGTTGGCGTTGGGATTGGCTATGCCGCGGGTGCTATCAGCGAAAAGTCGAGCGGAAATCGTATCGATTCCAACAGCATTCAGGCGGCCGCCTATATCGGCCACACAGCAGGCCCGTGGTTTATCGACGGCGATCTGTCGTTCGGCTGGAACGAACACACCGGCCGTCGCAATATTATATTCCCGGGTGTCAATCGCTCTGCGTTGGCAAACTATCGCGGTCAAAACTACGGCGCCTTCGTGATGACAGGGTTTAATCTTCCGGTCATGGGCTTCACACTGACGCCGCTGGCGTCACTGCAATACAATGCCATCCGCTTCGGGGGCTATGGCGAAACCGGTGCCGGCGACATCAATCTTCGGGTTCGTCGACAGAGTTATGACTACCTTGAATCAGGCCTTGGCATAAAACTGTCGCGCCAATTCTTCTACGAGGGCGTCGGGATTATCCCCGAAATCCATGGGAAGTGGTTGCATGCGTTAGTCAACCCGACAATCTCGCAAAATGCCGCGTTTGCAGCTACCGGGTCGTCGTCATTCACGACCCCTGGGTTGCGCGCCGCGGCCGACACCCTGAATCTTGGCACTGGCATCACATTGATGTCGTGTTCCTGTGGCAAAAACAACTGGGCTGTCGAGGCGATTTATGATTACTATCTTCGTAACGACCACTGTTTTGCCCATCAAGCGATGATGAAATTTACCGCCCGGTTCTGACGTCTGTGCCTGGCCATAGTGCGGATTGCATCCGCCCTACGGCCTTCGATCGGATAAAAATGATCGTGATTACAGGACGCTAGAGCGTGTCTGTCGGTCACACACTCATCGGCCCGGTGCGGAACTCGGACGTCGCATAGCTGGTGTCGGTCATTGCCACGCCCATCGCCTGATACATCGCCGCCCGATCCGCGCTGCGGGTGGAGATCGCCCTTGTGCCGAGTTCGGTCAAGCGGGCAAATTCGGGGACCGCGTCCACCCGCGCGATCCAGGCCATGGTCCGCGGCCAGGCGGAAAGGTCAACGGTGGTTTGCGACCATTGCAGATTGGTAAAATGCACCGCCACCGCGATGTCGGCGATAGCGAGCGCGCCACAGACAAAGCCATCATCGGGTGCGATGGATTCGAGGTAGTCCATCACGCCCGGCAGATCATTGGCGATTGCGGCGGCAATCATCGCCTCGTCACGCGGTTGTTTCCACACGCTGGGCTTGATGATGGCGCTGTTGAATATCTGCCATATGAAGACATCGCCCATCCTGGTATCGGCAAATTCCTCAATCCAGCGCGCCTGTGCCCGCGCGGCGGCGCCGTGGGGAAACAGTGCGGGCACGGGGTAGCGTTCATCGAGATATTCGGCGATGGCGGTGCTATCGGCCAACATTACCTGGTCATCGATGAAAACTGGAATGCGGCGGAGCGGGTTGAGGCGTGAAAACGCATCATTGCCCTGGAATGCGACAATCGGGTCGCAGCGCCAAGCGATGCGCTTCAAGTCGCAAACCGCCATGATTTTGCGCACATAGGGCGAGACGGCGCTGCCGATGATGGTGGCCGACGGGCGCAAGGCGGGCTCGTCTGTGCGGGCGCGGACCTGCACCTTGCGCCGGCGTAAATTCTCTCGCAGGGCCGCCGCTTCACGGTCGCGGCGCGCCTGTCGGGCAGAGGCTGCCTGTGGGCTAAGATAGGGAGCGGGCTTTTCGGTCATGATTTCGTCACTTGCTGCCTTGACCTGCCAGGATAGCATGCTATTTGCCGATTAATCCCGGGTAACAACGGGTCGCTTTTTTGTTTTATCGGGGAGACCGCCAAAATGCGCGCGTCCAATTTATTTCTTACCCTCGTCGCCACAACCATGCTGGCGGGGGTCGCAAGTGCCCAATCGATCAAGATTGGCCTGACCGGTCCCTATACGGGTGGCTCGGCGTCGATGGGCGTGTCGATGCGTGATGGCGCCAAGCTGGCAGTGACCGAAATCAACAAGGCTGGCGGCGTGATGGGCCGGCAATTAGTGGTCATTGAACGCGACGACGAAGCCAAGAATGAAGTCGGCGTCCAGATCGCGCAAGAATTGATCAACAAGGAACAAGTGGTCGCGACGCTGGGCTTCATCAACACCGGCGTGGCACTTGCGTCCCAGCGTTTCTACCAGGAAGCCGAAATCCCGGTGCTGAACAATGTCGCCACCGGCACCCTGATCACCGGCCAGTTTCTGCCACCCAAGGAAAAGGCCAACTACATCTTCCGCATGTCGGCCAATGACACCATCCAGAGCGCGATGATCGTCGAGGAGGCCATCAAGCGCCGTGGGTTCAAGGCGCCGGCGATCCTGGCCGACAGCACCAATTACGGCCAACTCGGCCGCACCGATCTTGAAGCTGCCCTTGCCAAAGCCGGGGTGAAGGCGGTGGCGGTGGAAAAATTCAATATCGGCGATACTGACATGACATCGCAATTGCTGCGTGCCAAGTCGGCCAATGCGGACGTCATTCTGACTTACGGCATCGGCCCGGAACTGGCGCAGATCGCCAACGGTATGGCCAAGCTGGGCTGGAAACTGCCGATGATCGGCAGTTGGACCTTGTCGATGGCGACCTTTATCGACAATGCTGGCGCCAACGGCGATGGCGCCTCGATGCCGCAGACCTTCATCCAGATCCCCAACACTCCCAAGCGCAAATCCTTCATTGAAGCCTATCAGGCTGCCTACAAGGTTGATCGCTTTCCGTCCCCGGTGTCGGCCGCGCAGGGCTATGACAGCGTTTATGTGCTGGCGGCCGCGATCGCGCAGGCGAAATCGACCGAGGGCCCAAAGATCCGCGCCGCGCTGGAAAACCTGCAAACCAAGGTTGAGGGCGTGATGACCACCTATGATAATCCCTTTAGCGCGACGGATCACGAGGCGGTAACCTACAACATGCCGGTGTTTGGCGTGGTCAGGAATGGCCGTGTGGTGGCGGCGCATGAGGAAGATGTGATCGGGGATAAAGCGCTTCGGCTTAAGACGAAATAAGGATAGTTAAGGGACAGCAGTTCTTTTTGTGAACGAAAAGAACCAAAAAAACTTTCCCACACTTTGCAGCCGTTGGCCCACCGCGATCCCACGCCAACGGCCGCAATTATCAAAAAGTTTTTTTGCTTCTTTTTGTTCACAAAAAGAAGATATTTCCTTAAGGACCCTTCCTTGCAAATTCTAGCCCAACTCATCGCCAGCGGCATCGCGGTCGGCATGATCTACGGGGTCATCGCGTTCGGCTACCAGCTCACGTTCGCCACCTCCAAGACCCTCAATTTTGGCCAGGGCGAGGCGCTGATGCTCGGCTCCCTCGTGGGCTGGACGGTGGTTGCCGTCACCGGCTACCTGATCATGCTGCCGATCGTGCTCGCCTTCGGGCTGCTGCAAGGTGCTGTCGTCGAGCGGTTGGGCGTGCGGCAGGCGATCAAGACCAAATCGGAAGCCGGCTGGATTATGGCGACGATTGCGTTGGGCATCATCTTCAAAAATCTCGCCGAGAATATCTGGGGCCGTGATGCGCTGAAATTCCCGTCACCGCTGCCCGAAGCTCCGCTGTCGTTCATGGGGGTTAATGTGCTGCCGATGGAGGTGGCGATCGTGGTCGGCGCGCTGGCGATGATGCTGGCGGTGGAGGTGTTCAATCGCCGCTCGATTTACGGCAAGGCCGTGGTGGCAACCGCGGTCGATCGGGATGCGGCCGGTTTGATGGGGATCAACACATCGCTGGTGATCACGTTTTCCTACGCGCTGTCGTCGATGACGGCCGCTTTCGCGGGCGTACTGGTGGCCCCGGTGACATTGACCGGGGCTTCGATGGGGGGCGTGCTGGGCCTGAAAGCGTTCTCGGTCGCCATCATTGGCGGGCTGTCATCGGGCATGGGGGTGGTGGTTGGCGGGCTGATCCTGGGCATCACCGAGACCTTGACCGGCTATTATATCTCGACCGGCTACAAGGACGTGCCGGGGCTGGTGCTATTGCTGCTGGTGCTGACGTTAAAGCCCGCCGGCCTGTTTGGCCGCGCCACCATCAAAAAGGTCTGAGCATGGTGCGCGCCGCGCTGAAACTTGGCCTCGTCGCGGCCCTGGTGCTGTTCCCGTTCGTGGTCACCAGCCCGTATTATCTGCACTTGCTTGTCGTGGTGGCGATCTTCTCGATTGTCGCACTCGGCCTTGATATTGTGTTTGGCTATACTGGCGAGGTCTCACTCGGCCATGCCGCCCTGTTCGGGGTTGGCGCCTATACTGCCGGGGTGCTGGAATTTCAGTTCGGCATTGGTTTCTGGGTTGCGTTGCCGCTGGGGGTCGTGGTGGCAGCCGGGTTCGGTGCGCTGCTGGCCTTGCCGGCCTTGCAGGTAACCGGCCCCTATCTGGCGATGGTGACACTCGCCTTCGGCACCATCATCGCGATCCTGATCAACGAGATGACGTTTCTGACCAACGGCCCGCTCGGCATTTCGCTCACCAAGCCGTTCTTCGCCGATCTGCGCGAGGCCTTGCCCTGGCTCGGCATGTCCAAGCCGCGGATGCGCGATGTTGAATATTACTACGTGGTGGTGGCCTGCCTGCTGGCGACGTTGGTGGTGATCAACCGGTTGCTGGCATCGCGCTTCGGCCGCGCGTTCGAGGCTTTGCGCGACAGCCCGGTGGCATCCGACTGCATGGGGGTCAGCGTCTATTCCCATAAGGTGCTGGCCTTCGTGCTCAGCGCGGGCTTTGCGGGGTTGGCGGGGGTGCTGTTCACCTATTCCGAGCAATATATCGCGCCGAATAATTTCAGCTTCGATTTGTCGATCGGCTTTCTGCTCGCCGTCACCATGGGGGGGCGCAAGTCGCGGATCGGGCCAATCCTCGGCACAATGGTGGTGGTGTTCCTGCCCAATCTGCTCGCCGATATCGAATTATTCCGCATTGTCGCGGGCATGATCGCCGCGGTCGCGGTGGTGGTCGGGGGCATCATCGCGGTGCGCGCGCCCGAGCGCCGGGTGTACGTGGCGATCCCGGTGGTGCTGTGCATCGGCTTTTTGATCTTCGCGCTGTGGCTGCCGAAAATCACTGACTACAAGCTCACCGTTTACGGACTGATGATCCTGTTTGTGGTTTATTATCTGCCGGACGGGATTTATGGCCTGATCCGCCAGGCGCTGCTGCGCTGGAAGCGGGCGGGGGCGGCACAGATTGTCGGGTCAGGGGCGTGGTCGGCGATATCGCCCGATACTGTGTCCGGCCCGCTGCTGGAACTTCGTGGCGTGGTGATGCAGTTTGGCGGCCTGCGCGCGCTCAATGCGGTGGATATGACGGTCATGCCCGGCACCATCCATGGCCTGATCGGTCCCAATGGGTCGGGCAAGTCAACGATGATGAACGTGCTGACCGGCATCTATATCCCGACTGCCGGCGAAATCCGCTTTGAAGGGCACAGCATCGCCGGCTGGAAATCCCCCGCGATTGCCGCCGCCGGCATTGCCCGCACCTTCCAGAACGTGCAGTTATTTGGGGAGCTATCGTTGCTGGAAAACATCCTGGTCGGCCTCAACCACACCTATCGTGGCGGGGTTGCCGATATTGTGCTCGGTCTGCCGCGTGCCGCGCGCGAGGAGGCCGCCGCCCGCGCGCGTGCCATCAGCCTGCTGGAATTTGTCGGGCTCGCCGAGCTCGCCGATGAAGAAGCCCGCAACCTGCCTTACGGCAAGCAGCGCCTGCTCGAAATTGCCCGTGCTTTGGCGCTCGACCCGAAACTGCTGCTGCTCGACGAGCCGGCGGCCGGCCTCACCGCGCCCGATATCGTCGAGTTGCTCGACATCATCCGCAAGATCCGCGACCACGGGATTACCCAGGTATTGATCGAGCATCACATGGACGTGGTGATGGCGCTGTCCGATATCGTAACGGTGCTGGATTTTGGCCAGAAGATCGCCGAGGGCAAGCCCGCGGACATGCAGGCCGATCCCGCCGTCATCGCCGCCTATCTGGGCACCAGCCATATCGAGGCGGCGTGATGCTGAAAATCGAAAACCTGTCGGCTGGCTATGGCAAGGTGCAGGTTCTGCACGGCATATCGCTCGATGTCGCCAAGGGCAGTCTGGTGACCCTGATCGGATCAAACGGCGCCGGCAAGACCACCACCTTGCGGGCGCTGTCGGGGATGATTGCGCCCACCGGCGGGCGGATCATGCTCGCTGGCACCGACATTGCCGGCATGGCCTCGCATGACATTGCCCGCCTTGGTCTGGCCCATTCGCCGGAAGGTCGCCGGGTTTTTGGCACCTTGTCGGTTGCCGATAACCTTCTGCTGGGTAGCTTCACCCGGCTGACCGGGGCGCGCCCGCGCGGGGATGTCGGACGCGACCTCGATCGGATGTACGCGCTGTTCCCGCGCTTGTCCGAGCGCCGCGCCCAGTTTGCCGGCACCTTGTCGGGCGGCGAGCAGCAGATGTTGGCGATGGCGCGCGCGCTGATGCTGGGGCCTGAGGTGCTGCTGCTGGATGAGCCGTCGATGGGACTTGCGCCCAAGCTGGTGGAGGACGTCTTCGCCACCATCGCGCTGCTGCGGCAGAACCAGGTGACCATGCTGCTGGTCGAACAATTCGCGGCGGCGGCTTTGGAGGTTGCCGATATTGGCTATGTGCTTGAAAACGGCCGGATCACTGCGCATGGCCCGGCGGCGGCCTTGAAGACCGACCCGGCTGTTCGCGCGGCGTATCTCGGGGCTGCGCATTAATCGCCAGCGCTGATTATTCCACCACTTCCAACACCATCGCGGCGGCATGCGCCCGGCCAAACTCATCGCGTCCGCGCACCTGGACGGCATGGCTGCCAACGCCGAGCTCGCCCGGGAGCCGCGCCTGCCAGAGATGGCTTGACTGGCCGGGTTGGACCCAGCGCTTCTTGGTGTCCTGGTTGCGGGCGTAGAGATCGACGACATCGGGATCAACCCGCTCGGTCTTTTGCATGGCGACGAATTTGCCGGATTGCCCGGACAATTGTACCACGGCAGACCGATGCTGCGGGCGACGACATCGTCGCGGATATAGCCGATTTCCGCCGGGCTTGATGACGAAGGCGCTGTCGCCAACTGCCAGATCGAGGGTCCAGCGCCCAGCGGCGTCAGTCACCACCACAGCGTCCCCGTTGGAGACCATTACCCCGGCGATCCCGGCGCCGGTGGCAGCATCGCGCACAAGGCACTGCGCGGTGTCGGGCGCGGCGGGTCGTTACGGGGGTGGTCATGATGACATCCTTCGCTTGTATTTTTGGCATTCAGGCCGGAAGGCGCTAGCCTGGGACGGAATTGTTCTGGAGGACCACCCGTTGAGCGACTATTTCTACGAACCACGCCTCGGCCACGGCTTGCCGCATGACCCGATCAAGGCGATCATTGCGCCACGGCCGATCGGCTGGATTTCCACTGTCGATGCCGAAGGGCGGGTTAATCTCGCGCCCTATAGCTTCTTCAACGGCTTTGCATCCAATCCGCCGGTGCTCGGGTACTCGAACGAGGGCCGCAAGGACAGCCTGAAAAACGCGGAAGCCACCGGGGAATTTGTGGCCAATTTCGTCAGTGCGGGCCTCGCGAAGGAAATGAACATCACCTCGGCGCCAGTGGCACACGGGGTTGATGAAATGAAGCTCGCCGGATTGGACGCCGCCGCGTCAAGATTGGTGCGTCCGCCGCGCATTGCCCGGGCGATCTCGGCGCTGGAATGCAAGGTGACCCAGATTATCCAGTTGCAGCGGATTGGTGGCGGATTGCTTGATACCTGGCTGGTGCTGGGTGAAGTCGTCGGGGTTCATATCGATGATACCTTCCTGGTGGATGGCATTTTCGATACGCTTGCCGCCCATCCGATTGCGCGCATGGGCTATCGCGGCGACTATACCGAAGTGGTCAACAAGTTCGAAATGATCCGGCCGACAGCGTGACGGGATCGGGGCCGGTGCCCCGATCCCCCGCGGCAGATCAGACCGACTTCTTGAGGATCGGCGACGCCTTGAAGCGCACGGTTTTGCCAGCCTTGACCTTGATGGCTTCGCCGGTGCGCGGGTTGAGGCCCTTGCGCGCCTTGGTTTTGCGCACCGTGAAGGTTCCGAAGCTCGGCAAGGTGAATTTGCCGGCTTTCTTCATGTCCTTGACGATGGCGGCCATAAGCTCCCCAGCGCAACGGTTCGATGCGGTTCCGGTGAGGCCGGTGGATTCCTGGATGGCCTTGGCGATGAATGCTTTCGACATAGACTGGTCTTTCCCTTGGTGTCGGCAACCGCCGCAGTGCCATACTGCGACTCGGCGGCTGCGTTGTGGATGTCACAAAGACACAGTGTCGTAACAAGCGTTTTTCGTGAATGTAAAGACTTATTTGGCCTGACTGCAAATTTTGCTGCGATTTAGCGGAGGATTGAATGAAACCTGAGCTTCCGGCAACCGAAACAATTCTGGCGCGCTACGCCGATCTTGACGCCTGGCCGCCTGGCGACATGCTGGCCGCGATGTGGGAGGCGCAGTTGGCCGCCGTTGCCGCCGTGCGCCCGGCTTTGCCCGCGATCGAGGCCGCTTGCGTCGCGGCCAGCGCCCGCCTTGCCACAACAGGACGGCTGGTGATGGTGGGCGCCGGGACCTCGGGGCGGATCGGTGCGCAGGATGGCGCCGAATTGCCGCCGACGTTCAACTGGCCACAGACGCGCCTGCTGCTCTTGATGGCAGGTGGCGACATTGCTTTCACCAAATCAGTGGAAAATGCCGAGGATGACCGCGACGCCGCGATTGCCGCCATTGCGAGCCATGGCGTTGGACCCGACGATGTGGTGATCGGCCTTGCCGCCAGCGGCAGCACGCCCTTTACCACCGCCGCAATCATCGCGGCCCGTGCCGCCGGTGCGCTCACCATTGGGATGTCCAACTCCGCCGGCGGTGCGCTGCTGACCGCCGCCGAGCACCCGATCCTGGTTGAAACCGGCGGGGAGGTGATCGCCGGATCGACGCGGATGAAGGCCGGCACGGCGCAGAAAGTGGTGCTCAATTTGCTGTCTTCGACGGTGATGGTGCTTTTGGGCCACGTCCATCGCGGCTTGATGGTTGATATGCAGGCCAAGAATGCCAAACTAAAATTGCGCGCCATTCGGATGCTGCGAACCCTGACCGGCTGCGATGAAGCGGCGGCGGCGGTGGCGCTGTCTGCGACTGACGGGCGGATCAAGCCGGCGGTGCTGGTGGTGCATGGGCTGGATGCCGGGGCGGCCGATGCGGCGCTGGCGAAACATGCGGGGCGGTTGCGTGCCGCGCTGGGGGAAATTGGACAATGAGGGCGATTGCAGCAGAAACGATCTTCGATGGCGAGCAGGACCATGTCGGCGCAGTCCTGCTGATCGACGGCGATCGCATCATTGCCATGGTAGCCGAGCCACCATCCGGGATCGAGGTCGTGGTGCTGCCGGACGGCGCCATCCTGGCACCAGGTTTCATCGATTTGCAGGTCAATGGCGGCGGTGGGGTGCTGTTCAACAATCAGATCGATGTGGCCGGCATGGCAGCTATTGCGGCCGCCCATGCGCGGTGCGGCACCACCACCATCCTGCCGACGCTTATCAGCGGCACGCGGCCTGAATTGCGCGCCGCCATTGATGCCGCGCGCGCGGCGATCGCCCAGGGCGTGCCGGGGGTTGGCGGCCTGCATCTCGAAGGCCCGTTCCTTGCGCCGGTGCGGCGCGGCTGCCATCCGGCGGCCAACATGATCGTGCCAAATGCCGACGACATCGCGCTGCTGTCGGCGGCGTTCCCGGCACCATTCCTGATTACCATGGCGCCCGATATCGTTTCGCCAGCCATGCTCAGCACGCTGGTGGATGCTGGGCGTATCGTGTTCGCCGGGCATACCGATGCCGATTATGAAACCGTCATTGCGGCCCTCGACGCCGGGGTGACCGGCTTTACCCATCTCTATAGCGCGATGTCGCAGTTGACTGTGCGGGCACCCGGCGCAGTGGGGGCCGCACTGACCGATCCGCGCTCCTTTGCGGGCATTATCGTCGACGGCATTCATGCCCATACCGCCGCGATCCGAATAGCGTTGCACGCAATCGGGCCGACACGGCTGTTTCTGGTGTCTGATGCGATGGCAACTGCCGGGTCCGACATCGATCACTTCAGGCTCTATGACATCGACATCACCTTGCGCAACGGTCGTCTCACGGCGCCGGATGGCGGTCTGGCGGGCGCGCATCTGACCATGGTGGAGGCGGTGGCCAATCTGGTGCGGCTGATCGGCTGCGACCAGCGCGTTGCGTTGCAGATGGCAACCGCCACCCCGGCTGATGCCGCCGGCTTTACCGATCGTGGGCGGATTGCGCCGGGCATGCGCGCGGATCTGGTGGCGTTGGATGCTGATTTGCAACTTCTTGATGTTTGGCAGGGCGGCGAGCGGCTTTAGACTCGGGCCGATTATTTTCTATTGCGACTAATTCGCAATTTCCCTAGCCTGAGGTCCCTTTGTCGGAGCGCATCAAGCGAAATTGCCGTTTTGCTACCGTGCCTGTTTTTGTGGCTGCATTGCTGTCCGTGGCGGGCAGCGCGCTGGCGCAGTCCGATAGCCCGGATCTGTTTGCTCCATCGCGCACCAGCCTGCTCGGCGATGCCGGCGGACTGCGACCGGGTCTGGCCCGGGTGGGCATTGCGCTTACCTTGACCGACATCAACGAAGCCTTCGGCAATCTTGCCGGGGGCATCAAGCGCGGCGCCGCCTATCAGGGCCTGTCCACGTTGACCTTGCAACTCGACACAAAAAAGGCGTTCGGCTGGGAGGGCGGGCTGGTCAACATCAGTGGCTTGCAAATCCGTGGGCATAATTTCAGCCAGTTCCATGTTGGCGATCTGCAAACCACCAGCGGCATTGCCGCCACGCCGACCACCCGGCTGTGGGAGGCTTGGTACCAGCAGCAGATTGTTGATGGCAAACTAGATGTCCGCGTCGGCTTACAAAGCCTCGATCAGGAATTCATGACGAGCACCGGCTCGGCGGTGTTCCTTAACACCATGATGGGCTGGCCGATGCTGCCGTCGGCCGATCTTTACGCCGGCGGGCCAAGCTATCCGCTGTCATCGCTCGGGGTGCGGCTCAAGGCGCAACAGGGCGCGTTTACGGTGCTCGCCGGGGTGTTCCAGGATAATCCGCCGGGTGGTCCGTTCGCCAATGACGGGCAGTTGCGCGGCAGTTCGCGGTGGGGGGGGAATTTCAACCTGCGCACCGGGGCGCTGTTCATCGGCGAAATTCAATACGCGCATAACCCGCCGAGCGCCGGCGCGCCGGATGCGCCGGGCACCCAATCCGGCCTGCCGGGGACCTATAAGCTCGGGTTCTGGTATGATACCGCAGGCTATCCCGATCAGCGTTTCGATACACGGGGAGTGTCGTTGGCCAATCCGGCAAGCTCCGGCATTGCACGCACTGATCGCGGCAATTTTAGCCTTTATGCGGTCGCCGATCAGACAATTTGGCAACCCGATCCGGAGGCGCCAATGGCGCTCGCGGTTTTCCTGCGCCCGATGATCGCGCCGTCCGATCGCAACCAGATCAATTTCAGCGTCAATGGTGGGGTGACCTTGAAGGCGCCGTTGCCAGGGCGCGATGACGACACGCTGGGCCTCGGGTTCGGGGTCGCCAATATTGGCGGTGGCGCGCGGGGCTTGGCGCGTGATCTGGCGCTGTTTTCCACCACCTTTGCGCCGGGGCGCGGGGCGGAGACCTTTGTCGAGCTGACCTACCAGGCGCAGATCGCGCCGTGGTGGCAGCTTCAGCCCGATATTCAGTATCGCTGGCGCACCGGCGGCGGCGTGGCTGATCCCAACCGGCCTGGCAAGGCGCTTGGTAACGCGCTGATTATTGGGGTGCGCACCATGATTACGTTCTGATCCGGCTGCCATTTTCACCCATTGGGCGGCTGAATGCGCACCGCGAGAGTGCCGATACGCACCAAAGTATCAAAAAGTTTTTTTGATTCTTTTTGTTCACAAAAAGAACTGCTTGCCTAAATACTGAGCTTTGCTCAACACTACCTTTTATACCCTACCCAGCCAGTGACAAATCGGCACGTGACCTATGACCGCTTCCTTTGCCCGCGAACACATGCCTGCCGCAGCCGACCTGCCCGATTGCACCTTCACTCTGCCGGCATTGCACTATCCGCAGCGGCTGAATTGTGTGACACGATTGCTCGATGATCGTGTGGCGCAGGGCCATGGCGGCGCCCCGTGCCTGATCGGTGCGACCGAGCGGCTCAGCTATGGTGAAACCCAGGCGCGGGTGAACCGGATTGCCAATATCCTGGTCGATCGGTTCGGCATCACCGCCGGCGCCAGGGTGCTGTTGCGCGCGCCCAATTCCCCCATGCTCGCGGCTTGCATCCTGGCGGTGATCAAGGTCGGTGCTATTGCGGTGCCGACCATGCCGATGCTGCGCGCGCGTGAACTGGTTTATCCGATGGAAAAGGCTGAGATCGCGCTTGTCATTTGTGATATTCGCCTGTCCGAGGAGATGATCGCGGCCCGCGCGATGGCGCCGGGGCCGGTGCTGTATTTCGGCACCGATGATTTTGCAGCGTTGCTTGCTGGCGCGTCCGATCAGTTCACCGCCGCCAAGACCGCGATCGACGATGTCTGCCTGATCGGGTTTACCTCGGGCACCACTGGCCAGCCCAAAGGGGCGATGCATTTCCATCGCGATCTGCTGGCGGCGTGCGACGCTTATTCGGCCCAAGTGTTGCGCCCGTCGGCGTCCGATCGCTTCATCGGGTCGCCGCCCTTGGGATTTACCTTTGGCCTCGGCGGGATGCTGCTGTTTGCGCTGCACGCTGGCGCCAGCACGGTTTTGCTCGAACGCGCCGGGCCAGACGATCTGCTGGCTGGTATTGCGCGGTATCAGGCAACGATCTGCGTATCTGCGCCAACTGCCTACCGGGCGATGCTGGCCAAACGCGCCGGGCATGACCTGTCGTCGTTGCGGACATGTGTGTCCGCCGGGGAGACGTTGCCGAAAGCGACTTTCGATGCCTGGTTGGCCGCGACGGGCATCCGCCTGCTCGATGGCATCGGCTCGACCGAGATGTTCCATATTTTTATCGGATCCCCTGAAGGCCGTGCCCGCGCCGGTGCCACCGGGGAGGTGGTGCCGGGGTATGAGGCGCTTGTGGTCGATACGGACGGTAATCCGGTGCCTGATGGTACCCCTGGCCGGCTGGCGGTGCGTGGCCCGACCGGGTGCAAATATTTGTCCGACCCTCGGCAGAAAACCTATGTTCAGGGTGGCTGGAACCTGACCGGGGACATTTTCATCCGCGACGCTGACGGGTATTTCTGGTTTCAGGCACGATCGGACGACATGATCGTTTCGGCTGGCTATAATATTGCCGGCCCCGAGGTTGAGGCCGCGCTGCTGCTGCACGAGGCGGTTGGCGAATGCGCGGTGATCGGCTGGCCGGATGCCGAACGCGGCATGCTGGTCAAGGCGTTCGTGGTGCTGCGGCCAGGCTATGCGGAAATGACCGGCGCATTGCAGGATTTTGTCAAAGCGACGATCGCGCCTTATAAATATCCCCGCGCCATTGAATATATCAGCGAGTTACCCAAAACCTCTACGGGGAAGTTGCAACGATTTCTGTTAAGGAAAGTATGAGGAAGAATGCTTCTTCATCCTGGATTATGGGTTTTTGGCTTGGTCGCCAATTTTAACCCGATCAAATCCGCCTGGGTCTGGGCCGAATTCCGATATAGCTGCGCCACCCCCGGGCCATATTGCGAGGCTGCAACCGGCACTGGCGCGCCGTACTGCGCCGCGGCATGGAGGGTGAAATAGGGATCGGCGAGATGCGGCCGGCCCAGCGCCACCAGATCGGCACGCCCGGCAGCGAGAATGGTATTCACCTGATCTGCACTGGTGATGTTTCCAACACACATGGTCGCAATGCCGCCATCGTTGCGGATCTGGTCGCTGAACGGGGTCTGAAACATCCGGCCATAGACCGGCTCGGCATCGGCAACCGTCTGGCCAGCGGACACATCGATCAGGTCGCAGCCATGGCGGGTGAAGGCGCGGGCGATCGCCACGCTGTCATCGGCGGTAATGCCGCCCACAGCCCAATCGGTGGCTGAAATCCGCACAGCCATCGGCCGGTCCGCCGGCCAAACCGCGCGCATGGCGTCGAATACCTCAAGCGGAAAGCGCAGCCTTGCGTCGAGGTCCCCGCCATAGTCGTCTTGGCGGTGATTGGTCAGCGGTGAAATGAAGCTGCCGATCAGATAGCCATGCGCGCAATGAAGTTCGAGCATGTCAAAGCCGGTGGCAGCGGCACGCTTTGTCGCGGCGACGAAATCATCGCGGACCTGATCCATGTCGGCGCGGGTCATTTCGCGCGGGGTCTGGCTGTCGGGGTAGTAGGGCAGCGGCGACGGCGCCATGATCGGCCAGGCGCCGGCATCGAGCGGGCGGTCCATGCCGTCCCACATCAGCTTGGTCGCCGCCTTGCGCCCGGCATGGCCAAGTTGCAGGCAGAATTTTGCCCGGGTGCTGGCGTGGACGAAATCGACAATCCGTTTCCAGGCGGCCTGTTGGGCATCGTTATAAAGCCCGGCACAGCCCGGCGTGATGCGTGCCTCGGCGGATATGTCGGTCATTTCGGTATAGATCAGTCCGGCGCCACCCATCGCCCGCGCGCCGTAATGCACCATATGCCAGTCACCCGGCACGCCATCGGTTGCCGAATACATGCACATTGGCGAGACCACGACGCGATTGGCGACAACCATGCAGCCCAGCTTGAAGGGCTGGAACATTGGCGGGGCGGCAACCGGTGCCAATCCTGCGGCCTGGGTTTGGCCCGCGAACATCTGATCGATTTCAGCAACGAAATCCGGTGCCCTGAGCTTGAGATTGTCATAGGTGATCGATTTCGACCGGGTCATCAGGCCGAAGGCAAACTGGGTTGGCGCCATGTGCCAGAAGCGGCGGACATGTTCGAACCACACCAGCGACACATCGGCGGCGTGCTGAATGCGCTCGACATCCTCGCGCCGGTCGCGTTCGAACGCGACCAGGGCTGCTGGCACATCGGGGTTGCCGCGCACGCATTCGAACAACCCAATGGCGTCTTCCATCGCAAGCTTGGTGCCGGAACCGATGGAAAAATGCGCGGTTGATTTGGCATCGCCCAACAGAACGATATTGCCGGGCGCGCCCTCGGACCGCAGCCAGATGGAGCGCGCGTTGCGGATCATCGGGAATTGTCGCCACAGCGACCGGTTGGTGATGAGGCGGTGCCCGTCGAGGTCCTTGGCGAACACGTTTTCCAGGAAAGCGGCTGATTGGGCCTCGTCCATCTTATCCAGCCCGGCGCGATGGAACGTCGTCGCATCGGTTTCCAGAATCCAGGTCGAGGCACCTTGTTGATACTGATAGGCGTGGGCAATGAACACGCCGAATTCGGTTTCACGGAAGCTGAAGGTGAAGGCATCGAGCGGGCGGGTGCTGCCCATCCAGGTGAACCGGTTCGGTCGCAAATCGACCTCGGTGCCGAAATGGGTTTTGTTGCCGTCGCGCACGAAGGAGTTGATCCCGTCGGAGGCCACGATCAGATCGGCATCGGCAAATTGGGACAGGTCAGAAATATCAGTCTGGAAGTGGATTTTAACACCCAGATCGGAGGCACGCTGTTGCAGCAGCAACAACAGAGTGCGGCGCGAACAGCCGCAGAAGCCATTGCCGCCGACCCGGCGGATGGTATCCTTGAAGCGGATTTCGATGTCGTCCCAATA
This sequence comes from Acetobacteraceae bacterium, assembly GCA_025360065.1. Classification (GTDB taxonomy): domain Bacteria; phylum Pseudomonadota; class Alphaproteobacteria; order Acetobacterales; family Acetobacteraceae; genus CAITOL01. The sequence goes on along the minus strand of JANYCX010000018.1, from coordinate 22,327 downwards.
GGCGAAATTCGCGATGATCGCCTGGTAGCTGGGCTGGTCGTAACGTTCGAATATATCCAGCGTGGCGTCAGAAAACACCACCCCGAAGCCGAAAACGTCATCGGGGCGGTTGCGTTCGTAAATGGTCATGTCGGTGTCGGGGCGGGCTTGTTTGAGCAGGACGGAAAAATAGAGCCCAGCCGGCCCGCCACCCAGGATTGCCACCCGCATCGCCGTCTCCATGCCTGCTCAGGAAAGTATTTTAAGCTTGAAATATCCCCCACGCAATGGTGACATGATCGGGCAGAACGGGAGACGGCAAATGGATCCGGCGGAACGGCATGCCCTGGTCACCGGGGGTGCGAGCGGCATCGGGGCGGCGATTGCGCAGGCGTTGCGCGATGCGGGTGCGGTGGTTAGCGTGGTTGGCAGGCGGGCGTCGGACGCGGCTGGGTATCAGCGGGCCGATGTCACCGACGGCGCCTCGATCCGCGCCGCGGTGATGCGCGCCGAGGCAGCACATGGCCCGATTTCGATCCTGGTCAATAATGCCGGCGCGGTCGAATCGGCGCCGTTTGCCCGCACCACTCGGGTGATCTGGGATCGGATGCTGGCGGTGAACCTGACCGGCACGTTCGAGGCCACCCAGGCGGTGTTGCCGGCAATGGTGGCGCGCGGATGGGGCCGGGTGATCAATGTTGCCTCCACCGCCGGGCTGACCGGCTATCCCTATGTCGCGGCCTATGTCGCGGCCAAGCATGGCGTGGTCGGCCTGACCCGGGCGCTGGCGCTGGAAACCGCGAAATCGCAGGTGACGGTGAACGCGGTCTGCCCTGGCTACACCGAAACCGCGCTGCTGACCGATAGTTTTGCCGCCATCATGGCCAAGACCGGCAGGACCGAGGCCGAAATACGGCGCGACTTCACCAAATCCAACCCGCAAGGGCGGCTGGTGCAGCCCGACGAAGTGGCGGCCGCGGTGCTGTTTCTATGCCGGCCCGGCAGCGGCGCGATGACTGGCCAGGCGATCGCGATTTCCGGTGGCGAAGTGCTGCATTGACCGAATTGCTCGACCTCGAAGCCGGTGCGGATGCCGGGGCGCACCAGGCCGAGTTGCGCCTGTGGCTGCGGCTGCTGACATGTTCGACGATGGTTGAGCGCGCCGTGCGCCGCCGTTTGCGCCAGCAATTCAATGTCACGCTGCCGCGTTTCGATCTGATGGCGCAACTGGAGCGCAGCCCGGATGGCATGACGCTTGGCGAGCTATCGCAGCGGATGATGGTGTCGAACGGCAATATCACCGGGTTGGTGCGACTGCTGGGGGATCAGGGATTGGTGGCGACGTTCACCGATCCGTCTGATCGCCGCGCGACCTATGTCCGGTTGACGGCGGAGGGGCGGGCGAACTTCGCCGCAATGGCGACCGCCCATGCCGGTTGGGTTGCGGCGATGTTTGCAGACCTTGACGCCGCGGCGATGGCGCGATTGATGGATGGGCTGGGGCGGCTGAAACGCTCCGTGATGCAAGGGGACCGCGCCAATGTCTGAGCCACTGACTGTTTTGCAGCCCGCTGGCTGGCCGCGTCCGAAGGGGTATGCCAATGGGGTGGTGGGCACCGGCCGGCTTGCGGTATTGGCCGGCCAGATCGGCTGGGATGCGGATGGCGGCTTCCCCGACGGATTGGTGGCGCAAACCGGGCAGGCGTTGCGCAACATCCTGACCGTGCTGGCCGAGGCTGGCGGCGGGCCTGAACATATCGCGCGGCTGACGTGGTATGTGACCGATATTGCGGCCTATCGCCGGGAGGCAGGCGCGCTCGGGCCGGTCTGGCGCGAGGTGATGGGGCGCAATTTTCCGACCATGTCGGTGATCGGGGTTTCGGCATTGGTTGAGGAACAGGCGCTGGTCGAAATCGAGGCGATTGCGATATTGTAACTCATTATGCGCTAGGTCTTCTCGGCATCAAAACGATCTATTCCCAAACTTGTGCGCCACTCCGCGCTTTCGGCGGCCTTGCCTGGCTCGAGCGGGATGCCGGTTGCATCGGCAACTTTGGTGATGCCGTCAAACCCGCCGATCACCGCGGCGGTATCCAGCATCGCCGGCCGCCCGATGGCGGCGATTAATGTGGTTCGAGCGGCGGACGCGGCGGCACTATCGCGGCCAATTGTCGCATCCACCAGCGCCATCAATTCCGCCCAATGCGACACGCCGATATCGGTTGCGCCATCCATCACGCCGGCTGCGCTGAAATCTTGCCCCTTAAACTGGCCGCTCGCACCGAGCAGGCTGACATGGCTGGTGGTTCAGTACAAACACTGATTGAGCGCCGCCACCCTGGCCGCCACCAGCTCAATCTGGGCATGGGAAATTGCCCGATAATCTCGCGCAAAATCCCGCATCATCGCGCTGGTCTGATACATCGTTTCCAGCACATCCCAGAAATGAATGGCGCTGTTGGGCACCAGGCTGAGGGCGAGGTGGATATGGGCGGCGCCACGTTCGGTGCCGAAGAAATCCGGATCGTCGGCGGTGCGGTCGGTGGGCATCAGCGCACAAACCCATCCTGGGCCGGCTTTGGCATTGCGCGGCCGGCGCAGGCTGGGCTGGCCGGCGACCGGGGCGGGCAATGCGCGCGCGGGCAGGCCGGCGGCAAAATCGAAGCTGTCAGCGGCGGTGGTGATGGCGACCACGCTGACGAGTTCGACATACTGGTCTTCGGTCAGCCCGGCCGCGAGGGTCTGGCGAAACCAAGTCTCCCCCAGGCGCCCGGCATCGGTGCGGATGCGATGGATGGCGTGCACGGCGGCGGCGGGCAGCAGGCCGAGGTCGGAATGGTCCCCCGCCACCATGGCCGGGGATACTGCGTGTTTGCGCGCCGCGCAAAGCGGGCAGGCCATGGCGTTGCGGGCCTCGGCGGCAATCGCCACCCGCGCGGCGCCAGTCCACCAGGTGCCGGGCTGGCCGATGCGGGTCCAGGCGATGGAAATGGCAGCGGCAAGGTCGGGGCGGATGTCCATGGCGCGAGGCTAAAGCGCGGCTGCGGTGGTTCGCAAGCAGTATTGCGATGCATGGCAGGAGTGCTGCCATAAACTGGCGTAGACACACATAATGTGGTCGGCTTTGGTGATGGAAATCCCCCTGCTCCCCTTGATCGGCTTCGCGGTTGCGGCAACCATCACGCCGGGGCCGAATAACGTTATGGTGACCACGGCCGCAGTCAATCATGGAGTGCGGGCGACTATGCCGCATATTGTGGGGATTGCGGTCGGGTTCGCGGTGATGCTGGTGCTGGTTTGCGTCGGGCTTGCCGGCGTGGTGCTGCAAATCCCGCTGGTCGCCACATTGTTACGCTGGGTGGCGTTGGCATGGCTGGTGTGGCTGGCGTGGCAGATCGCGTCCGCGCCGCCGCCGGGCAGCCTGGGGGCGCGGCCGGCACTGGGCTTTCTTGGTGCGATGGCGTTTCAATGGGTGAACCCGAAAGCCTGGATGATCTGCCTGGGTGCTGCGGGCGCGTTTATGGCGCCGGATGGTAATGTGTTGGCGCAGGGGCTGATTATTGGCGCGGTGTTCCTCGCGGTCGCTGTGCCGTGCATTCTGCCCTGGGCATTGCTCGGCGCGGCGGCTGCCCGCTTGCTGCAAAGCCCCGGGCGGTTGCGGGTTTTCAATGTGGCGATGGCAATTTTGCTGGTCCTGTCGATGGTGCCGGTGGCGTTTTCGTAAGGCGTGCGGTGCTGGTCGCCGGATTCGCAGCGCGGCGGCGCTGCTTGGGGGGAGGGTCAATCCGCCAGATCTTATACCAAGCGCCCTTGATGTTGACCCATGAAGACTGGGTCAACGGCGCTTGGTATAAGTCTTTGCTTGGCGCACCGCCGCCGGCCAACCCGGTGCGCAATACCAGATGATTAGGAACGTGGCAGGTTTGGCGTTGGGACGCTGGCGGATGCGTATCGGTTGACGGTTTGAGATGCGGCTTGTGTCACGGGACAAAATCGTAGGGTGTCAGTGCCGTTTGGCACTGCACCGGCATACAAATTAGGAGCCGCCATGCCGAACTGCCGCCGCAACCCGATCGCTGGCGGCTGTTATTTCTTTACGGTCAATCTGCGCGACCGCAACCGTTCGCTTTTGGTAGAGCCCGTTGATCTCCTTCGTGCGAGGGTCCGGAGAGTACAGGCCCTGCGGCCATTCCACATTGATGCTTGGGTGCAAGATGGTGCAGTTCCGAACGCAACTGCACCCTACCGATTCCTGCCTCGCTCCAAAAGGCAAACTATGAAGGTTCTGGTAACCGGGTTCGGCGCGGTGAGAAATGTCTTGCCGACTGAGTATTTTAGTGGTATATATAATACCATGAATACATCCTCCTCCTCAATCCCCGCGCTCCCCGGCGCGCCAGAAATGGCGCGGCGGTTTGGCGTGATTTTGGTGGCGATGATGGGGGTGGTGGCGCGGCGGTTTGTGCGGGAGCCGCGGTTGGTTTTGTTGAATGTGCCACTGTGGAGTTGGCTGAACCGGGCCATTCGGCGGTTCGCGGGGGCTTTGGCGCGGCCGGTGATTGTTGGTCCGAGCCGGGCGGGGCGGATTGCGGCTGTTCGGGCGCCAAGGGTGCGGCTGCTGGGGGCGCGCGGGTGGCTGTTGCGCGAGCTTGGTTGGGAGATTGCGGTTTATCGGTCGCAGTTGGAGGCGCTGCTGGCCGAGCCTGATATGCGCGCGGCGCTGGAAGCGCGGCCGGGGGCTGGGCGGATTTTGCGGCCGCTGTGTCGGATGCTTGGGGTTGAGGTGCCGGGGCTGGCGCTGCCTGTGGCGGTGACGGCCGAGGTTTCCGAGCGGAGGAAGGCGAAGCGGCTTGCGGCGCTGGTGCCGACTTGGCCGCGCAAAGGTTTGCCGCAGGTGCCGAAGGGAGGGTGGTTTGCGCCGCCGATTAAAAATTGGGGGTAGGGTGGATAGAATTTTTGCGCTTTATTTGTTGCGGTATCGTAATTAAATCAAGATGGATTGCTTCGCAAGGGCTCGCAATGACGATGTTTTTCCGAGCGTCGCCTGCAAAGAACGAGCGAGAGTGGGCACCCCAACGGCAAGGAATGGATGAAGTTTTTTTGGTTCTTTTTGTTCACAAAAAGAACATACTTGCCTTGCCCTAGATAAAAAACCCCCGCAACCCTTTCGGGCCACGGGACGTTTTCCGAAAACCCGATCCTCAGACCGAGTAATACATCTCGAACTCAACCGGATGCGGGGTGTGTTCGAAGCGGTACACTTCGCTCCATTTCAGTTCGATATAGCTTTCGATCTGATCTTTGCTGAACACATCACCGGCCAACAGGAAGTCGTGATCGGCGGCGAGTGCGCCGAGGGCTTCACGCAGGCTGCCGCAGACGGTGGGGATGCCTTTGAGTTCTTCGGGGGGAAGATCGTAAAGGTCCTTGTCCATCGGGTCGCCGGGGTGGATTTTGTTTTTGATGCCGTCGAGGCCGGCCATCAGCATCGCCGAGAACGCCAAATAGGGATTGGCGGTCGGGTCGGGGAAGCGCACTTCGACCCGCTTGGCTTTCGGGTTGGTTGCATACGGGATGCGGCACGAGGCCGAGCGGTTGCGGGCCGAGTAGGCGAGAAGCACGGGCGCTTCAAAGCCTGGGATCAGGCGCTTGTAGCTGTTGGTCGACGGGTTGGTGAAGGCGTTGAGCGCCTTGGCATGCTTGATAATGCCGCCGATATAGTAAAGCGCCATTTCCGACAGATCGGCATAGGCATTGCCGGCGAACAGCGGTTTGCCGGCTTTCCAGATCGACTGATGGACGTGCATGCCCGAGCCGTTATCGCCCTGGATCGGTTTCGGCATGAAGGTTGCCGACTTGCCGTAGCTGTGGGCGACATTGTGGACACAGTATTTGTAGATTTGCATCTGGTCGGCCATGTCGGTCAGCAGGCCGAATTTGGTGCCGAGTTCGTGCTGGCTTTGCGCCACTTCGTGATGATGCTTTTCGATCACCAGGCCCATTTCGCCCATGGTGGACAGCATTTCGGCGCGCATGTCGCTTTCGCTATCGACTGGCGGCACCGGGAAGTAGCCGCCTTTGACCACCGGGCGATGGCCCATATTGCCTTCGGCGTAATCTTTCAGGCTGGCTTGCGGGCCTTCGATGCTGTCGAGCTGATAGATGCCATAATTGCCACCAGTGCCGAACTTCACGTTGTCGAAGATGAAGAATTCGGCTTCCGGGCCCATGAACACGGCATCGCCAATGCCGGACGCTTTGACGTAGGCTTCGGCCTTTTTCGCCGTGCTACGCGGGTCGCGGGTGTAGGACTGGCCGGTCGAAGGCTCGATAATGTCGCAGAAAATGATCAGGCTCGGCTTGGCAGCGAACGGGTCCATGACGGCGCTGGTCGGGTCCATCATCAGGATCATGTCGGACTCATTGATCGCTTTCCAGCCGGCGATGGACGATCCGTCGAACATGATTCCGTCACGGAAGGCGTCGTCGTCGATGGTCGACACGTGCTGGGCGGTGTGGTGCCACTTGCCGCGCGGGTCGGTGAAGCGGAGATCGACGTATTCGACCCCGTTTTCTTTCATCATGTCCAGCACCTTGTCGACGCTGCTTTTGCCGGCAACCGCCGCGGCTTTCTTCGCCATCGCTTTATCGTCCTCTGTTCAGTCGCCCGGCCAGTTTGGCGGGCAGGATATGAAGCCGCACGATGCGGCCCCCTTTGGCGCTCCTTTAAGGGGTTCCCTGCGCTGAGGGTATCCCTGGAAAGGGGTAAACTTCAGATTGCGTCGCTGCCGCGTTCGCCGGTGCGGATGCGGATGACTTCCTCGACCGGGCTGACAAAGATTTTGCCATCGCCGATGCGGCCGGTGCGGGCGGCGGCAACGATTGCCTCGACCGCGCGATCGACCATGTCATCGTCACAAACCACCTCAATCTTTACCTTCGGCAGGAAATCCACCACATATTCGGCGCCGCGATACAGCTCGGTATGGCCTTTCTGGCGCCCGAACCCCTTGGCTTCCATGACCGTCAGCCCTTGCAGGCCGATTTCGTGCAGTGCGTCTTTCACCTCGTCCAGTTTAAACGGTTTGATGACCGCTTCGATCTTCTTCATGCCTGTTGCCCTCGCGGAACGAGGGTCTCCTTCTCACGCGTCGATGAACCGGCCATCCCGCGCGGGTTGGACCGATTGATAGGTTTGCATGATGCGTGCCAGCCGGCAATCCGCTGTCTCCGGGGGTTTGCGGGGCGTTGCTGTGGTGGGCTGCCTGAAATGCGGGCAAGTGTGCCTGATTTCGCGGCAGATCAGTCTGTCTTGAACCATCGGGCAGCTGCCCGTAATGTCGGCTTTGTATCATGAACCTGAGGCAAGTCGATCGTGAAGCCGCTCAACACCCAGCTTGCCGGTCTCGGCACCACTATTTTTACCGTGATGTCGGCGTTGGCCGCCCAGCACGGTGCGATCAATCTCGGGCAGGGCTTTCCGGACACCGACGGGCCGGCGGATGTGCTGGATGCCGCAGTTGCCGCCTTGCGCGATGGCCGCAACCAGTATCCGCCGATGACCGGGGTGGCGGAACTTCGTCAGGCGGTGGCGGTGGCCAATAAGCGGTTTTATGGGATCGATGTGAACGCCGATACCGAAGTGGTGGTGACCTCGGGGGCGACCGAGGCGATCACCGCCTGCCTGATGGGGCTGCTGAACCCGGGTGACGAGGTGGTGCTGATCGAACCGCTTTACGACACCTATTTGCCGGTGGTGCGGTTGTTGGGGGCGGTCCCGGTGCTGGTGCGGCTCAACCCGCCGCAGTGGGACTTGCCGCGCGATGAACTGGCGGCAGCGTTCGGGCCGAAGACCAAGGCGATTCTGCTGAACTCGCCGATGAACCCGGCCGGCAAGGTGTTCACCCGCGACGAATTGCAGTTCATCGCCGATCTGGTGCTGAAACATGATTGCTATGCGGTGTGTGATGAGGTGTACGAGCATCTGGTGCTCGACGGCCTGGCGCATATCCCGTTGATGACCTTGCCGGGGATGCGGGATCGGTGTTTTCGGGTGGGATCGGCGGGCAAAACCTTCGCGCTGACCGGGTGGAAGATCGGCTACATTACCGCGTGCCCGGCACTCGCCAATGTTGCGACCAAAGCGCATCAAAATCTTACTTTCACCACGCCGCCAAATTTACAGCGGGCGGTGGCGGTCGGGCTCGCCAAGGATGATGCGTATTTCGCCGGGCTGGCGGCTGATTTGCAAAGGAAGCGCGACATTTTGGCGGTCGGGTTGGCGCGAATTGGCTTTGCCGTGCTGCCGACCCATGGCAGCTATTTTATCTCCGCCGATTTCCGCCCGCTGGGGTTTAATGGCGACGATGTGGCGTTCTGCCGCTATATCACCGAGCACGCCAAAGTTACCGCGATCCCGGTCACCGCGTTTTATGAGGGGGAGGGGCCGAAATACTTCGCCCGCTTTGCCTTCTGCAAGCGGGATGAGGTTTTGCATGAGGCGGTCGCACGCTTGGCACGCTTGTTCGGGAAGTGATTGACGCGGGAGGTGAGTTTGGCCTAAAGCCGATGCTCACTGGAAGTCGGGGGTTTCTCCTGATGGCGGATGTAGCTCAGCTGGCAGAGCGCCAGGTTGTGGTCTTGGATGTCGCGGGTTCGAGCCCCGTCGTTCGCCCCAGTGGAAAATTCTCATGTTGACAGTTGGTATCGCCGGACTTGGGGCCATTGGCCTGCCATTGGCGCGCGCGCTGGATCGTGGCGTTGATGGGTTGCGGCTGGTGGCGGTGGCTGGCCGTGATGCGGACAAGGCGCGCGGGATGGTGGCCGATTTCCGTGCGCCGCCTACGGTGGTTGCGGTTCATGCGTTGGCCTGCGCGGATATTGTGGTTGAAGCAGCGCCGGCGTCGGCGTTTGAGTCCATTGCGGTGCCGGCGCTGGAGGCCGGGCGGATTTTCGTGCCGAGTTCGGTGGGGGCGCTGCTGCCGCGGATGTTCCTGATAGACCTCGCCCGCGCCCATGGCGCCCGTATCATGGTGCCAACCGGGGCGCTGCTTGGGTTGGATGCGGTGCGGGCGTGTGCGGAGGGCAATGTTGCCCAGGTCAGCATCGAAAGCCGCAAGCCACCACGGGGCTGGGTTGGCGCGCCGTATCTGGTGGCGCATGGGGTGGATGTCGCGGCGATCACTACGCCGACGTTGATTTTCGAGGGCAATGCGTTTGATGCGGCGGCCGGCTTCCCGGCCAATGTGAATGTGGCGGCCGCTTTGGCGCTCGCCGGGATTGGGCCGGAACGGACCACGGTGCGGCTATGGGCCGATCCGGGGGTGGATCGCAATATTCATACCATCCGGGTGGAAGCGGACGCCGCGCGGCTGACTATGACGGTGGAGAATGTGCCATCCGAGGGCAATCCGCGCACCGGCAAGCTTACGCCGCTGTCGGTACTGGCGTGCTTGCGGGGGCTGACGAGTGTGTTGAAGGTGGGGAGCTGAGGATGTCCAAGTTTCAGACTCGCGGTATTCGTGGTTCTTGGTTCGCCGAATACGATGGCCAACTATATCCATGTATTCACAAGCACTGGCGATGCGGGAACACAAGCAATGGCACGACGATCCTTTTGCGCGCCCTGGTATCCCAAAGTGGAACAGCTTGATCGAAGCAATTCGTCGGGATTGTGTGGTGATAGAGACAGCTGATATCGTGCCGACGGATATACTATTTGGTTCATTTCAACGAACTGGGTATCTTGGTCTTTTAAGAATTGAAAATTTCGAACTGTTGCCAAACGAAAATTCTGAAGGGTGCTTCCACATGCGGTTTAAGTTTGCTGAACGCTTAGCTTAATCCAGCAAGTTCTTTGTGGACGTCCTCCATCCCTGTCATCGCGAGCGAAGCGTGGCGATCCAGGACGACCGCACCCAACGCCGAATGTGAACGCCTGGACTACCACGGCTTCGCCTCGCAGTGACGAGGATGGAAATGGCACTAATCGCGATTTCAAGCACGACGGCGCAATCTGGGTTGTAGAATCGCGCTCGCCGCTGCGACGTTTGCAGTATGGGCCGCGGACTCCGTGGGCTTGGGAAACGGCAAATCGGTCTGCGCCAGCGCAATGATCAGATCAGCATAGTCGCGTGCGCCTAATGCTTCGATCGTTTGCCGTGTGCCGGCATTGCCCGCCGAATAGCGACGCAGAAGCTCAAGCTGGCTGGGGGTCATCGGATGTTCATGACTTGGCGTCCTGTGACCGCATCACTCTATCATGGCGGCGATGCGTGACCTCAACAAGGTTGTGCCTCAGCCCAAAATACCCTCAACAATTTTCTGCACCGCCAGCGCTTCTTCCAACGTCGCCAATGGATGCGCGTCGCCCCGCACCATGGCGGCCACGCCTGCCAGTTGCCGTGTCAGGCCCAAGGGCCGGGCGCGGTCTTGCGGCATGGCGTCGCCGGCTTGCTGCCAATTACCGTTGATCAGTCGTTCCGCAATCGCCCAGTCGCGGATGCGGATCGCGCCCTTGTCACCGACGAGGGTCCACAGATTATGGTCGTCCTTCACCGTGGTCCCAACCCCGCCGGTGAGGGCGATCGGGATGCCGCCCGCCGACAGCGTCGCGGTGATGGCGCGTTCGCTGCGATCGGCCACCGGGAAATCCGCCTGATGCACGCCGAGGCTGATCGGGCCGAGCAACCGGCCAGTGAGGAACAGAAAATGCGAGACCACTTCGCGGGTGAAGCCGCCCTCGGCACGGCCATCGAGCCAGCTTGCCGCACCTTGCTGCCAGCCGCGTGGCCAGGTGGCGAAAGCGACCTCGATGGTTAGCGATTGCGGGGTGCCAATGATGCCGGCGGCGAGCCAGTTGCGCATGTGCTCGGCGGAGAATGACGTCGCCATTGGGAAATTTACCGCCGCGCGTTGTCCTTTCGCCATGGCCACAAATGTTTCGGCGGCGGCGAGATCGGCGGCGAGCGGCTTTTCACAGAATACCGCCTTGCCAGCCGCCAGCACCACGGATGCCAGCGCGATGTGGGATGCAGGCGGGGACGCGATGTAAACGCAGTCCGATGCCGCAATCAGTGCGTCAGCGGATCGCGCGATGGCCAGGCCGGGCAGGCTGGCGCTGATGCGGGCACGCGCTGCATCCGATGGGTCCCACACCCCGACGATCGTTGCAATATCCCCTGCGTGTTCAAGGGCGGCGCGCAGCATCCGTTCACCCATGATGCCCGTGCCGATCACCCCAAGTTTGAACATCACCATCACCCCAATCCGCCAAGAAATTTGATTAGCAACCCGCCGATAACATCGACATTATAGCCGCCTTCCTGCACCACCGCACAGGGCCGGTTTAGCTTTCGAATCGCTGCCCCTGCGCGGGCAAACCCGTCGGCGCTGACGTCGAGAAACCCCAGCGGTTCATCACAACTCGCATCGAACCCGAGGCTGATGACCAGCGCATCGACCCGATGGGCAGTGATCGCTGTCAGGGCCGATCCGATGGCCGCAAGCCACGCCTCATCATCCGCCCCTTGCAGCAGCGGCATGTTGAGGTTGCAGCCAATGCCGGCCCCGGCACCACGCTCTCCGGCATGGCCGACATACCAGGGATAGTAACGGTTCGGATCACCATGGATGGAGGCGAAAAACACGTCATCGCGATCCCAGAATATACCCTGGGTGCCGTTGCCATGATGGCTGTCGATGTCGAGGATCGCGACCCGTGCAGCGCCCTGCATGCGCAGTCGCTCGGCCGCCAATGCCGCGTTATTGAGGTAGCAATGTCCGCCGGCACGCGCGGCATAGGCGTGATGGCCCGGCGGGCGGGCCAGCGCATAGGCGTGGCGGCCGAGGGCTGCTTCATCGGCGGCAGCAATTGCGCCGGCAGCGGCACGGACGGCGGCCGGAAACGTCTCCAAGGTAATCGGGCAGGCGGCGTCGGCGGTGTACCAACCAACCTGGCCAATGATCGTTGCTGACCGGCGTGCGCCATTGGCCATCATTTCCGGCGTCGGGTGGATGTTGGCGACCACCTCGTCCCCCGGATCGGGAAGTGCGGCCCAGGCACGCGGACCATCGCGCAGAAAGCCGAGATAATCTGGGCTGTGGACCTGACGCAGCGTCAACAGATCGATCTCCGGCGGATCGATGATCTCTAACCGCATGTCATTGCAGGCGTCGATCAGGGCGTCGGCGCGGGCAGGGATTTCGAAATTCTTCCGCACCTTACCCTTTTGCAGGAAAAATTCCGGCGCGTGCGCCTGCTGTGCCGGGTCCCAGAAAACTTTCATCGCTTGCTCCTTGGCGTATCGGCGCTACCGTAGCGCGAGACAGTTAGGATCGCACCCCATGACCTTGCGCATCGCCGTTGGCGGCTTCATGCATGAAAGCCATTCCTTTGCCCCGCGCCCAACGCGCTATATCGATTTTGTCCTGCCCGGCGGCTTCCCGCGCCTGACGGTGGGCGCCGGATTGTTCGACGCGGTGCGCGGCACATCAGTGCCGATCGCCGGCGCGATTGACGCAGCCGTTGGCGTCGATCTGGTGCCGCTCGCCTGGTGCTTCGCCAATCCGGCAGGGCCGGTGCAGGACGAAGCTTTTGAACGGATTTCGGCGCTGATCATTGCCGAATTGTCACGGGCGTTGGATGCCGGACCGCTCGACGGGATTTACCTCGATCTGCACGGGGCGGCGGTGGCCGATTCGTTCCCTGACATGGAGGGCGAATTATTACGCCGGGTGCGCGCCGTGGTCGGCGATCTGCCGCTGACCATCAGCCTCGATCCGCATTGCAACCTGACACCCAAAATGGTGGCGTTATGCGACGCGCTGGTGCCGTTCCGCACTTATCCGCACATCGACATGCGTGCCGCCGGTGCCCAGGCGATGCGGCTGCTGCTGGAACGCATCAAGCGCGGCAAGAAGTGGGCGCGGGCGTTCCGCCAAGTCGATTACTGGATCGCGCTGCCGATGCAATGCACCATGATGTCGCCGATGCTGGATGTGATGGATGAACGCACCCGGCTGGCCGGGGGCGTTACCGAACTCGCCTATTGCTTCGGCTTTCCCTATGCCGATTTCCATGATTGCGGGGTGGCGCTGGCGGCCTACGCCGATACGCAGGCAGAAGCCGATGCGGCGGCCGACGCCTTCAAGGCCTTCATCGATGCGCGCGAAGCGACGTTTCAATGCGCGATTGAAGACGCCGCGATTTCGGTCACCAAAGCGATAGCGATTGCCGCCACCGCGTCCCGTCCGGTGGTGATCGCCGATACCCAGGATAATCCTGGCGGCGGCGGCCATGGCGATACCACTGGCCTGCTCGGGGAATTGATCCGCCAAGCGGCAAAGGGCGCGGTGCTGGCGTTAATCAACGATTCCGAAGCCGCCAACGCTTGCCACGCGGCCGGGCAGGGGGCGCGGATTGCCCTGGCGCTGGGCGGCAAGTCGGACGGGGTGCCGCTGGCGGTGGACGCGCTGGTCCTGAAACTGACTGACGGCAACTTCGTCAATACCGGGCCGATGGGGAAGGGCAACCCGGCCGATCTCGGGCCGTGCGCGCTGATCGAGGCGGGCGGGGTGCGGGTGATCGTGGTCAGCCGCAAAACCCAAGCGTACGACCAAGCGCTGTTCCGACATGTCGGGATTGAGCCGTCGGAGTGCCGCATCCTGGTGTTGAAATCATCGGTGCATTTCCGCGCCGATTTCCAGCCGATCGCCGAGGCAGTGTTGGTGGCCGCCGCCCCTGGGCCGGTGGTTGCCGATCCGGCGATTTTACCGTTCCAGAATTTGCGGCCGGGGTTGCGGCTGCGGCCGCTGGATAATCGTTGAAATCAGGCGAAAGTCGTGAGCAAATCATCGACCTGGGGCGCCGTCAGCAGTCGCGGCGAGGTCCCGCGCAATAGCAGGAACAACTTGGCTGCTTCCTCGATTTCTTCGGCGGCGTAAACCGCGTCGGTCAATGTCGCGCCGCATACCACTGGCCCGTGATTGGCCAGCAGCACCGCCCGCGCATCGCGTGCCGCCACATGGATGGCCGGTTCCATCGTCGGATCGCCCGGGCGATAATACGGCACGATCGGCATCGTCCGTCCCACTCGCATGACGAAATACGGCGTCAGCGGCGGGATCGGATTGACCGGATCGACATCGGGCAGACACGCGACCGCGGTCGCCATCGTCGAATGCAGATGCACCACCGCGCCCGCGTCCGGTCGCGCTTGATAGAAGGCGCGATGCATGAAGACTTCCTTGGACGGCTTGTCGCCACCGATATGGACGAAATCGGGATCGAGCTTCGATATCCGCGCTGCGTCCAGGCGTCCGAGCGAGGAGTTGGTCGGCGTCATCAGGTATCCGTCGGCAACCCGCGCGCTGATGTTGCCGGCGCTGCCGACCGAGAAGCCCCGGGCGAACAGGCTGGCGGCCAAAGCAACGAGCAATTCGCGAAGTTCTATTTCAGACATTAGGAAGCATCCGGAAGAAAGCAGTTCTTTTTGTAAACAAAAAGAATCAAAAAAACTTTTTAATAATTTCTCGCCGTCGGCGTGGCCACTCTCCGCAGTCCCCTACGCCTCCTGAAACGCCCTCGTAAAAAAATCCGGCGCACCGAAATTCCCCGACTTTAACGCCAGCCGCAGTGCCGGCCCCGAACCCTCGGCATACGTCCAGGGCACCCCAGGATCAATCGCCGCCCCAATGCGCAAATGGCTGATCCCCAAACGCTGCACCACCGCGCCTGCTGTCTCGCCACCGGCAACAATCAAGCGCCGCACCCCGCGCGCTACGAGCGCCTCGGCGATTTCGGCCATGGCCGCTTCAATCATCGCCCCGGCTTCGGCACGGCCGAGGCGGGCTTGCAAGGCGGCGACCTTGTCGGGCGGGGCGGAGGCCGCGATCAGGATCGGCGTCGGCCCGAGCTTGCCGGTGATCCAGGCCAAGGCTTCGGCGGCGAGCGCACCAGAATCGGGGGTCGATAGCGGATCGAGCTCCAGGGTTGGCATCTGGTCGCGTGCCTTGGCGATCTGGAACAGGGTGGCGCGCGAGCATGATCCGGCGAGCACGGCAGCGTGGCCGTCCACCTCGGGCAGCGTGCCGGCGTCGGTGCGGATGGGGAGCAGCCCGGCGCGGCGGAAATTTTCTGGCAGGCCCATGGCAATGCCCGATCCGCCGGTAATCAGCGGGTGGTTGGCGGCGGCTTCGCCGATGGCGACGAGGTCATCATTGGTGACGGCATCGATGATGGCGTAGCGGCGGCCTTGTTCTTTGAGGCCGATCATCGCTTTGCGGACGGCTTGCGCGCCTTGGACGACGGTTGGGTAGGCGACCAGACCGACAGTGCCATCGGTCTGGCGCGACAGCACGCGGACGAGGTTGGGGTCCGTCATCGGCGTCAGCGGATGGTCCTGCATGCCGCTTTCGTTGAGCAATTGCGCGCCGACGAACAGATGGCCCTGGTAGACGCTGCGGCCATTGGCGGGGAAGGCCGGGCAGGCGAGCGCGAAACCGGCGCCGAGGTCTTCCAGCAACGCGTCCGCGACCGGGCCGATATTGCCGTCATCGGTGCTGTCAAAGGTCGAGCAGTATTTGAAGAAAAACTGGGTGCAGCCGGCGCGGCGCAACCAGGCGAGGGCGGCGCGGCTATCGGCTACGGCCTCCGCCACCCGGGCGGTACGCGATTTCAGGGCCACGATCAGCGCGTCGGCCTCGGGCGCCGGGTCATTCGGGCCGGGCACGAACACCACCTGGACAGTGCGCATGCCGTTCTGCACCAGCATGGTGGCGAGATCGGTGGCGCCGGTGAAGTCGTCGGCGATACAGCCGAGGATGGGTTTGGTCATGACAGATCCAATGCAACGGCGAATTTGCTGACTTGCGCTGGCCAGTCTGGCAATGCCTGGCCGGCGTCCCAGGCGGCATCGGCCATTTCGCAGCGGAGTGCGGTGTCGAAAATCATCCGGCGCAGGGTTTTGGAATAGGTCACCTGGTCATCGACATTGCACACTGCGCCGGCCATTTCGGGCATACCGTCTCCCGCGGCCCCGCCGCGGGTGACGGCGAACGGGATGCCGTGGGCCAGCGCCTCGGCGATCGCCATGCCGTAGCCTTCGAACCGCGTAGCGAGGGCAAACAGATCGGTTTTTGCCCATTGGACGTCGAGCGTCGGCCCGGTCAGCACACCCGTAAAGTCCACCCGGTCGGCGATTTTCAGCTCGGCGGCGAGGTCTGCAAGCGATGCGCCATAGGCTGCGTCGTCGGCTGCACCGGCGATTGTCAGATGCCAGTCGAGGTCCCAGAGCCGGCCGAGCGAACGCAGCAGCATCTCGTGGCCCTTGCGCGGGGTGAGCGAGCCGAGCGCCAGGATTTCGCAACCCTGGTCATGGAATGCGCTGCGGGGCGCCATCGCGGTGCCGGGCTGGACGACGCGGATGCGGTCGGCGGAGACAGCGAAGTGTTCGACCAGCGCCTTGGCAGTCCAGTCGGAGGTGACGATCACCCGGGCGAAGACGGGGAACAGGGTGCGTTCGAGCTCAGTCAAATGCGACATGTCGGGTTCGAGCGAGATCGGATGGTGGATCAACCCAACGCAGGCACGCGCGGCGATGTTGGCGACAAGCGAGGCGAAGGCCGGGAGAGCCAACCCGTCAATCACCGGCAAGCCCGGCAAGTTCAGTGCCGCAAGCGGGTCGCCAAGTTCGGAAACCTCAATCTGATGGCCCAACCCGCGCAGGCCGGCGATAATTTCGCGGTCATAGCCATAGCCGCCAGAAATGGTGGCTAACGCGCCGGGGATGATAAAGCGCGCCTGCATCAGACTGCGGCCTCGTACGCGGCCCAGGCGACCGGGCTTTCGCGCAGCAGGATTTTGAGGCGGCAAACGCCGGCACCCCCCGCGCCAAGCCGGCCATCTTTTAACGCCGCGACGACCAGGCCGTGGATATGGGCGGCCATGAATTCGGTGGTGGTGTTCTGCCCGGCGAGCGCCGGCAGGGTGTCGAGATTATGGTAATCGACCGTATCCAGCAGCGCCCGCAGCACGGTTTTGGCGAGGCCGATATCGATCAGCAAATTGGCGGTATCGAGTTTCGGGGCGCGGAACTCGGCTTCGACCGCGTAGGTTGCGCCGTGCAGGCGTTGGGCGGGGCCGAATTCCTCGCCCTGGAAGGAATGGGCGATCATGATGTGGTCGCAAACGGTCAGGCTGAACATGGGTCGGTTCCGTAGGTAATAACGTGGCACAGCCCGCCGGCCAGCAGGCGCGGCATTTCGGCGGGTAGATCGACGAACCGCGTGGGCGGTTCAAGCAAGGCGTCGTAGGCGGCATCTTTCAGCAATTCCAGCGCCAAGGCCAGCCGTTGCGTGTGGGTGCGGCGGCCGCGCATGGCGGGGGCGATGTGGCCAACCTGGGACGCGATGATCCGTAGGCGGTTGGAATGGAAGGCGCCGCCAAGCGGCACAGCGGGCAGGGCGTCACCGAACCAACTGGCCTCGACGATCCGTGACTCGAAACCGGCGCAGTCCAGCGCGAGTCGTAAGCCCGACTCGCTGCCGGAGGCGTGAATGATCAAATCTTGATCGAGTCGTCTTGAGTCGAATTGGCATCCGAGTCGATGGGCGAGTCGGGCTCGACTCGGATCAATGTCCACCATCGTCACCACGGTCCCTGGAATGCGCGCCAGCAAAGACCCGACCAGCAGCCCGACCACGCCGGCGCCGATCACCAGCACCCGCTCGCCCGGCAGGCAGGCAGCGTCCCAGGTGATGTTGAGCGCGGTTTCCATGTTGGCCGCCAGCACTGCGCGCGCGGTTGACACCGCATCGGGGACGGGCACGCACATTGCGCTGGGCGCGAGGAAGCGGTCCTGATGCGGGTGCAGCACGAAAACGCGCTGGCCGGCCGGATCGCACCCGACGGCGCTGTAGCCGTATTTAACCGGGAACGGGAAGGCGCCGCCCATCAACGGCGCGCGCATGGTGTCGAATTGGCTCGGGGGGATTTTGCCGGCGAAGACCAGCGCCTCAGTGCCGCGGGAAATGCCAGTGGCGAGGGTGGTTATCAAAGTCTGGCCGAGGCCGGGCGGCGGCAAGGTTTCGGCGCGCAGCGTGCCGTGCCCGGCAGCCTCGATCCAGAAGGCAATGGCGTTGGTCATGCCCGCGTCAGCGGAATATCGAGCAGAAGGTCGTGCCCGAGCCGATGCACCGTCCAACTGACCCGCAAGCCCTGGTCGGGATGCGACACGCCGGGCAAGGTGAAGGCGGGAATGCCGGAGCCGAGCAGCAATGGCGCCAGGGTCACGTGCAGCCTGTCGAGCAACCCGGCGGCGAGAAAGCGGGAGACCGTCACGCCGCCGCCTTCGATAAAAATCCGTCGCAACCCGCGCGCGTGCAGCCCGGCGATCAGCGCGTCCAGATCCAGCCCGGTCGCGTTGCGGGCGACCGTTATCACCTCGGCGGCGCGGGGGGCTGGTTTGGCCGGTGCGTCGTTGGCGCAAACCAGGATCGTGTGCGGCGATCCAGCGAAAATGCGGTAGGCGTCGCCAAGCCGGCGATCAGTGTCGATCACCACCCGAATGGGCGATGGTCCAGGGCAATGGCGGGTGGTGAGCAGGGGATCATCGGCCCGCACCGTGCCAGCGCCGACCACCACGGCATCAAACAGCGCCCGCAGCCGATGGGTGTGCAGAATGTCTTCCGGACCGCTGATCCAAAACGACTCGCCCGAGGCCGTGGCAATCCGACCATCGAGTGTCTGGGCGATGCGGCCCAGGATCAGGCCGCCATTGGAATTGGCTGCCAGCAGCCCGCGATAAAGTCCGCCCGGCACGGCCAAGCCTGGGTCGCGGGTCAGCAGCGATGCCCATTCGGCATCATCGGGGGTAGTGTGGTCGGGCGCGTGGGGGCGGTGCATCGCCCCCAAGCTTTATCAGGCCTGAGCGAGCAGCGCCATCGCCACCGGGCGCGCGCCGGCGACCTTGCCGCCCCCGTCATAGCGTTGCATGGGCGTCGCGATGGCGCGCGGCACGGCACGGGCAATGCTGGCGATCACCCGGCCCTGGACCTTGATTGCGCGTTCGAGCAATCGTTTGTTATCGGCGGCGAGGTCGGCGAGGGCTGCCAGTCGATCACGCGGCAGCGCCGGCAGCCCGGCCGCCAGTGACCGCGCCTGGGCTGCCAGAAACGCCTCGCCATGCTGGCGCTTCTGCGCCAACAGCCGAATGGCGACCGGCAGGTCGAGCGCGGCGAGGGCGGCATTTTCGGAGCGTATGGTGCTGGCCAGCGCCTCGGCGGCGGCCAATGCGGTCGGGGGGGCGGTTGGGGGTGCGGCGGTCATGCTGGTGATGTCTCCCGGTTCTGAGCGTTTTCCTGCATGCGCAACATCTGCTGGAAGACCGGCATGGCGAGCCCGAGGCCGCCGCCGGATGCGAGCTGCTTGGCCAAATGCTGGGTCAGCATCGGGCGCCAGGTCTGTTCGGCCGAGCCGCCGCCGAACCGGCCGCGCGACCCGTCAACGGTATTAAAGATTGGCCCGAGCATTTCGCCCAAAGCCATCGCCTCGAAATCCTTGGCGGCAGCCCACATCTTGCCAACCCCAGGGCGGGCCAGAGTTTCTGGGTCGGGCATCGTGGCGCGGGGGGGGAGAATTGTCATCATCACTGCACCTGCAATTCGGCCTGCAAGGCACCGGCCGCCTTGATGGACTGAAGGATGGAAATCATGTCGCGCGGCCCGACGCCCAAGGCGTTCAGGCTGGCGACCAGATCGCGCAAGG
This sequence comes from Acetobacteraceae bacterium, assembly GCA_025360065.1. Classification (GTDB taxonomy): domain Bacteria; phylum Pseudomonadota; class Alphaproteobacteria; order Acetobacterales; family Acetobacteraceae; genus CAITOL01. Next base: position 2,583 of record JANYCX010000018.1, on the reverse strand, counting down.
TGACGTTGGAGCGCAAAATACCGAGCTTGCGGTCGTTGGCATCGTCAATCTGGATGGTGGTCTTGGGGGTGACAACGGTGCTGCCGCCGGATAGCGCGCCGGGTTGGCTGACATCGGCGCTTTCGGTGACCCGGATGGTGAGGTTGCCTTGGGCGATGGCGACGGTGCTGATCCGGACATTGGCGCCCATCACGATGGTGCCGCTCGCCTCATCGATCACCACCACCGCTGGGCTGTCCGGTTCGACCCGCAGCACTTCGATCCGGGCGAGGGCATCGATCACGTCGCGCCCGCCCAGCGCCAGCATCACGGTGCGCGGATCGGTGGCGGTCGCGGTGCCGGCACCGAGTGCCGCATTGATGGCGTCGGCCATCCGGCGCGCGGTGGTCAGATCGGGATTGCGCAACCCCAGCCTTACCGCGCTGCGGCTGGCAAGCTTGAAGCCGACTTCCCGTTCCACCGTCGCGCCATTGGCGATCCGCGCCGAGGTCGGCACGCCTTTGGTGACCGAGCTTGCCGCCCCACGGGCCGCGATGGCCCCGGTTACCAGCGCGCCCTGGCCGACGGCGTAAACCTCGCCATCGGCGGCCAGCAAGGGCGTGACCAGCAAGGTCCCGCCAGTGAGGTTCGAGGCATCCCCCAAAGCGGAGACCGAAATATCGATCCGGCTGCCCGGCCGGGCAAAGGCCGGCAAATCGGCGGTCACCATGACGGCGGCGACATTCTTGGTTTGCAGCTTGGCTTCCTGGTCGCGGGTATTAACGCCGAGGCGTTCGAGCATGCCGATCAGGGATTGGCGGGTGAAGACGGCGGAATCCAATTTGTCGCCGGTGCCCGCAAGCCCGACCACCAGCCCGTAGCCGACCAACTGGTTGCCGCGAATGCCCTCGACATCGGCGATGTCCTTGATCCGCACCTGGGCACCGGCGAACTGGGCGGCGAACAGGATCAGCGCCAGTGTGATCAGACTGAGAAGTCGGGACAGCATGCGTGCCACAAATGGTTTCCCTTCCGAGGAATGAACGAGACGTCAACCATTGGCGGCTAACTTGCCCGCCATGACCCAGCGACACCATTGCAACCGGCGTGCCATCGACGAGCGTGCGGCCCACCGCGGCCCGTCGTGCCAGCCCGCTCGGCAAAATCTGCCGGGCGGCGGTTTTGTCCCCGGTCAACACCGCCTTTTCACTGCAAGTTTGGGATATCCAGCAAAATGCTGACCATCAAAGGACCAGGCGGCGCGCGCCTGCCGGAACGCAAATCAATCCGCCCATCGTCGGGAAATTCAGGGTTCCACGTGCCGATTTCGGGGGGCGCGGGCGCGCCGCCAACCGCGATCAGCGTCGAATTCCAACCTGCCGGGATTGCGGAGGCAGGTGCGGCGGCGACTGCCGTGGCAATCGCTGCCGCCCGCGACAATGCTGTCCAGAAACATGGCGACGACATTCTTGACGTTCTCGCCCAGCTGCAGCGCGACATGCTGCTACCCGATCGCGATCCGGCGATGTTTCACCGCCTGGCTGCCCTGGCCGATGCGATCCCCGAAGCCGCCAGCCCAAGTTTGCGCCTGGCGATGCGGGAGGTGGCGACGCGTGCCAAGGTCGAACTCGCCCGCGAGCAGGTGGCAAGCCTCGGCAGGCACATGACGGCTGCATGATAACATCGCAGCCTTGCCTCTTGGGGCCTTGGCGTGGCCGGATGGGATGGCTATAAGCCGGCCCAACTGGACGGGCCGGGGGGCTTGCCGTTCGGTGGAGCGTTCCACCGCGTGGGGATCCCCCCTCGAATTCCGGCTTAAATCGATGCGGGATCGTTGCAGAATGATGGTCACACTGCCTGCCGACTACCGACCCTCGGCCTCCGAGGAATTCATGAACGAGCTTCAGGTGGAATATTTCCGCCAGAAGCTGATGCGCTGGCGGGCCGACCTGCATCGCGAAGCCAACGGCACGTTGGAAAGCCTCGGGCAGGGCGGCATTCTCGAAGCCGACGTCACCGACCGCGCCAGCGTCGAAACCGACCGGGCGCTCGAACTGCGCACCCGCGACCGGGCGCGCAAGCTGATAAACAAGATCGATCAGGCGCTCATGCGGATCGAAGCCCGGACCTATGGCTTCTGCGATGAAACCGGCGAACCGATCGGCCTCCGCCGCCTCGAAGCCCGGCCGATCGCGACGATGACGATCGAGGCGCAGGAACGGCACGAGAAGATGGAGCGGGTGCACCGCGACGAGTAGGCGTTATCATCCGGTGATGCTGCCCAAGGCTCCGTACATGGCATGGCGACAGGCCCGCACGAGCAAGCGCGTCCTGCATTTTGTATTGAAATTGGGCTAAGGTTAAGCGGTGCCAGTTTACCCGTCGCGCACACAGCGCGGGCGCGGGGTCAGACCCGCCGGCAGGTTTTGCGTCAGGCTGTCTGGCCAAAGGCGGCTGCGTATCGAAGCTGTGACATCGGCAGCCGGCGCAACCACGGGTGCCACCACCGGCGCGACCAGTGCGGCCACCACCGGCACTGCCAGCATGCGGCAGAGTGGTCGTAAAATCCGTCCCATCGCTGGCATGGCGATCAGCACTGCCTGC
>JANYCX010000013.1 GCA_025360065.1 Acetobacteraceae bacterium | reverse complement strand
ATACCAAGCGCCCTTGATGTTGACCCATGAAGAATGGGTCAACGGCGCTTGGTATAAGTCTTTGCTTGGCGCACCGCCGCCGGCCAACCCGGTGCGCAACACCAAGCGCCCGAATGGCTGGGAAGAGTCAGCCATTCGGGCGCGTGGTATTAGCGTATTTTTTGGTGGCAAGGTTGCGTCGGATATTGTGGTATACTCGGCTATGGACCATGCCACGAAACTGTATGAAGCAAAGATACGCGGCGCCGCGATTCCAGCCCCGGATGACGTGCGCGCGCTTTACGAGCGTGCTTTCGCCGAATTTGGTCCGCGCGCCTTATGGAGCAGCCGACCATCGGCGAATCCAACGATCGCCAACTTGCTTGCCATCACAGAATCCCTGCGTGTGGAAGGTGGCATCGCCGGGCGCCGGCTGGCGGTCGCGATTGAGGCTGGGTGCCGTGCCGCTCTCTAGCCTGCAATCGCGCATTCTGCGACTTCTCGCATCGCATCGAAATCCCGAAAGCTACATCGCCGGCGCATCACCCCTGACCCGATCAGGGGTGCGAATTTCCCATGATATCGACGTGTTTCACGACCGCGAAGCCGCCATGCAACAGGCCGTTGCCGACGACGCCGCCACCCTTGCCGCCGGAGGCTATCAGATCGAGTGGACCCGCCGTTTCCCAACCCTGCACAGTGCAACGATTAGCTTGGGGGGGGCGGCGACTTCTCTGGAATGGCTGGTCGATAGCGCGTTTCGCTTTTTTCCCGCGATTGAGGACGAATTATTCGGCTACGTCCTGCACCCCGCCGACATCGCCACCAACAAGGCGCTGGCGGCGGCCGGGCGACGGGAACCGCGAGACGTGCTTGATCTTCTGGACATCCACCGGAATTATCTGCCGCTTGGCGCCGTCGTTTGGGCCGCGTCCGGTAAGGACCCCGGCCTGTCGCCGGAAGGCATCGTCGCGGAAATCCGCCGCAACGCGCGATATGTGCAAGATGACTATGACCGGGTGCTGACCGAAGCCCCGATCGATGGAACATCCGTGGCCTACGCCCTCCGCCAGGCGCTCGAAGCCGCCGACGAATTTTGTCGCGCAATGCCGGCCGGTCCTGAAGGGCTGCTGTTCCTCCACGACGGCCGCCCAGTGCAGCCCGATCCAACCCGGCTTGACGCCTATCTGCCCCATGGCGGCCAACAGCGAGGCCATTGGCCGTCCTCGCCGGATATTACGGCGGCGATGTTGGAACGCTATCGGCGGGGCGATAGGAAATTATAACCATGCCAATTAGTCAAAAAACAATCAAAATCCTTTGGGCTGACGCCGCCGGTCGGTGCGCCTTTACGGATTGTCGAGAGCGACTTTGCATCAGTGGCGCCGGCGAGTTCGCTTCATATACCATAGGCGAGATGGCGCATATTTCTGGGGAACGACTCGGCTCCAATCGGCACGAGGTAAGCCAGACGCCCGATCAACGAGACGATTACGCGAATCTGATACTCCTCTGCCCGACGCATCATACGCTCATCGATCAAAAAGAAACCGAAGGGGTATATACGGTCGAGGAATTGTACCGAATGAAGAAAAACCATGAGGCATATATTTGTTCGAGACTGGATATGGCCACACTGGCAACCAAAGCTGACGCAGTTCGGCAGATTGCGCCAATGCTCGCGGATAGCCACGAGGCGTGGCGACGCTTTGGTCCTTTCTCAGATATAGCGACGAAAAATCCTCATAGTAATAGTGCCTATGCCGTATGGACATCTGAGAGACTATCAACAATTATTCCAAATAATAGGAGAATTAGTGCGATTCTGACTGCGGGCCGTGGACATTTTTCTCAAGTGGAGCAGCAAGCCATTGCCGCGTTTTTGGTGCATGCGCGTAGCTATGAGCGATGGGTTTGCAATGAGGTTTCGTATGAAGCAGTTGGCCGATTTCCACTGGAATTCAATGCCATGATTGAGGGATGCGCCAATGCCGGCTGATAACAAGTTCTTTCCTTGGCCTAGCCACTACGGTCATTTCAATTTCTTTGAACGTCGCATGAGTGTCCATTCTCGTGTTCGTGAGTGCCATGAGCGCGGCGGCGGGATATATGAAGTCATTTGCGAATCTGGCGCAATAATTAGTGTATTCGTTTGTGAGTGCTATTCTTTCGGAGTTGCCGAATATATGGAGGTAGTGAAAAATTTTGAAAATATAGGAGCGGTAATTATCAACTCTAACTGGTGCGGATACACTGAAGATGTGAAATTACACTGTCGAGATGAGAGAGTAGGGGTTTTTACCATAGGCGACTTCATGGCTGCACTCAATAGACCCGATTTTTGGTTGTATCTCAATGGCAACGAAGAAAAGCGACTACGAGAACGCGGGTTGATATGACCGATATCGTCAAAGTTTATGGATTTGGGTCGTATTTTGCACGATCGAGGTACCCGCGCGACTTGGACCTTCTTTTGGTTCATGCATCGATCAAGAAGCGCTCTTGCGAACATGCCATCGAATGCAAGGCAATAATTTTACAAAAAATTCCAGATGGACACATAACCCTACTTTCGGTTAACGAAGAAATGTTGGCAGGTTTTATCAGACGCTCTGGCGCGGTCATTTTGGGTTCCGTCAGCGAAGAGTCTACCGAGGTAGACGCCCGATCAATCTGTGAAGCGATAGTGCGGTATCGAGCTAAGACAAGACCGACCTGACCCTCACTCATCCACCCCCAAATCAATCTCAATATGCAACTTCCGCGCCGCCAAAGTCGGCCGCACCATCCGTCGCTCCCCACGATGCAACCGCACAATCCCCGCAGCACTCAATCGCTGCAACGTGCGCTGCACGTTCTGCGGTGCGCGCTGCACCATAGCGGCCAGTGCGGTCACCGATTGCGGCGCGCGCGTTACGATCAGGCGCAAAAGCCCCCGGTTCTTTGCCGACAGCAGCTTGGCCCCCGCCTCAAGTGAGGTAAAATGCACATCAACAACAGCATTGTCCCCGCCGTCGCGCGACTCAACCCAGACCTTCGGCGCGCTTGGATCGACCGCGCTCCCGTCGCGCCACGGCAAGCGTGCAGTCCTGAAACTCCTTGAAGCTACCAGTTTTGCTGGCCACGGCTTGGGTCTTCATAGCGCATCTTTTTCAGTCGGCAATTGCATCACCCATGAATGTTATTCACATCCGCCCGATCTAATGACCGTTATCCGTCATCGCGAGCCCCCGCTTTGGGGCCCGGCGATCCAGACGATACAGCTCCCGAGTCCGATCGCTTCCCCCGGACCGTCACGGCTACGCCTCGCGGTGACGATGAAAGCGAGACGGTCAATAGCTCGGGCACCTCGTATTACAGCATTCATCGTCTCATGCCGCCAGAATTGTCGGTGCCGAAACTGACACCCTGCACTGCGACCCTTCACGTCTCACGCTACCCTCCGCTACCTCATCTTCCTCAGCGAAGCCACAGCCTTGCTATCCTCGCGGCCGGGCGCTCACCCCCCCCCTAAAACCCCTCCCGAGCCAAATCCATTGCAAAATACGTCAAAATCAAATCCGCCCCCGCCCGCTTAATCCCGCCAATCGTCTCCCGCACCACCCGCGCTTCATCAATCGCCCCCGCCATCGCGGCGAACTTGATCATCGCGTATTCCCCGCTCACCTGATACGCCGCCAACGGCAGCAAGCTCTGTTGCCGAACCTGATACAAAATATCCAAATATGGCAGCGCCGGCTTGACCATCAGAATATCCGCGCCCTCCGCCTCGTCTTCCATCGATTCACGCAAAGCCTCGCGCCCATTCAGCGGGTTCATTTGATACGTCTTGCGATCGCCCTGCAACGCGCTCCCCGCCGCCGCGCGGAACGGCCCGTAACAGGCGGAGGCGAATTTCGACGAATACGCCATGATCGGCAAATCCTGCCGGCCATCCGCATCCAAAGCCGCCCGGATCGCCGCCACCTGGCCATCCATCATTGACGACGGCGCAATCATGTCCGCCCCGGCGCGCGCCGCCACCACCGCTTGGCGCGCGAGATTCTCAATCGTATGGTCATTATGCACGTGCCCGTCCGTAACCACGCCGCAATGCCCGTGGCTGGTGTATTCGCAGAAACACGTGTCCGAAATCACCATCAGATCGGGGGCCGCGTCCTTGCAGCGCTTGATCATCCGCGCCAGCAACCCGTTCGGGTTCCAACTGTCGGACCCATCTTCGTCCTTATGGTGCGAAACCCCGAACAGCATCACCGCCCGAATGCCAGCCGCGGCGATTTCCTTGATCGCCTGCTCAAGCTTCTTTTCCGGAATGCGGTTCACCCCCGGCATGCTGTCGATCGGGGCGAAATCATCCAGCCCTTCCTCAATGAAGATCGGGTAGATCAGATCATTCAGGCTGACTTGGGTTTCGGCGAGCATGTCGCGGAGCGCAGGGGTCGCGCGCAAACGGCGAAGACGGGCAAAATTAAGGGACACGGTGCGGCCTCATTCGAGTATTTCCGAACCTTATGCGATCAGCCTATGCTGCCGGCAAGAACGCACCCAGGGGAACGCACCAATGTCCAAAAGCCCGAACCTGATTATCCGCAATGGCACCATCGTCGATGGCAACGGTGGCCCGAAATACCAGGCCGACATCGCGGTCACTGACGGAAAAATCACCGCCATCGGCACAATTGCGGCCACCGGTGCGGAAGAAATTGATGCCACCGGCAAGCTCGTCACCCCCGGTTTTGTCGATGTCCACACCCATTACGACGCCCAGGTCACCTGGGGCAGCGCCATCACCCCGTCATCGTGGAACGGCGTTACCACCGTGCTGATCGGCAATTGCGGTGTCGGCTTCGCGCCCTGCCTGCCGGCGCGGCGCAAAATGCTGGTCGAACTGATGGAAGGGGTCGAAGACATCCCCGAGGTGGTGCTGACCGAGGGCCTGCCGTGGAACTGGGAAAGCTTCCCGGAATTTTTGGACTCGCTTGCCGCCAACCAGTACGACCTCGACGTCTGCACCCAGGTCCCGCATGCGGCACTCCGCGTCCACGTCATGGGCCAGCGTGGCGCCGACCGTGAACCGGCAAATGCAGAAGACCGCGCCGAAATGGCCCGTCTGGCAGCCGAGGGCATCGCCGCCGGCGCGTTGGGCTTTTCAACCTCACGCACCCTGGCCCACAAAACTCTCGACGGCCGCCATATCCCGACGCTGAACGCCGACGAAGCCGAGCTCGGCGAAATCGGCCGTGCCCTTGGCGGCGGCTGGATGCAGGTGATTTCCGATTTCGACGACATTGATGGCGAGTTCGGCATGCTGCGGCGCCTCGCTGAAACCTCCGGCCGCAACATGACCATCTCGCTGTTGCAGCGCGAGGCCAGGCCACAAGCCTGGCGGCAAATTCTCGGCCATATCAAGGACGCCAATGATGCCGGCATCAAGATCATCGGCCAGGTCATGGGCCGCCCGGTCGGCGTGATGCTGGGCTTTGAGATTTCGCAGAACCCGTTTTTGCCCTGCCCGTCCTGGCAGGCCATCGCCACCCTGCCATTCGCCGAAAAGCAAGTCCATCTGCGTGACCCGGCCTTTCGCGCCCGCTTGCTCAGCGAGGGCTTCAACGATCCGTCGATGAAGCACCGCCTGACCAATTGGGACATGATTTTCCCGCTCTCCGACAATCCCGATTATGAACCGATTGCCGAAAATTCGGTCGCCGCCCGCGCCCGCCGCGAAGGCCGCACCCCGGAAGAGGTCTCCTACGATCTGATGATGGAAAAGGATGGCCGCAACATCCTCTACCGCCCGATCATCAACTACGCCGACGGCAACCTCGATGCGGTGCACGAGATGATGCAGGACCCCAACACGATCATGGGCCTCGGCGACGGCGGCGCCCATGTCAGCATCATTTGCGATGCCTCGGCGCCAACCCATCTGCTCACCCACTGGACGCGGGACCGCACCCGCGGCCCGAAAATGTCGGTTGAATGGGCGGTCAAGCGCCTGTCGGCAGATAATGCTGATGCCCTCGGCCTCGGCGATCGCGGGCGCATCGCGGTCGGCCAGCGCGCCGATCTCAACATCATCGATTACGACGCGCTGTCGGTCAGTGCGCCGGAAGTGGTGTACGACCTGCCGGCTGGCGGCCGCCGGCTGATCCAGCGCACCACCGGCTATGTCGCCACCATCGTCGCCGGCGAGGCGGTCATGCGCGACGGCGTGGCGACCGGGGCGCTGCCGGGACGGCTGGTGCGCGGGGCGCGCACCGCTTGAACGCCCCGCGCGCGGGATGAATACCTGCTGCACTGCAATATACGGTCTCATTGTCCGATAATCGCGCTAAAACCGTGTTAGGTTAATCAGTTGCCGTCTCATTTGTGACATGTAACGGATTGACCCGACGCGGCAAAGTGCGAGATATAAGACCATGAATTTAAACCGACGCCATTTGATCGCGAGCCTACTCGCCACGCCCGCCATTCTGCGTGGAAAATCCGCCATGGCCGATATCGGCACCCCGGATTTTTCCCGGATCGTGACCGATACCGCCACCCCAGTGCCGGGCATTGTGCCGCGCTGGCAGAAATTCGCGGTGCCCAGAAAGCGCGGCGATCGCCGGCCGATGCTGTCGATCGTGATTGACGACATGGGCTTCATGCATCGCGGCACCGAACGCGCGGTGGCATTGCCGGGGCCGCTGACAATGTCGTGGTTCCCGTTTGCCCCCCATTTGCCAACCCAGGTCGCGGCGGCCGCGGCGCGCGGCCACGAAGCGACTTTGCACATGCCGATGCAGGCCTTCAGCAATTCGCTCTACCAAACTGGCCCCGACCCGCTGCGCATCGATCTTCCGGCGGACGAAAATCTGCGCCGTCTGCGCGCCGCCCTCGATGCCGTGCCGCAGACGGTCGGGCTGAACAACCACATGGGATCGGTTGCGACCGGTGACCTCGCGTTGATGGATCTGGTGGCGCTCGAAGCCAAATCACGCGGCATGCTGTTTCTCGACAGTCTGGTCATCGGCCGCAGCGTCGCCTACCGCCAAGCCGCCCTGATCGGCGTCCCGGCGGCGTCACGCGATGTGTTCATCGATGACCGACGCGACAAGGCCGAGATGCGCCACCGCCTGGCCGAAGCCGTGTCGATTGCGCGGCGCTACGGCCACGCCATCGCCATCGGCCACCCCCGTCCGGCAACGCTCGACGTGCTCGAAGCCTGGCTCCCCGGTGCGGAGGCCCGCGAAGGCGTGGCGCTCACCCCGCTATCGGCGGTGGTGGCGCATCGCAACGCGATCCCGATTTAGCCTCCAGCGGTCACAGCCGCGCCATAAACGCTTTCAGTGCCGGCGCCCATTTGGCCGCGTCGGTCCCGGCGGCAAGATGGCCGTGGTCGCTGTCGATCTCGAAATAGCGCGCATCGACCCCGGCGGCGGCAAACTGTGCCATTAATCCAGGCGCCAGCGATGGCGGGAACAGCAGATCGGTCCGCGACAACACATAAAGCACCTTCGCCTTGAAGGTCGGAATTAACGGCGTCGCATCCAACAGCGATGCCGCGCGCCCGAGCACCATCAGCGAATGGGCATCGAACGCCCCGGCCCAGGCCTGGGCGCGCTTGGTGATTTCGGCGGCGATTGCCGCGGTGTCGCCCAATCCGGCGAGTTCTGCTTCGGCACCATAACGGCGCAAGGTTTCCTCGCGGATCGCAGTCATCGTCGCACCGACCCCGCCGGCAGTGTAGTAATGACCGCCATTCCAGTTCGGGTCTTTCTCGAAGCGCGCCCGCAGCAAGTCGCGATTGGCATCGCCGGGCGATTTTGGGCCGCTGACCGCCGCCACAATCGCGTCCATCCAATCCGGATAATACCCCGCCCAAGCGAAAGCCTGGAACCCGCCATAGGACGGGCCGGCAACCGAGACCAGATGGTGAATGCCGAGGCTTTCCAGCAATTGTTTCTGCGCGGTGACGATGTCTTTGACGGTAATTTCAGGGAAATCCGGTCCGTAATGCCGCCCGGTTTCAGGATTGATCGTCATCGGCGCGGTGCTGCCATAGGACGAGCCCAACATGTTCGACGACACCACAAAATACCGTTCCGTATCGATCGCCCGACCCGGCCCGACCAGCCCGCTCCATGATCCTTCGCTGTTGGCACTGCCCATCATCTGGTGGCTGCTGGTGTAGCCATGGGTCAGCAGCACGACGTTGGATTTGTCCGGCGTCAACGTGCCCTCAACCGCATAGGCCAGCTTGACCGCTTTCAAGGTGCCGCCGCGTTCGAGCGCAAGATCGCCGATCGCACCGATAATGGTTTCAGCCATCGTGTGGTTTCCTTTTGTGTAACTTCTCAGGTAGGAGGTACGAGAGATTTTCAAGCAAAGTTAAGTATCAAGGCAAGCAGGTCTTTTTGTGAACAAAAAGAACCAAAAAAACTTTTTATGACGTGTTGCCGTTGGCGTGGCCGCGCACCGAGCTGGCACGCCAACGGCAACAAATCAGGTCGTTTTTTGCTCCTACCCTTTCAACTCAGAATGAGATCGGCGGCTTTTTCAGCAATCATGTTGGTGGCGGCATAGGTGTTGCCCGATACCATGGTCGGCATCACCGACGCATCGGCAACCCGCAGGCCCGCAATGCCGTGCACCCGCATCGATAGCGGATCAACCACCGCCATAGGATCGGTGCCGAGCTTGCAACTGCCGATCGGGTGATAGGTGGTCGATCCGGTGGCCCGGGCATGGGCCATCCAGTCCTCGTCGGTCACGATGCCAGGTCCGGGCAGAGTTTCCTCGGCCACAAACTGCGCCAACGGTGCGGTTTGCAGCAGTCGGCGCATATATTTCATCGCCGATAGCAGGGCATCGCGGTCAATGCTGTCGGCCAGATAATTCGGCTGGATTTCCGGCTTCACCCGCGGATCAGCGCTTGTAGCCTTGAGGTGCCCGCGGCTTTCTGGGCGCAATTGCGCGCACCCCAAGGTCATCCCCGCCCGCGTATCAAGATCGGTCGCGCCGTAACGTCCACCGGCATAACTTGCGGGGGCGAAATAAAGCTGCATGTCCGGCGTTTCAAGCTCCGGGCGGGTTTTGTAATACCCCCCGGCATGGCTTGGGCTTTGGGCGAGCAAGCCCTTGCGGAAAAGCGCATAGCGGATCACCTCGGCGACCAGTCGCAGCCCGTGCGATCGTTCGTTGAGCGATCCGGCGCCCTGCACCAAAGCTGCCACCCGCACCGCGTAATGATCGCGCAAATTGCGGCCAACGCCGGGCAAGGCATGCTGCACCTGCACGCCAATGTCGCCGAGCCAATCCGGGTCGCCAATCCCGCTCAACTGCAATAATTGCGGGGTGTTGATGCTGCCGCCCGACAGGATAACGTCGCGCCGCGCACGGATTTCCTGCACTTCGCCATTGCCCACCCGGTAACGCACCCCGGTGGCGCGCTTGCCATCCAACACCACCGCCTCGGCCAGCGCGTGCTGGATCAGATGGACGTTGCCGCGCTTGATCGCCGGACGCAGATAGGCGTCCGCCGGCGACCAGCGGCGGCCATCCTTCATCATCTGCTGGTATAAAAACGTGCCTTCCTGATTGCCGCTATTGTAATCGGGGGTGCGGGGCAGCCCGAGCGCGGCGTTGGCGGCGATATAGGCATCCGACAATGGCTGCGGATCGCGCTGGTCCTGGATGTGCAACGGCCCATCATTGCCACGCACCGACGGATCGCCGCCGCCATTGCCACGGGTTTCGGCGCGCTTGAAATAGGGCAGCACATCATCCCACGACCACCCCCGGCAGCCCAATTGCGCCCACATGTCATAATCGGCCGACTGGCCGCGCACATATAAATGCCCGTTGATCGACCCCGATCCGCCAAGCACCTTGCCGCGCGGGAAGGCAATCCGCCGGTTGTCGATATGCGGGCCAGGCGCGGTTTCGTAACCCCAGTTGAGCTTGGGGTTATGCACCGTCTTGCTGAACCCGGCGGGGATCTTAATCATGATGTTACGGTCGGCGCCGCCTGCTTCGAGCACCGCAATTTTCAGCGACGGATCAGCCCCAAGGCGGTAAGCGAGCACGCAGCCGGCCGCCCCGGCGCCGACGATGATGTAGTCGTATTCTGGCATGGCGATTCTCCCCGAACAGAATACTATCGCGCTTTCTTCGCAGGGTGGAATGCCGCTCGCCATTCCACCCTTTCACCATCACGAGGCACCCCTACCGCGGCCCTGTCCCGAGGGGAGAAATGCTGCCCCCTCGTCCCTTGGGAACGCGCCGGGGTGAGGGTATCTCGAGCCAAATTATCGTTGGCCACGCGGACCTGACTGGGCAGTTACTTTTAATCCAGTGAAACGCGGTTTGGTGGCCAAAGTCGTAGATTGGCCACTTTGGTCCTTTCATTGTTCGGTAACGTTGGAGGTCCATTCGCAACAATGGGGAAAAGGGCATGCGTCAGGTCGCCAAATCAAACTGTAACGCCGCCAGCCTTGCATACAACCCACCTTCGCGCACCAGCGCGTCATGGGTCCCGGTCGCCACCACCCGCCCGGCCTCGATCACCACGATCCGGTCGGCACGGCGGATGGTGGCAAGGCGATGGGCAACCACCAATGTCGTCCGCCCAGTCGCCAACACCGACAGCGCATGTTGCACCGCAGCCTCGGCTTCGGCGTCCAAAGCCGAGGTCGCCTCATCCAGCAACAAGATCGGCGCATCACGCAAAATGGCGCGCGCGATGGCGATGCGTTGGCGCTGGCCGCCGGACAGGCGCACGCCTTTTTCGCCGAGGAAGGTGTCAAACCCTTCGGGCAGATCGTCGAGGAAATCGGCAGCCGCGGCGTGGGCTGCGGCACGCACCTCGGCATCGGTCGCATCCGGGCGGCCGTAGCGGATGTTTTCCCACCCATTGGCGGAAAATATCACCGGGTCCTGCGCCACCAACCCGATGCGTTGGCGCAACGCGGTCGGGTCGGCCGCAGCGATATTGGTGCCATCGACGCGGATTGCGCCGGATTGCGGATCGTAGAAGCGCAACAGCAATTGCAGCACGGTGGTTTTGCCGGCGCCGGATGGGCCGACGAGGGCGACCATCTCCCCGGGCTCCACCGTCAGACTGAAATCGGCCAAGGCCGCCGTATCGGGGCGGGCCGGGTATTTGAAGCCGACGCGGTCGAATTCAATGCGTCCAACCGGGGCGGGGAAGCCGACCGGGGCAACCGGCGCGGCGATGGTGGGAACTTCGTCGAGCAGTTCGATGATCCGGTCGGCAGCCCCGGCGGCGCGCTGCACCTCGCCCCATAATTCCGACATGGTCGCACCTGATGACGCGACCATGACCGCGTAGAACACAAACGCCGCTAGATCGCCGCCGCTGATTTGCCCGGTGATGACATCGCGACCACCGACCCACAGGCTGAGGGTGATGGCGCCGAAACCTAAAAGGATGACCACCAGGATCAGGCTCGCGCGGGTCAGGATGCGGCGCACGGCGGTGGCGACTGACCGTTCCACTGCCTCGCCAAACCGCAGCCGGTCGATTGCCTCATGGGTGTAGGCCTGCACGGTGCGCAAACCGCCAATGACTTCCTCGGCATAGGCACCCAGATCGGCCACCCGGTCTTGCGCACTCCGAGACAACCGGCGCTCGCGGCGACCGAACAGGATGATCGGCACGACAACGAACGGCACCACCAGGAGCACCAGCGCGGCGAGCTTGGGCGATGTCACCACCAACATAGCGAGCGCCCCGATCAAGGTCACCGCGCTCCTCAACCACATTGATACCGACGATCCGATCAGCGCCTGCAACACGCTGACATCGGCGGTCATCCGGCTGAGAATATCGCCGGTGCGGGCGGTCTCGAAGAAATCCGGGGCAAGGGTCAGCACCTTGTTGAACACGTCGCGGCGAAGATCGCCGGCCACCCGCTCACCAAGCCATGATACCAGATAGAAACGGCAGAACGTCGCGGCGGCAAGGGTTGCAACGGTTGCGAACATGATCGCAGCGGCTTGGTTCAGATGGTCCAGGCTTTGCCCGCCAAACCCCTGGTCGATCAGCATCCGCACGCCTTGGCCCAAGCCCAACACCAGCCCGGCGGCCATCAATAGCGCGACCGACGCCCCCGCGACCCGCCACAAATACGGCCGCAGATAGGGCAGCATCAGCCGGAGCGATGCGATGGATTTGGTACGTTTGGGTTCGGTCATAGCGCCGATATGGGGCAGGGCGGCTAGATCACCAAGCCTCCGCTGACATGCAAGGTTTGGCCGGTAATGTAGGCGGCGTCGGCACTGGCAAGGAAAGCGATGGCGGCGGCAACCTCGTCCGGCAAACCCACCCGCCCGGCGGGGATGTTGGCAAGCTGCGCCTGCAAAGCTTCCGGCGCGAGTGCGGCATGGGCGGCGGCGTCCTTGCGGATAAAGCCCGGCACTACCGCGTTGACCGTAACACCGCGCGCGGCAAGTTCGAGCGCGAGGGCTTTGACCAACGCTTCCATGCCAGCTTTGGCGGCAGCCGAGGCGGGGAACACTGCCACCCCAGGCCGGAACGCGTGGGCGACGAAGCTGCTGACCGCGATGATGCGCCCACCAACGCCAAGATGCGGGATGGCAGCGCGGGCGAGGCGGAAGAAGCCCCATTGGATGGCATCGAGCGATCGGGCAAAGGCGTCGTCGGTCAGGTCAGCGGTTTTGGTGCGGTCGGCGAAGCCGGCATTGCTGATGATGGTGTCAAGCCGGCCGAAGCCCGCGACGGCTGCGTCCACCAGGGCTTGCGGGACGCTGGGATCAGCAAGATCGCCCAATGCGGTGACCAGTGTAGCGCCGGCGGCGCGCGCGGCGTCGGCGACCCGATCAAGTCCTGCCTGATTGCGTCGCGTATGCGCCAGAATGGCAACGCCAGGGGCGGCCAGGCGCAGGCAGGTCGCGGCACCAATGCCGCTGGCGGCCCCGGTGATGAGGATTGCGCGCGTCATACTGTCCTTAAGCTGCTACTGCGGTTCCTGCCGGGCGGCGGGATGAATATGCAAAATCTCAATCGCATCAGGACCGATACGGTAAAATATCTTGTAGGGATAGCGGATCAGCGGAACCACGCGCAGGTCTGGATGCGATGCAGCCAACCGCGCCCCTTCGGGCCAACGCTCAATTCTTGCGAGGCTCCGCCGCAGCCGTTGTTCAAACCGGCCGACGTTCGCGGGGTAGTTGGCGCTGATGAAGGCCATGATCGTTTCAAGGTCGCGGCGTGCTGCCTCGGTGAAGCGGAGCTTCACACCGGGCGGTAGCGGGCGAAAATCTTGTCGACCGCATCATCCGGGGCAAAGCGCCCGGCATCCGCGTCAGCGAGGCCGCGCTCAATTCCGGCAAGTTCCTCGGCGGTGGGAATGTATATATCCGCCGATAATCCGGCCTGGATTTCGGCGGCATAGGCGGCAAGCTCCGCCTGTGCCTCAAGCGGCCAGTGCGATGCGCGCGCGAGAGTATCGTTCAGAATGCTGACAGACATAACTTATGACTAGCACGGCCCGGTTGGGCTGGGGAGCAGATTTTACTGCCAGCAGTGTCTCTGTTTGAAATTCGATGGATGCCTTGTCGCTTATAGCCCAGATCGGCGACATGCTTAGCGGAAAGATGGAGTGGCGCCAGATGAAAAATGAGCAGCTACGTCGTGATATTGACGGCCTTAAGGAATCAATCTGCCTAAACTGGCAAGACATGGCCAATTTGCCGATGAGTGGGGAAGACCGCCGTGCAACTCGCGAGAGCATCAACAGCCTGATCACGCACCTTAAAGAACGCCTGAACCGGATGGACGGAGACGATGCCAACGGGTCCTAGGGACGAGAAGCGTCCCGCCGACGGGATCGATACCGCTGTGAAGGTGATGCGCATCGCAACCGACGAAGATGAGGACGACCGCTCATCCATCGCGAGCGTCGAAAATTGCCGCGCTCCCAGCGTCTGAAAATTCAAACTGAGACACTACCTTACTGCCTGAGAGGTTGACACTGATCCCCGCCGCCGCCCAATTTGCCCCAAATTCGCACGGAGGAAACCATGGCACATCACGATGACGGTATGGATGGCCGTCTGCGCAGCCGGCGTTGGTTCGACAATCCTGGCAACCCAGCGATGACGGCGCTGTATGTCGAACGTTACCTCAATTTTGGACTAACAGCGGATGAAATCCAGGGCGGCAAGCCGATCATCGGCATTGCCCAGACTGGCAGCGATTTGTCGCCGTGCAACCGCCATCATATCGCGCTGGCGTCGCGGGTGCGGGACGGGATCAGGGATGCCGGCGGCATTCCGCTGGAATTTCCGATGCACCCGATCCAGGAAACCGGCAAGCGGCCGACGGCGGCCTTGGATCGCAATCTGGCCTATCTCGGTCTGGTGGAGGTCTTGCATGGCTACCCGCTCGACGGCGTGGTGCTGACCACCGGCTGCGACAAGACCACGCCGGCGTGCCTGATGGGGGCGGCGACGGTGAATATCCCCGCAATCGTGCTGTCGGGCGGGCCGATGCTGGATGGCTGGTGGCAGGGCCGGCTGTCGGGGTCGGGCACCATCGTCTGGGAAGGGCGGAAGCTCTATGCCGAGGGCAAGATCGGCTACGACGAATTCATGAAAATGGTGGCCTCATCGGCGCCTTCGGTGGGCCATTGCAACACGATGGGCACGGCGTTGTCGATGAACTCGCTGGCCGAGGTGTTGGGCATGTCGTTGCCGGGGTGCGCGGGCATTCCAGCGCCTTATCGGGAACGCGGCCAGATGGCCTACGAAACCGGCCGGCGAATTGTCGGCATGGTGCATGAAAATCTGCGCCCGTCCGACATCATGACCAAAGCTGCCTTCGAAAACGCGGTGCGCGCCGCGGCGGCATTGGGTGCGTCATCCAACTGCCCGATCCATATGGTGGCGATTGCGCGGCATATGGGGGTGGACCACAACCTCGATGACTGGCAGCGCCTGGGGCCGGACGTGCCGCTGCTGGTCGATTGCCAGCCGGCCGGGCGCTTCCTGGGTGAAATGTTCCACCGCGGCGGCGGCGTGCCGGCGGTGCTGCGTGAATTGCTCGGCGCCGGCAAGCTAGATGGCACGGCCATGACCGTCACCGGCAAAACCATCGGCGAAAACATCGCCGGATTCCCCGACGCCGACCGCGAGGTGATCCGCGCCTACGCCAAACCGATGCTGGAACGCGCCGGCTACGTCGTGATGACCGGCAATCTGTTTGATAACGCGGTGATGAAAATGAGCGTGATCGACCAGGAATTCCGCACCCGCTATTTGTCCAACCCCGACCGCCCCAACGTGTTCGAAGGGAAGGCCATCGTCTTCGAGGGGCCGGAAGATTATCATGACCGCATCGACGACCCCGATCTTGGGGTGGAAGAACAATCGGTGCTGATCATCCGCAATTGCGGCCCGGTCGGCTATCCCGGCGGGGCCGAGGTGGTGAACATGCAGCCGCCAGCTGCGATGTTGAAGCGCGGCATTTCGGCGCTGCCGACGATGGGCGATGGCCGGCAATCGGGGACATCGGGGTCGCCATCGATCCTAAATGTATCCCCCGAAGCCGCGATCGGCGGCGGGCTGGCATTGTTGAAAACCGGCGATCGGATCAGGATCGATCTCAACAAGCTCACCGTCGATGTGGTGCTGCCTGAAGGCGAGTTGGCCGCAAGGCGGGCGGCCTGGGTGCCGCCAGTGCTGGTCAACAAAACGCCGTGGGAGCAGATTTACCGATCCATGGTCGGCCAGCACAGCAGCGGGGCGTGTCTGGAGGATGCGACGCTCTATTTGAATGTTTTGGAAACGCGTGGCGAAAGTCGGGATAACCATTAGCTCGGGGGGGCACTGATGCGACTCAAGGGAAAAACCGCCTTCGTCACCGCCGCCGCACAAGGCATCGGCCGGGCCACCGCCTTGGCGTTCGCCGCCGAGGGCGCGCAGGTGATTGCGACCGATGTCAATGCTGCAAAACTTGCAGAAATCTCTGGGCCTGGTGTTCGCACCCTGGTGCTCGATGTCCGCGACAGCGCGGCGGTGCAGGCTGCCGCGCAACCGGTCGATATCCTGTTCAACTGTGCCGGCTTTGTGCATCAGGGCAGCGTGCTGGAAGCAACCGAGGCGGATTGGGACTTCGCCTTCGACCTCAATGTGAAATCGATGTTCCGGATGATCTCGGCCTTCCTGCCGGCGATGCTGGCGACCGGCGGCGGGTCGATCATCAACATGGCGTCCGTCGCCAGCAGCGTGAAGGGCATTCCCGGCCGCTTCGTCTATGGCGCGAGCAAAGCCGCCGTGGTCGGGCTGACCAAATCAGTCGCCGCCGATTTCGCGCGGCAGGGCATTCGCTGCAACTGCATCTGCCCCGGCACGGTGCAATCCCCCAGCCTCGATGAGCGGATTGCGGCGAACGCGGTCGCCGCCGGATCAATGGACGCCGCCCGCGCCGCCTTCGTCGCCCGCCAGCCGCTGGGCCGGTTGGGGCGCGCCGAGGAGATCGCGGCGATGGCGGTTTATCTGGCCAGCGATGCCGCCGAATTTGTCACCGGGCAGGCTTTGGTTATAGATGGTGGGATATCGCTTTAGAGGGGAAGGAAGCACTTCTTTGTTTGAAAACAAAGAAGCAAAAAAACTTCACTACTTTGTTGCCGTTGGCGTGCCAACTCACCGGGTGCGCACGCC
>JANYCX010000228.1 GCA_025360065.1 Acetobacteraceae bacterium | reverse complement strand
AGAGGGAGAAGAGGGCAGCAAATGGATGAAGTTTTTTTGGTTCTTTTTGTTCACAAAAAGAACGCGCTTGCCTTATGCTTTTGCGAGTCTATCAAACGCCTTCAACCGCGTAATCAGCGCCGGCATGTCGCGGAGTGCGATCATGTTCGGCCCGTCGGACGGCGCCGCATCGGGATCGGGGTGGGCTTCGATGAAAACGGCGGCGACGCCGACTGCGATGGCGGCGCGGGCGAGGACCGGGGCGAATTCGCGTTGGCCACCGGATGTGGTGCCAAGGCCGCCGGGTTGCTGGACGGAGTGGGTGGCGTCGAAGACCACCGGGTAGCCAGTGCGGGCCATGATTGGCAGGCCGCGCAGGTCTGATACCAAGGTGTTGTAGCCAAAGCTGGTGCCGCGATCGCACAACAAGATGTTTTCGTTACCGGTGGCGGCGATTTTGGCGGCGACGTTGACCATGTCCCATGGCGCCAGGAACTGGCCTTTCTTGACGTTGATTGCGCGCCCGGTTTCGCCTGCTGCAATCAGCAGGTCGGTTTGGCGGCAGAGGAAGGCGGGGATTTGGAGAATATCGACAGCCTCGGCGGCCGGGGCGCAATGGTCGGGCAGATGTACATCGGTCAACACCGGCCGGCCGGTGACGGCGCGCACTTCGGCGAGAATATCGAGGCCGGCGGCCATACCGATCCCGCGCGCGGCGGTTGCACTGGTTCGGTTGGCTTTGTCGTAGCTCGACTTGAAGATCAACGGCACGCCGGCGGCGCGGCACATTTCATCAAGGGCTTGGGCGCATTCCAGCGCGTGGGCGCGGCTTTCGATCTGGCACGGTCCCGAAATGAGCACGAACGGCAGATCATTGCCAAAGCGCACATCGCCGACCCGGACCTCAGACAAGGCGGGACTGCTTTACGGCGGCGGCAATAAAGCTTTTGAACAGCGGGTGCGGCGCGAAGGGCTTGCTGGTCAGCTCGGGATGCGCCTGCACCCCCACGAACCAGGGATGGCCGGGCAATTCGATATTTTCCGGCAACAACCCATCCGGTGACATGCCGGAAAACCGCAGGCCGGCGGCTTCCAGCCGGTCACGATAATTGACGTTGACCTCGTAACGATGGCGATGCCGGTCAGTGGCAATCGGGGTGCCATAGATTTCGCGCACCAGTGACCCTTCGGCCAGAACCGCGGGATAGGCGCCGAGGCGCATGGTGCCGCCAAGATCGCCGTCAACGTTGCGGCGTTCGACTGCATTGCCCTTGGTCCATTCCGTCATCAGACCAACCACGGCAACATCGCAGGGGCCGAACTCGCTCGATGACGCGTCGGGCATGCCGGCGAGATTGCGTGCGGCTTCAATCACCGCCATCTGCATGCCGAAACAAATGCCGAAAAACGGCACCCGACGTTCTCGGGCGAAGCGCACTGCCTCGATCTTGCCGCCGGTGCCGCGCTCGCCGAAGCCGCCTGGCACTAGAATGCCATGCACGCCTTCGAGGCGTTGGACCGCGCCTGGTTCCTCGAACGCTTCGCTATCGACCCAGTCGAGCACCACTTTCACCCGATTGGCGATGCCGCCATGGGTGAGCGCTTCGGCGAGGCTTTTGTAGCTGTCGAGCAGGTCGGTGTATTTGCCGACCACCGCGATGCGGACCTCGCCTTCCGGGGATCGGACGCTATCGACGATGTTCTGCCAGCGCGACAAATCGGGCTGCGGTGCGTCGGGCAGGCCGAAATGGCGCAGCACGCCGCGATCCATGCCTTCATTGTGGTAGCTGATCGGCACCGCGTAAATCGTATCGACATCCAGGGCGGCCACCACCGCGTCGGGGCGAACGTTGCAGAACAGCGCGATCTTGCGGCGTTCAATATCCGGGATTGCCCGATCCGCGCGGCACAGCAGCATGTTGGGCTGGATGCCGACCGAGAGCAATTCCTTCACCGAATGCTGGGTCGGCTTGGTTTTCAGTTCGCCAGCCGACGGGATGTAGGGCAGCAAAGTGAGGTGGACGAACATCACCTGTTCGCTGCCAAGTTCATTGCTTAGCTGGCGGATGGCTTCGAGGAAGGGCAGGCTTTCGATGTCACCCACCGTGCCGCCGATTTCGATCAGGGCGAAATCTGGAACCTTGCCATCGGCGTCGGCCAGGCGCCCGGTGATGGCTTCCTTTATCGCGTCGGTGATGTGCGGGATGACCTGGACGGTCGAACCGAGATATTTGCCGGCGCGCTCGGCGGCGATCACGTCGGAATAAATCCGCCCGGTGGTGGCGTTGTCGGCCTGGGTCGCGTGGACGCCGGTGAAGCGTTCGTAGTGGCCGAGATCGAGATCGGTTTCGGCGCCATCGTCGGTGACAAAGACCTCACCGTGCTGCAACGGCGACATGGTGCCGGGATCGACGTTGAGATAGGGGTCAAGCTTCCGGAGCCGCACCGAATAGCCGCGCGCCAGCAACAGCGCGCCGAGGGCGGCGGATGCGATACCTTTGCCAAGCGAGGAAACCACGCCGCCGGTGATGAAGACAAACCGCGTCATGGACGCCCCCTATAGCGGCAAACCCGAGTCGGACGAAACCGGCGCAGAAATTTAGTTGGTTGGTACCTTGGTCGGCGCGGCCGGCGCTGGCGTGGAGGCCGCCGGCGCATCGAGCAGCGATTTCCCGCCAAGGCTCGATCCACGGTTGAGCAATGCGAGCGACAGCGACATGACGAAAAATACCGCACCGAGCACCGCGGTGGCACGGGTCAGCAGATTGGCGGTGCCGCGGCCAGACATCAGCCCACCCATGCCTTGCGAGCTGCCGATACCAAGTCCGCCGCCTTCGCTGCGCTGGATCAGCACCACACCAATCAAGGCGAGCGTTACGAACAGATGGATAATCAGCAGGACGAGCGTCATGGGGTTCCTCGCGGGGTCGGCCGGGTTTTAGGCTTTCGGGGGTGAAAAGCAAGACGCGGCGCGCGAGCGGCCCCCGGCCGTCTCCTGGGGGAGAGGGGAAGATTACATTGCCTTGGCGGCCCGGGCGATCGCCAGGAAATCCTCGGCAATCAGGCTGGCGCCGCCGACCAGTGCGCCGCCGACCTCGGGCAACGCCAGCAAGGATGCGGCGTTGGACGGCTTGACCGACCCGCCATAGAGAATGCGCGGGCCTGCCCCGATGCAACTGCGGATATGGGCGTGCATGTCGCGGACATCGTCCTCGGTGGCGGTTTTGCCGGTGCCGATTGCCCACACAGGCTCGTAGGCGACGACGCCGGCAAAGCCTGCGGGCAGGCTTTCGGCGAGCTGGGTGCCAACCACCGAGCGCGCGTCGCCGGCCATCCGTTGCGCTTCGGTTTCACCAACGCAGACGATCGGGGTGAGGCCGGCGGCGATCGCGGCGATGGTTTTGGCGTGCACCTGGGCGCTGGTTTCGCCATGATCGGCGCGGCGTTCGGAATGGCCGAGGATGACCCAGCGCGCGCCGGCATCGCGCAGCATCACGGCCGAGACGTCGCCAGTATGGGCGCCGCTGGTTTTGGCGTGGCAATCCTGGCCGCCAACTTCGACCGCTGAACCGGCAAGCACGTGGGCGATTGTTACCACCATGGTCGCTGGCGGGCACACGACGATGTCGCAGGCCAAGCCGTCGGCACCGTGCCGCAACCCGCCGGCGATGGCCGCGCCGGTTTCGAGCAGTCCGTTCATCTTCCAGTTGCCGGCGATCAGTTGACGCATCGGTAAATCCTTACTTCAGGCGGACCGGCAACGACGCCAGACCGCGCAAGATGTTGTTGTAACGCCGCTTCACCGGACCGCAAATCTCCAGCCTGTGCACGCCCTTGGCGAGTGCGGTCAGCATGGCTTCCCCCTCCATCCGGGTGAAGACCGGCCCGATAGCGTGGACCTCGGCACCAAGGGTCCCGCGTCACGCAATGCGGTGTGGGTGCAATGCGGGTCCTCGAAAAACTCCGCCGAAAACGGATCGACATCGGAGCGCGGGGCGGCAAGGATCGCAGACATTGGTTTGGCTCCCAGACGGTGACGCAATCCTGCCATGACCGTGCGTGCCAGTCGATCTGGCCAATCTGGCGCGTGGACCCTATGGTGCGCCGCTTTTCGCCGTCCCCCTATCCGGAACCCATCATGATCGGACTTATGCGCCACGCCTTGACCACCTGGCCCGCGCGGCTGTTTTTCGGCCTGCTGGTCGTGGTATTCGTGATCTGGGGGATCGGCGACGTTTTCAAATCCGGCTTCAATTCCGACACTGCCATTGCCACCGTTTCCGGCCGGTCAGTCGATAGCGCCGAGGTTGCCGACGCCTATCGCAAGCAGTTGTCCCAGCTCAGCCGCGCGCTCGGCACCGATATCACGCCAACTTTGCCAATGAAGAAGGGCATTGCCGACCAGGCGCTGGAAACCGTGATCACCCAGACCGCCTTGGCCGCTGCGGTAACCAGCCTCGGCCTGATTGCGACCGACGACGCGGTGCGTCAGGCAGTTTACGAAATCCCGACCTTTCAGGGCCGTGACGGCAAGTTTGACCGCAACCAGTTTGCCGCCGTGCTCAACGCCAACGGGCTGAATGAGGCCCGGTTTCTCGCCATGGTGAAAGCCGATCTTGGCCAGCGCCAGTTATTTGGCGCCGTGCGGGCCGGCACCCATGCGCCCGATGTGATGGTGCGCTACGTCTATGCCTTCCAAAACGAAAAGCGCGTGGCCGAAATCGTCAACCTGCCGTTCTCCGCCGTTGCCGTGCCGGCCGCGCCGACTGAAGCCCAGGCAGCCCGCTGGTATGACAACCACAAGGACATTTATTCGACCCCGGAATATCGCCGCATCAAGCTGGTCGTATTGTCCCCTGACAGCGTCAGCGGTGATATCACCATCGGCGAGGACGACATCAAAGCCGCCTACGAGGCACGCAAAGCAGCCTTCACCACCCAGGAACGCCGCAGTGTGCAGGTTATCCTGGCCGATGACGACGTGAAGGCCGGCACTCTGGCCGCCAAATTCCAAGCCGGCGCGGATTGGGCGACCATGCAGGAGGAGGCCAGCAAGCTTGGCGCCTCGGCGATCGAGCTTAGCGATGCCCCGATTACCCAGTTCCCGGTTGATGAACTGGCCAAGGCCGCCTTCGCCGCCCAGTTGAATATCGTGCCCGCCCCGGTCAAGTCCCCGCTTGGCTGGCATATCATCAACGTCACCGCGATCGTGCCCGGCACCAGCAAGACGTTCGCCGAAATGCGGGACGCGATACGGGCCCAGATGGTCTCTGACAAAGCGGCCGATCTGATCTATGACCGCGCCAACAAACTTGACGACATGCTCGCCGGGGGCACCAAGCTTGATGAACTGCCGAGCGATCTCGGCCTCGCGGCTGCCACCGGCACCCTCGATGCCCAGGGCATGACCTTGGACGGCACACCAGCGCCGTTGCCTGGCAGCACAACGATGCATCAGATTCTCATGACTGCGGCCTTCTCCGCCAAGCTCGGTGAGGCACCGCATCTGATTGAAGCGCCGCGCTCGGCTGACACTGCACAGACTTTCTATGCGCTCAGCATTGAGGAAATCACCCCCCCCGCGCCCCGCCCCCAAGCCGACGTCGCAGACCGCATCGCCGCCGATTTCATTCAGGACAGCATTCGGCACACCCAGGAAGTTACCGCCGCCGCCCTGCTTGCCGAGGTTAAAGCCGGCAGGCTGCTGCGGGATGCCGCGGTGCTCGCCAATCTTGTCGCCAGCGCGTTACCCGCCGTCGGTCGAGCGAGCCCGGTTGAAGGGGTGCCGCCGCAGCTGATCGCGCCATTGTTCAGCCTCAAGCCCGGCGAGCCGACGATGGTCGA
Source organism: Acetobacteraceae bacterium (assembly GCA_025360065.1). Lineage (GTDB taxonomy): Bacteria > Pseudomonadota > Alphaproteobacteria > Acetobacterales > Acetobacteraceae > CAITOL01. Next base: position 8,121 of record JANYCX010000228.1, on the reverse strand, counting down.
GGTCGAGGCCGGCTTCGTCGTCGCGGTGTTGTCCGACGTCATCATCGCCAACCCCGACACTGATGCCGTCGGCTATGGCAAGATGCGCGACACGCTGGCGGCGGGCATGGCCGACGATCTGCAGGCCCAGTTCATCGCCGGGGTGCGCGAACGCGGCCAGCCGCGCATCAATCGGGCTGTCGCCGACCGCCTTGTGCAGCCGGATAATTGAGCCGAACATGGACAGCTCCAACCCGAATTTCGCCGCGTTTCGCACCGCCTACGACGCTGGCCACGGCCGCATGCTGTGGTCGCGCACCGTCGCCGATCTGGAAACCCCGGTTGCCGCCTTTCTGAAACTGGGTGACGGCAAACCGAATTCGTTCCTGCTTGAATCGGTCGAAGGCGGCGCCGCGCGCGGGCGCTATTCGATCATCGGGCTGGACCCCGATTTGATTTGGCGCTGCCGCGACGGCGTTGCTGAGTTGAACCGCGATGCCCGTGCTGCGCCCTTTGCCTATGTCCCCGACGCCCGCCCGCCGCTGGAAAGCCTGCGGGCGCTGATCGCCGAATGCCGGATGGAACTGCCCGACGGCCTGCCGCCGATGTGCGGCGGGCTGATGGGCTATCTCGGCTACGACATGGTGCGCCAGATGGAGCGATTGCCGGCCAAGAATGTCGACAAGATGGGCATCCCCGAAGCGGTGATGGGGCGCCCAAGCCTGTTTGCGGTGTTCGACAATGTCAACGATTTGCTGACCCTCGCAGCCCCGGTCTATCCCCGCCTTGGCGTCACCGCGACCCAGGCCTGGGAGGCCGCCCAGGACCGATTGGCCAATGCCGAGGCCGCCCTTGCCCGCCCGGTGCCGCGGGCCTTGCCGCCGGTGGCCCTGCCGCCAGTTGCCGAACCGGCATCCAATTTCACCGAAGCTGGGTTCCTCGCCGCAATCGACACCGCCAAGGAATATGTTGCAGCGGGAGATGTCTTCCAGGTCGTTTTAAGCCAGCGATTTTCAATTCCGTTCGCGCTGCCGCCGTTTTCGCTCTATCGTGCGCTGCGCCGGGTTAACCCCGCGCCGTTCCTGGTGTTTCTTGATATGGGCGGCTTTTCCGTGGTGTGCAGTTCACCCGAAATCCTGGTGCGCCTGCGCGATAATGTCGTCACCATCCGCCCGCTTGCCGGCACCCGGCGGCGCGGCGACACCCATGAAGAAGACCAGGCCCTTGAACGCGAATTGCTCGCCGACCCGAAAGAGCGCGCCGAACATCTGATGCTGCTCGATCTCGGCCGCAACGATGTTGGCCGGGTTTCCGCGCTTGGCACGGTGAAAGTCACTGAAAGCTTCGGCATTGAGCGTTTCAGCCATGTCATGCACATCATGTCGGACGTTCAAGGCCAGTTGAACGAGGGCCTCGATGCTTTGGACGCGCTCGTCGCCGGCTTCCCGGCCGGCACTTTGTCTGGCGCGCCAAAAGTCCGTGCGATGGAAATCATCGAGGAACTCGAACCCGACCGGCGCGGCGTTTATGGCGGCTGCATTGGCTATTTCGCCGCCAATGGCAGCATGGATACCTGCATCGGCCTCCGCACCGCCATTGTTAAAGACGGCGTCATGCATGTCCAGGCCGGCGCCGGAATCGTCGCCGACAGCAACCCGGCAGCGGAATTCGAGGAAACCCGCCAGAAGGCCCGCGCTTTGATGCGCGCCGCCGAGGAAGCCGTGCGCTTCGCCGCCGGGCCTGGTGGAAATCAGGGGGGGGCCAATCGATCATGAGCGATTACCGCGCCTTGCTCCCCTCCGGCCTGCGCGACCTGCTTCCGCCCGAAGCCGAAACCGAGGCCGCTGCCGTCGAACGCCTGATGGCGAGCTTTGCCGCCCACGGCTACCAGCGCGTCAAGCCGCCCTTGATCGAATTCGAGGACAGTTTGCTGGCCGGTTCAGGTGCTGCGATGGGCGACCAGACCTTCCGCCTGATGGACCCCGACACGCGGCGGATGATGGGGCTGCGTGCGGACATGACTCCGCAAATCGCCCGCATTGCCACCACCCGCCTTGCCGCCTCGCCGCGTCCGTTGCGCCTGTCCTATGCCGGCCAGGTGCTGCGGGTGCAGGCCTCGCAAATCGCCCCCGACCGGCAAATCCCGCAAGCCGGCATCGAACTAATCGGCCATGACAGCCCCGAGGCCGATGCCGAGATTGTGCTGGTTGGCGCCGAAGCCTTGCGTTCCCTCGGCATCGCACGCCTGTCGATCGACCTCACCATGCCGACTTTGGTGCCCAGTCTGCTCGATGAAACCGACTTCGCCACCGATCGCCGCGCTGCCCTGACCCGCGCCCTCGACCGCAAGGACATTGCCGCCGTCCGCGAGCGCGCGGGCCCGCTTGCCGGCACTTTGTCCGAGCTACTGCTCGCCGCCGGCCCCGCCAATGGCGCGCTCGCGGCCCTCGCCGCCGCCGATTTACCGCCCGCCACCCGCATGCTTGCCGACCGCATTGCCGCAACCGTTGCCGCTATCCGCGCCCGTTCCATGGCAGGCGTCACCATCACCGTCGATCCGGTCGAGTTTCGCGGCCTCAAATACCACACCGGCGTCTGCATGACGGTCTATACCCCGGACCGCCAGGCCGAACTGGGCCGCGGCGGGCGCTATATTTGCGGCGAGACCGAGCCTGCCACCGGCCTCACCCTTTACCCCGACGCCATCCTGCAAGCGGTGCCGCCGGCTGCCGCGCCCGACCGGGTCTTCATCCCGTTCGGCGCTGACGCTGGCCTGGCCGCGGCCTTGCGCGCCCGCGGCTTCATCACCATCGCCGCCCTCGACGCCCGCGCATCCCTGCGGGGATGCACCCACATCCTATCCAGCGACGGCACCGCCGCGCCCCTTTCGGAGTAAACCGCCATGGCCAACGTAACCGTCATCGGCGCCCAGTGGGGCGACGAAGGCAAAGGCAAAATCGTCGATTGGCTCGCCAGCCGCGCCGATGTCGTGGTGCGCTTTCAAGGTGGCCATAATGCCGGCCACACCTTGGTCGTCGGCAACCAAACCTATAAATTGTCGCTGCTTCCCAGTGGGCTGGTGCGCGGCAAACTCGGCATTATCGGCAACGGCGTGGTCATCGACCCAGACGCGCTGCTGGCCGAAATCGCTAAAGTCCGTGCCCAGGGCCTGACCGTTTCCCCCGAGACTCTCCGCATCGCCGACAACGCGACGCTGATCCTGCCGGTCCACCCGGCATTGGACAAAGCCCGCGAGGAACAACGCGGCGACGACAAGATCGGCACCACCGGGCGCGGCATCGGCCCCGCTTACGAAGACAAAGTCGGCCGTCGCGCCATCCGCGTCTGTGACCTGTCCGAGCCCGAAACCCTGTCCGCCAAACTCGATGAGCTGCTGCGCCACCACAACACCCTTTTGGCCGGCCTCGGCGCGCCGACCTTTGAAAAGCAAGCTTTGCTTGACAAGCTTCTCGCGCTTGCCCCGCAAATCCTACCTTACGCCGAACCGGTTTGGGAACGGCTCGATGGCCTGCGCCGTGCCGGCAAGCGCATTTTGTTTGAAGGCGCGCAAGCCGTCATGCTCGATGTCGATCACGGCACCTATCCGTTCGTCACCTCATCCAACACAGTCGCTGCGACCGCCGCATCCGGCACCGGCTTCCCGCCCAGCGCCCTCGGCTTCGTGCTCGGCATTGCCAAAGCGTATTCGACCCGCGTCGGCTCCGGCCCCTTCCCCAGTGAATTGTTCGACGAAATCGGCAAAGGCCTCGGGACGAGGGGCCAGGAATTCGGCACCGTCACCGGTCGCCCGCGCCGCTGCGGCTGGTTCGATGCCGCGCTGGTCCGCCAATCGGTCAAAGTCGGCGGCATTAACGGCCTGGTGCTGACCAAACTCGACATCCTTGATGGGCTGGCGGAGGTGAAAATCTGCACCGGCTACCGCATCAACGGCGAAATCTCCCGCCGCCTTCCCGCCGGCCAACGCGCCCAAGCCGCCGCCGAGCCAATTTACGAGACAATGGAAGGCTGGTCGGAACCGACCTACGGTGCTCGGAGCTGGGGTGCTTTACCAGCTGCCGCCGTGAAATATGTGCGGCGGATCGAGGAACTGGTCGAAGCGCCCGTCACGATACTGTCCACCAGCCCGGATCGGGATGATACGATTGCGATGCGCGATCCGTTCGAGGGGTAGGCCAGGGTTCACCGGCCGGTTGGGGATGGCATTGTTGTCACTGGCCGGAATGGGACCGCTGGCTTGGGGCGCCAAGCATATGTCCAAGTGGCGCCAGGGAGGGGATACGGTCACAGATGATCTTGATCGTCGCCAGAAGCGGGACCGACAGCAACGCGCCTTGGATGCCCCACAGCCAATGCCAGAAAAACAGCGACAACACGACGATCACCGGGCTGAGGGTAAACCGCCGTGACAGCAGCAGCGGCGTGACGATCTGGCCTTCGACGAGGTGTACCACGAGATAGAACAACGACGGCACCATCGCCGACCCGGCCTGGCCAAAGGTCAGCAGGCCAACGACAAAAATGATCCCGATGCCGATCAACGGTCCGACGATTGGGATGTAGTTGAGCAAAAATGCAATTGTGCCCCAGAGCAGCGGATCGGCGATGCTGCAGAAATATACGACCACCCCGACGACCGCGCCGACCCCGAGGTTGATCATCGTAATCGTTGCGAGATAGCGCGAAATATTGCGCTCGATTTCGATCATGATGTAAACAACATGCTTCTTCCCCTCGAAGCGCGGCGTGGCCTCGACCAGCTTGCGCAGCATGCTGTCGCCGGCGGCCAACAGGAAGAAAAGCGTTACCGCGAGCACGAAAAATCGGCCGAAGAACTGCTGGGTGAGGACCAGGACGCTGACGCTGACTTTGCCGAGCCCGATGGCAGGCGCCGTGGGTGCGGCCGCAACAGCGGCTGGGGTGCCGGCCGGGGTGGCCAGATGTTCCGCACGCTGCAAAAGCTGCTGCGCCGCTTCGATCGGATCGCGCAACCTGCTGAGCTGATCTTCCAAGGTTTGCAATCCCTGCGGCGCCTTGGCAATCCAGCCCGACGCGGGCACAGCGATAGCGACGCCGATTGCGCCGATCACCCCGAGCAATCCGACGATCAGAACGAGCGCCGCCGCGCTCATTGGCAACTTCATACGGGCGCACAAAAAGCGCATAGCCGGTTGCAGCATCAGCTTCAGCATCATCGCCAGCAAAATCGGCACCACGAGTTCCGCTGCCACCTGCAAAGCGTAAAGCGTCGCTAGAATGGCCAATACCGACAATGCAATGGTTTGCGCATTCAGCGTGGTCGCGATGGTGTCGTCCACCAACGGGTTGACAAGCTCGCCCGGCGTATCGATTAGTTCATCCATATATTAGCTTAGCGAGCCGAGCGCTCGGCCGGTAGTGACGGAAACTACTCAGAAAGGCCTAAATCTAGAGTCGTGCTTTCACGATCATCTTTATCCGATCAAAAAGGCAAGCCGATCGGATGATGATCTAGGGCAAGCGGGCAAGGCGTTCGATAAGCAGATCATAAAACCCTTGCGCATCCATATCCCGGACATAAAACACGTTGCGCGGGCGTTGGGTGATCTGCCAGTAATCGGCGACCGTCATCCCCAAGGTCAGTTCGCTGGCGAGTTCCACTGCAACGTTGATCTGACGACCGGTATAAAGTTCGGGTCGCAGCAGGTAGGCAATGACATTCGGGTCATGCACCGGCGCGCCGTCCCAGCCGTATTTCGCGCGGTCGAAGCGTTCGGAGAAATTCAGCATGGCACTGACCGCCCGGCCCGCCTGGTTGTCGATGGCGGCAATCGCTGCCAGCCGGGCGTCGGTCGCCAGCGCCCGATGGGTGACATCAAGCGGGATCATGGTGATTTTCACGCCCGAATTCAGCACCACATCGGCGGCTTCGGGATCGACATAGATGTTGAATTCGGCAGATGGTGTGATGTTGCCGACCTCGAAATAGGCACCGCCCATCAGCACGATTTCACCGATGCGGGCAGCGATATCGGGGGCCTTGATCAGCGCCATGGCGATATTGGTGAGCGGGCCGAGCGGGCAAAGTGTGATGCTGCCGGCGGGTTCGGCGCGCAGCGTGTCGATCAGATAATCGACGCCGTGTTGGGAGCGTTCGACCATGGTGGGCGCGGGCAGATCGGGGCCATCGAGGCCGGTTTTGCCGTGGACATGCTCGGCGGTAACCAGCTTCCGGCGCATCGGCCGGTCGCAGCCGACATAGACCGCGATATCTGGGCGGCCGGCGAGTTCCAGCACTTTGCGGGCGTTTATGCGGGTGTATTTCAGCGGCACATTGCCGGCGACAACGACGACGGCCAGCACCTCCAGTTCAGGCGATGCCATCGCCAGAAGGATGGCAACGGCGTCGTCCTGGCCGGGGTCGGTGTCGATGATGATCTTGCGGGTCATGACTTGGGTCTTTCGACATCGATGCGGCGGATGATCAGCGCGTCAAGGGGCAGGACCGCCAAATGCCATATATACTTCGGCGGCCAGCGCGTTCAGCATCGCGGTGGGCCTGGTGGTTGCGGAACAGGTGCTGAGGTTGAAAATCAAGCGGTTCTGATCTCGGCAACCATGTCGTCCCATGCCACCAGGAACGCATCCGCGTCGTGCTGCTTGAACACCAAAGGCGGCCGGATCTTCACCGTGTTGCGGAAGATACCGGCATTGCTGGTCAGGAAACCCTTGTCCTTCAAGCGGTTGACGATGTCGACGGTAAGATCGACATCCGGCGTCTGGTCGGCATCGCCCTTGGTGATCTCCACGCCGATGAACAGGCCGACACCGCGTACATCGCCAATTTTGTCCCAGGCGGCGGCGCGGGTGGTGAGCGCCGATTTTAACCTTGCGCCAATGCTGGCGACGCTGGCGGCGAGATTTTCGCTCTCGATATAGTCGATCACCGCCATGCCGACCGCCGCCTGCAACGGGCTTGACGCGAAGGTGTTGAAATAGCGGGTCTTGGCGCGGAAATCATCCACCAGGGCCTTGCTGGCGGCGGTCGCGGCGAGCGGCAGGCCGTTGCCCATGGGCTTGCCGGTGACCACGATATCGGGCTTGAGGCCGGATACCGTGTAGCCCCACCAGGTGCCCGCACGGCAATAGCCGGCCTGGACCTCATCGGCGATCACATAGCCGCCGGCGGCGTGAACCATGTCCGACGCACGCGCCATAAAGCCGGCTGGGATGTTCGGTAGCCCCTCATTGGCAAGGATCGAGCACAGGACCATCCCGGCAAACCCGACGCCGCTATCTTCAAGGCTGCGAATGGCGGCGGCGAGACGGGCAAGATAGGCGTCGGCGAGGTCGGCCTCGGAGGCCCCCGGGATCAGCGGGCGGTAGGTTTCGGGGAAGGGAATGGCGCGGATTTCAGGCGCGATGTTCTGGCTCGTCACCAGCCGGGTGAGCTTGCTGACCGCCTCGCTGTTGCCGTGATAGGTGCCGTTGGTGCAGATGATGCCGGCCTTGCCGGTGGCCATGCGGGCCATGCGCAGCGCGACCTCGATCGCCTCGGTGCCGGTGCAACTGACGATGACGCTTTCGATCTCCGGGCCGTGCAGGCCGGCGATCCGTTCGCAGAACGCGACGATGCCGTCGTGCAGATAGCGGCTATGGACATTGAGCGTGCCTTGCGCGCGCGCCATCGCCTCAACCACGGTTGGGTTCGCGTGGCCGACGCAGGGGACGTTGTTGTACATATCAACATAGCGGCGGCCGGCGGGGTCATAGAGATAAACGCCGTCGCCGCGCACCAGATGCAGCGGTTCATTGTAGAAAAGCGGGGCACCTTCGCCCATCGCCTGATCGCGGCGGGCAAGCAAGGCTTGCGTCGAGGTCATGTGTTTCTCCCGGGGGGCCGCGCGATGCCCAGGGCGTCGATGGGCGCGGTTGCCAATTGCAGCCGAGTAAGCCGCAGTTCGCGGGCGTGTGCAAGCAGTGCCTCGGCGATCCAGGGTGTCCGCTCCAAAGGCCGAATTTGAACCCCTGGATTGCCACGGCTTCGCCTCGCAATTGTCTCTTTGCAATCGGCTATATAATCCCCCATCCCGCTTCGGTGGGATGCCCCGGACCGCTTGCAACCCGGCCCGGGGCGCGGCTGAC
>JANYCX010000220.1 GCA_025360065.1 Acetobacteraceae bacterium | reverse complement strand
CCCGTGCGGCGACGTGGCGGACCGGCAGATCAGGCGCGGGTGGCGGCATGTTCGGCAGGGACGCGAGCGCTGCGGCCGCTTCGTTGGCATGCAGCCGGTCCTGATAAACGGCGGCAAAGCCACGCAGCGGGGCGAAGAACTCAATGGCCAGGAACAAGCCTGTCAAGGCCAAACCAGACGGGGTGCCGAGGCTGACATAGCGCATTGCCAGCGCCACCAGCGCCACAGCCAGGGCAAAATCCAGCACGGCCGACGACAGGAACGCGACCCGCAGCACCCGCATGGTGTGGACCCGCAGCTGGTTGGAGGCCTGGGCCAGCGCATCAGCCTCTCGCGCGGTTTGGCCAGCCAGCACGATGGTGGCAATGCCGCGCAACCGGTCGAGAAAGCGGGTTTGCAAGTGCTGCATGGCGGCAAACTGGCGCTTGGTGGCCGCCGCCGCACCGAGCCCTGACAGCGCCATGCCGAGCGGCACCAGCAATCCGCAGCCGAGCAGAATAAGCGCGCCGATCGGGTCGAGCAGCGCCATGGCGGCGACCACCAGCAGCGGCCCGCCGACCGCCAATGCCACCGCTGGCATCCAGCGGGCGAACAGACCATCGAGCTGTTCAATCCGGTCAACCAGAATATTGGCCAGAACCGCCGAATGATGGCGGCGCAGCAAAGCCGGGCCGGCGGCGAGCATACCGGCGAGCGCGGTATCAAGCAGCCTGGTGCGGGCGGCGGCCCCGGCCTCAAAGGCGGCAAGTTCCGCTTGATGGCCAAGCCACGCGCGCAGCACAGCGAGGCCGACAAAGCCTGCCGACGGCAGCCAGGGCGACGCGTTACCGGCGACAGCGCCCGCCAGCAGCGCGCCAATGCAAAAGGCTTGCAGAATGGCAGCGAACGTCGCAGCCAGGGTCCGCACCGCTACGGGCACGACATCGGGGCGGGCGGCGGCCATCTGGCGCTGCAGCCATAGCTTGGTTGGCTCGGGAGAATCGTGCATGTCGGAACAGGTTTAGCGGACCGGGCGGGTTTTGCCATCCGGACCGGGCGGGGGAATCGCAAGTTGGAGCGCGAGGATGGCAATTTTGATGGTGGCGCTGGGCGGGGCGGCGGGCAGTGTGCTGCGGTACCTGCTCGGACTTTGGGTCATCCGGGCGGTCGGGGAAGGTTTTCCCTGGGGCACGCTGCTGATCAATGTTGCCGGCAGTTTCATGATAGGTTGGCTGGCAACCGGCGCGCGACCTGACGCAGTGACGCTACGGTTGCTGCTGATGGTGGGGTTTTGCGGCGGCTTCACCACGTTTTCGTCCTTCAGCCTGCAAACCCTTGAATTGCTGCAACAAGGGGCTTGGATCGCGGCGTGGGGCAACGTGCTCGGCTCAGTGACGCTGTGCCTCGCCGCCACCAGCGCCGGCTGGGCGATCGGGCGGGATTAACCGCTGCTTTATCACTTGTCGTCAGACTGTGGTGATGTTGTCCCGCCGTTCCCTGTTGGCAAGTTTGGCCATCCCCGCCGTTACCCAGGCCGGGGCGCGGCTTGGCCTCGATCCGGTGACCCTGGATTTGGTCGCCCTGCCCGACCCGGATGGCAAAGCGCCGCCGGTGCTGCTGCCAGCGGCGCGGGCGTGGATCGCCTTTGCCGGGCACCTCGCCGGCGCGCATCTGGTGGCGGTGCAATTCACCGTAGAAAGTCATGTTTTTGTGGCATTTTGTGGTGGGCGCGGGTTTTGTCTCCAGGGCGTCCAACTCTGGCATGGCCGGGACGCAACGGCGGAATATGGCAGCATATTACGGCTCGTCGTGGATGGCAGCCAGTTGATGTTGGTGCATGATTGGGCACGGCATGAACGCATGGGGGTTTGGCGGCGCGAACATTGGACCGATCGGTTCGGATGGGGTGCCGATGGCCGGCTGGTGGAACTGCCCGGCCAACAGCCGGACCATACCAGCACACAGGCGCGGTTTGCAGCCTCCCGCGCGGCGATCTCGCGATTGCTGCCCGATCAGGCCCGCTTCGTGCCGCAGGCAGCCATCACGCTTCAGACCGAGAGTTTCTCGCTGGGCAGCAAGGCGCAGCCATCGATGCGCCAGACCCCATCCGGGCCGCGTTCCATCGTGTAAAGTGCCAGCGCGGGGGCGCCGTCGGGGCCGATCAGCTCGACCTTTTGGACCAGTTGGCCGTCCCGATTCTCCAAGGCACCGAATTGGAGGTCGCGTGGGCGCCAGACTGGCGGATAGCCGGTTTCGACCATGGCGATGAAATTCTCGGCGGTGCCGAACATGCCTTGGATGTTGGGTGTGGCCAAGCCAAAGGCGGCTTGGGCGTCATTGCGCCGGAATGCCTCGATCTGGGCGGTGATCACGCCGCGAATGCTGGCGCGGTTGGCGGCATCGGGCAAATTGCCCTGGGCCGCGGCAATCTGGAGGTTCACCAGAACAAACAATCCTGAAAGGAAGCCACGCATCGACATTCTCCCGCAATCTGCCCGGATTACCTGCCAAACCACCCCTTGGATGCAAGGGTTCATCTTGCCCTCCCGCGCTGGTGCAGGTTCAATGGGTCCATGCACTCTGCCGCGCCGCCATTTCCCCAGCCAATCCGCGTTTTGCGGCCCTCCCGCCAGAGTGCGCCGGTGGTGTTCAGCTCCGCCCATTCCGGTATTGTCTATCCCGATGAATTCCTCGCCGCATCGCGGCTTGACGCCCATCGCCTGCGCCGGTCCGAGGATAGTTTCGTCGATACGCTTTTCTCCGCCGCCCCGGCCTATGGCGCACCGCTGATCTGCGCCAATTTTCCGCGCGCCTGGTGCGATGCCAATCGCGAACCGTGGGAGCTTGACCCGGCGATGTTCGAAGACACGCTGCCTGACTGGGTCAACGTGACCTCACCGCGGGTCGCGGCGGGCTTGGGGACGGTGGCGAAGCTGGTGGCCTCGGGGGAGACGATTTATCGCCGCCGGCTGCGGTTCGCCGAGGCTGAGTCCCGCGTTGCCGAATGCTGGCAGCCCTTTCACGAGGGGTTGGCCGGGTTGCTCGACAGCACCCATCGCCAGTTCGGTGCGGTGGTGCTGATCGATTGCCATTCGATGCCGGGCAACGCCTTGCCTGCCAAATCCGATGCCGATTTCGTGCTGGGTGACGCACATGGCACGGCGTGCAGCCCGATC
>JANYCX010000071.1 GCA_025360065.1 Acetobacteraceae bacterium | reverse complement strand
TTGGTATAAGTCTTTGCTTGGCGCACCGCCGCCGGCCAACCCGGTGCGCAATACCAAGCGCCCGAATGGCTGGAAGAGTCCGCCATTCGGGCGCTTGGTATTATCTGAATTGCGCGGGGAAATTCCGAAAGATGGTAGCGGTGGCCGGATTTGAACCAGCGACCAAGAGATTATGATTCTCCTGCTCTACCACTGAGCTACACCGCCATACCATCACGCCGACCGCAAGACTATCGGGAGGCGCGCGACATACCGCCTGCGCCATCCTGCGTCAACCTACGCCCGCACCGGCGGCCGAATGAACCCGCCGCCGAGCACCCGTTCGCCATCATAAAACACACAGGCCTGGCCCGGCGCGGGCAGGGCCGGCGCGTCGAGGATCACCTCGGCGCCGTCCTCGGTCGGGATCACCTCGGCGGCATGCGGCATTTCGCGCGCCCGCAGCTTCACCGTGCAGCGCAGCCGGGCGGGTGGCACCAGCCAATTCACCTCACGCAACCGAACCTGCCGCGTGCCGCGATCGGGCGCACCGACCACGATACGCCGGGTGGCGGGGTCGAGCGAGACCACCACCCGACGCGCGCCACCGTCCTGCGCCGCATTGCCGAGCCGTTTGGCCTGCCCGACCGTGTAGCGCGCAATGCCGTCATGCTGGCCGACAACCCGGCCATCCTCGCCGACGATATCCCCGCCCACCAGCGCCTCCGGCCGGAACTTGCCGACCACCTCGGCGTAGCTGCCAGTCGGCACGAAGCATAAATCCTGGCTGTCCGGTTTGCTGGCCACCGCAATGCCAAGCCGTTCGGCTTCCGCCCGCACCGCGTCCTTGTCGGCCATCGCGCCCAACGGGAAAATCGTCTGCGCCAGTTGCGCCTTGGTGGTGGCGAATAGGAACCAGCTCTGGTCCCGTGCTGGATCGGCGGCGCGATGCAGTTGCGGGCCGTCGGCGCCATCAATACGCTGCACGTAATGCCCGGTCGCCAGCCGATCGGCGCCAAGATCGCGGGCGAGGCCCATCAGATCGTGGAACTTCACCGTCTGGTTGCAGCGCACGCACGGCACCGGGGTTTCGCCAGCCGCGTAGCTATCGGCGAAATCCGCCATGACAGCCGCGCGAAACCGCGCTTCGGCATCGATCACATAATGCGGAATGCCGAGGTGGTCGGCGACCCGCTTGGCGTCGTGGATGTCCTGCCCGGCGCAGCACGCGCCTTTGCGGCCAACCGCCGCGCCGTGGTCGTATAATTGCAGGGTCACCCCGATCACCTCATGCCCGGCCTCGGCCAGCAGCCCGGCAACCGTGCTGCTATCAACGCCGCCCGACATGGCAACCACAATCCGCATCTTACCCGCCCAGCATGTTGCGGGTGCCGGCGGGCAGCCGCACCACCAGGCCGTCGAGCGCATCCGACATCACGATCTGGCAGCCCAGCCGCGACGTGCGTTCCAGCCCGAACGCCAGATCGAGCATGTCTTCCTCATCCTCGGTCGGCGTCACAAGCCCCGCGAACCACGCCGGATCGACGATCACATGGCAGGTCGAGCAGGCGAGCGAACCTTCGCAGGCGCCTTCGATGTCCACGCCATGCTTGTGGGCGATTTCGAGCACTGACAAGCCGATTGGGGCATCAACTTCGCGGGCGGCGCCATCGCGCTCGATAAATGTCATTTTCGGCATTACGGTTCCGGTCTTGTCACGGTCGCATGGGCGCGGGCGAACAGCGCCACGGCGGCATCGATCTCGGCGGGCGACGTAAAGCGTCCGATCCCCACGCGCAAGGTCCGCGCCGCCTCGTCATCGCTGAGCCCCAGTGCACGCAGGACATAAGATGGTTCAACCTCGGCCGATGAACAGGCCGATCCGGTCGAAACGCATAATTCCGGCATCGCCGCCATCAATCCAATCGCATCGGCGTCGGGAAACGTCAGATTGAGGTTGCCGGCGATCCGCGCCCCGGTACTGCCGTTGATGGTAATGCCGGGGATCGCCGCGTTCAGGCCCGTCAGCATACGGTCGCGCAAGGCCCCCACCCGGACGGTATCGGCGGCCATTTCTGCGGCCGCCAGCCGGCACGCCTCCCCCAGCCCAACAATCAACGGCGTCGGCAAGGTGCCGGATCGCACCCCGCGTTCCTGCCCGCCGCCGGAAAACAAAGGCGCGATCCGCACGCGCGGGCGGCGGCGGACATATAATGCGCCAACCCCTTTGGGGCCATAAAGCTTGTGCCCGCTGATCGACAGCAGATCGATCCCGGCGACATCGAGCGCGATTTTGCCGGTCGCCTGTGCCGCATCGCTATGGAACAGCGCCCCCGCCTCCCGCGCAATCGCGGCGAGGGCGTGAATGTCCTGGATTACCCCGATTTCATTGTTCACCGCCATCACGCTGACCAGCAAGGTCGGCACCGCAAGCGCATCGCGCAGCACCTCCGGATCCAGCAAACCATCCCGCCCGACCGGCAGCACCACCGGCTCGAACCCATCCTCGGCAAGGTCGGCGACAGATTCGAGCACGCATTTATGCTCGGTGGCGACGGTGATGATCCGCCTACGCGGGTCGCCCATTCTTGCGGCAAACCGTGCCGCACCCTTGATGGCGATGTTGTTGCTCTCGGTGGCGCCAGACGTAAAAACGATTTCACGAACATCCGCGCCGATCAGCGCCGCGACCTCGGCGCGCGCGGTCTCGACGGCAGCTTCGGCCTGCTGGCCCATGATGTGTTCGGCGCTGTGCGGATTGCCGAAAAACTCGGTGAACCACGGCAGCATCGCCGCCATCACCCGCGGATCGCACGGGGTGGTGGCTTGGTTGTCGAGATA
>JANYCX010000174.1 GCA_025360065.1 Acetobacteraceae bacterium | reverse complement strand
GATCGATGCGGTCGAGGCTGAGCGGATTGGGCTGATTAATAAATCCCTGCCGGGTGATGGGCTGATGGCATATGTCGAAAAACTCGCCGCCAGCATTGCCGCCAACGCGCCGATTTCGGTCGGGACAATGAAACGTGGTGTCAACGAGGTGATGAAGCGCGCCAGCGACAAGCCGGGCTACGATGCGCTGGTGGCAGCGTGCTTTGATAGCGAGGATTATCGCGAGGGGCGGACAGCGTTCATGGAAAAACGGACGCCGTTGTGGACGGGGCGGTGAGGGTATTGCTGCGCGCTGGATGCTCGGGTGCGACATGGTGGCCCTGGCGCGGATGATGGGTATTAACGACGCTTGACATTTTGCATTTTTCTCCCAATATGGGAGTTGCAGGGGTGGACCGTAGATGCGGATTGTGTCGCGGAAAAAACTGCGTGAGCATTGGGAGTTGCCGGGCCGGAGGCTCAGCGAGCCGGCTCTCAAGACTTGGTATGCCATCGTCGGTTCAGCGCGCTGGGCTTGTCATGCCGATGTAAAAGCGGATTTCGGTGCGGGTGTTGATCTGGCGCACGGGAAGTATGTGTTTGATATAAAGGGCAATGATTATCGATTGGTGTGCGCGATCGATTTTGTCCGTCATGGGGTTTTGGTGCTGTGGGTTGGTACACATGCTGAATATGACGGGTTGAACAAGCGCAACGGGGCAAAGCTGCGGCTGCTGTGAAGGATGCGTTGACATGAAGGACATCGTGCCCATTCGGAATGACACTGATCACGCAATGGCCGTTACCGAGATCAGACGGCTTTGGGGTGCGGCATCGGGGACGGCGGCTGCGGATCGGCTGGATGTGCTGATGGTGCTGGTTGATGACTATGAGTCCAAGCATCACGCGATCGATGTGCCCGATCCGATCGAGGCAATCCTGGTGCGGATGGACGATATGGGTCTGACCCGCGCGGATTTGGGGACGATGCTGGGCGTGCCGAGCGGTCGGGTATCGGAATTGCTCAACCGGCGGCGTCGGCTGACGATTGAGATGATGCGGGTGCTGGCGCGGGAGATGAAGCTGCCCGAGGCCGTGTTGTTGAAGCCTTACGACCTGGCGGTGCCGTCGAAGGTTGCGGCGTAGGTTGTGGTTGGCTGGCGTGCTATGGAGAGTTTGATGGCCCGTAGCTTTATTCACCCTGGCGAACATATGGCTGACGAGTTGTTTGAGCTTGGCATAAGCGCCACAGAACTGGCGCGCCAGATTGCGGTGCCGGACAACCGCATTGCCCAGATTCTCAACGGTCAGCGTGCGATCACCGCCGATACGGCTTTGCGTCTTGGCCACTGGTTTGACACCGGCCCGGAGGTTTGGCTGAATTTGCAGAAGCTCTATGAACTGCGGTGCGCAGGACGAAATAGCTACCACAGTTGAGCACTTGCCAAGACGCGCGATTGAGGCGGGTAAGCGAGGCAAGGATAATTGTATCCGGTGGCAGCTTTGCGCTGCTAGAGCGTGATCCGTTCAGGTTGAATCAGCGGACACGCTCTAGATTCTTGTTTTCACGATCATCTTTATCCGATCGAATAGGCAAGCCGATCGGATGATGCTCTAATATCCGGCATCGGCGGGAGATATACCTAGGCACGGTTCGCAGATCCGACGTTTTTTGTGTCTACGGTGGAAGATGTAGCGGCGGAACTTGCGCGGCGGGGGCTCGCGCATGGCCAACGTGTGACAATCGCCATCGAACCTGAAAACGGAGACGACTGGATCGCAATTGCGCGCCGGTTTGCGCGCCCGAAAGTTGTCGAAGCGGGATGGTCAGATGCCGACATCGACCGAATTATTGACGAAGAACGACAAGCGGTGCGGTCGGCTGCAGAGTTAGGGTTGTTGTTGACGCCAATGTATTCATCAGTGCCGCGCTGAAGGACCAGTCCTGGCCTGCCGAAACTGTACGCTGGGTTTCAGCAAATGGTGTTTTGCTGAAATCGGCGGACACTGAGGCCGAAGTTTTTGCAGTGCTGGCACGACGCAAGATCGCTGCGAAGATTTCTCGATGGGCTGCGAGAGGTTTTCGCATCGGCGGAGTTGATCGCAATATCTGAGGCAGTGGTCGCTTGCCGCGACGGCAAAGACGATATGTTTCTCGAATTGGCGATCAATGGGCGTGCGGACGTAATTGTGTCTGGAGACGCCGATTTGCTGTCGATGAGGCAGTTTCGAGGCGTTCCGATCATTACTCCGGTAATACCAACGGTCGCTACCAGTGACCGATGTCCGTAGGACGGATGTAATCCGCCGTCTTTGTGGTGCACAGGACGGCGGATTGCATCCGCCCTACAGCGCCGCGATAGTCAAAAATGGGATGCCTGCATGAGTCGGGAGTAGTGACGGTTGGTATAATACCAAGCGCCCGAATAATTGACCGTTTCGCGTTGATCGCCACCGCGAGGCGAAGCCGTGGCGGTCCAGGCGAAGCGATCGGGATTGGGAATTGTTCGCCTGGATCGCCACGCCCTAAGCAGGGCTCGCGATGACGGGCAAAGGTCATTGGTAAGGGCCTTTGCGTTTCCATAGGGCGGATAAGCCTTTGCGTCATCCGCAATCTTCCGTGCGCGTATTGAGATGGCGGATGACGCAAGGGCTTATCCGCCCTACGGGGTTGCAGGAGTGCAATGATTGTTGGCGGGGGCGTTTGGCGCTGGTTGCACGACGGACTTGGGGGTGCCCTGGACTGCCACGGCTTCGCCTCGCAGTGACGGGTTTGCAGGTGGTACGATGGTTGGGACGAAAATTTTGGTCTCGGTTCGCAGGGGACTGCAGGGAGTTTGCACACCAACGGCAAGGAATGGATAGAAAGTTTTTTTGGTTCTTTTTGTTCACAAAAAGAACTGCTTGCCTTGCCCTTTCGTCTGCCTGGCAGAAGCCTGCTCGATGGGTTACAAGATATATATTGACATTTAATGTTAGAAAAAATATAACTCCAGGATGAATTTTTTTTCCAACATCCTCATCAACCTGCAAGCTGCGATAGCGGTGGTGTCGGCGCGTGAGCGGCATTTGACGGTGCTGTTGGTGGCGGTTTGGGTCCGGATTGGGCGGATGCGTTCGCGGCTGGAGCGGTTGATTCGTTTGTGGCGGGCGGGGATGTTGCCGAAGGCGCGGAAGTCTCGGGCGGGGGAGGTGCGTGCTTGTGTGCGTTCGGGCTCGGTTATTCCGACGGTGCCGGCTTGGCTTTTGGTGGCGGTTCGGGAGGCGGCGCCTTTGGGTGCGCAGTTGGAGCATTTGCTGTCGCAGGATGAGTGCGTGGCGTTTTTGGCGGCGGTGCCGCAGGCGGGGCGGATATTTCGGCCGTTGTGTCGGATGTTGGGGGTTGGGGTGACGGCGCGGCGGGTGCGGAGGTCTCGGGCGGTTTGGGAGATGCCGCGGCCGGCGCCGGTTGTGGCGCAGGCGGGGTTGGTGGCGGGGCGGGATGGTCGGCTGAGGTGGGTTTGAGCTTGTCGGGAAAGTTGCGACCTATTTGTTACGATATCAAAATTAATATGCTGATTTCGACCCTCAATACCCACTCCCGGATCGCGGCAATGCCTTGCCCGGCGCCGTTGCGCATACCGCCCGTCGGGAAAGGCCTATGCGTTCGCCAGGACATTCCCCCCCGCAATTGCCGCACAAACCGCCCGGGTAACATCTTTCGTCGTTGCTTTCCCGCCCAGGTCGGGCGTCAAAATCCCCGCCGCGCAAACCTGTTCCACCGCCGCCATTAGCATCGCGGCCGCTGATTTCTCCCCGAGATGGTCCAGCATCATCGCCGCCGTCCAGAAACTCGCCACCGGATTGGCGATACCTTTGCCGGTGATATCGAACGCCGAGCCATGGATCGGTTCGAACATGCTCGGGTAACGCCGCTGCGGATCGACATTGCCGGTCGGCGCCACGCCCAGACTGCCGGCCAGCGCCGCCGCCAGGTCGGACAGAATATCGGCGTGCAGATTGGTCGCCACCACGGTGTCGATGCTGCCGGGTTTCAGCACCATCCGCATCGTCATCGCATCGACCAGTTCCTTGTCCCAGGTGACATCGGGGAAATCAGCGGAGACTTCCAGCGCGATTTCATCCCACATTACCATCCCGAACCGTTGCGCATTGGATTTGGTCACCACGGTCAGATATTTGCGCGGCCGGGCCTGTGCCTCGCCGAAGGCAAACCGCATGATGCGTTCAACGCCAACCCGGGTGAAGATCGCAACCTCGGTCGCGACTTCTTCGGGCAGGCCGCGATGGGCGCGCCCGCCATGGCCGGCGTATTCGCCTTCCGAGTTCTCCCGCACGATCAGCCAGTCGAGGTCGCCCGGGCCGCGCCCGCGCAACGGCGATGTCACGCCGGGCAAAATGCGGGTCGGACGGACATTGGCATATTGGTCAAAGCCCTGGCAGATCGGCAGGCGCAGGCCCCACAGGCTGATATGGTCGGGGATGTCTTCGGCCCCCACTGCGCCGAAATAAATCGCATCCATCGGCTTCAACTGCGCCAGCCCGTCCGCCGGCATGAACACGCCATGCTTGCGGAAATAGGCCGAACTCCAGTCGAGCCGGGTGATGTCCAACCCAAACCCGCCATGCCGGGCAACCAGTGCGTCGAGCACTTCGAGCCCGGCTTCGATCACTTCGGGGCCAATACCGTCGGCGGGGATGGAGGCGATACGGTAGCGGCGCATGTCTTTGGTCCTAAATACGATGTCGGCAAATTGCCGCGCGATCAGCCAAGCCGCAAGCCGGGGTTGGACACTCCGGTTATTTCCCCAATGATCGCGGCGTCGTGCCCGGCGGCGCGCAGCGCGGCCACGCAGGCGACGGCGCGCGATGGCGCAACGCCTGCCAATAATCCGCCACTGGTTTGTGGATCGACCAGCAAGGCCGCCCGCAGTGTTTCAGGCAAGAAATGCACGCCGCGATTGGCGGTGGCGAGGCTGCTTTCCACCCCCAATGCCGCGAGTTCCAGCGCGCCCGGCAAGGCCGGCACCAGATCGGGGTTGATCACCCCACGCACATCGGAGGCGTCGAGCATTTCCATCGCGTGGCCGATCAGGCCAAACCCGGTGATATCAGTGCAGGCGCGCACGCCATGGGCACGGAATATTTCGGCGGCGTCATGGTTGGTGCGGCGCATCATGGCGATCGCTGCCATCAGCCAGTCGGCGCGCGCCAGCCCGCGCATTTGTCCAGCCAGAATAAGGCCGGTGCCGAGCGGCTTGGTCAGGATCAGCGCGTCACCCAGCTCCAGCCCCGATTTGCGCCAAATCTGGCCGAGCGGCGCAAGCCCGGTCACCGCAAACCCCATCGCGGCCTCGGCACCTTCGGCACTGTGCCCGCCGATCAACGCGCAGCCATCGCCGGTCAGAACCGCGTGGGCGCCGAGCATCATGGCGCGCAAATCCTCGCCCATCGCGCGCCCGTGCATGAACGGCAGCGCGACGATCGCCAGTGCGGTCCAAGGTTTGGCCCCCATGGCATGGATGTCGGACAGCGCATGGGCGGCAGCGATGGCGCCGAACACGAAGGGGTCGTCGATGAAGGCGCGGAAATGATCGACCGACTGCACCAGCGCCATGCCGGGCGGCGGGATCGTCACCGCGGCATCATCGGGTGCCGTGAGGCCGACCGGGATATCGTGGCGCGGCGGCTCGGCGAGGCCTGCCAATGCTGCGGCCAGGGTATCGGCCGAAATTTTCGCACCGCACCCGGCGCAGCGCATCGCGGCGGCGTCCATCATCGGGCGCAACGACTGATACATCGCCATCCAGCGCCGGTCGATGCGCTGCTTCCAACGCCAGGCGAGCGAGCCGGACAAGGTAAATGGCCCGCGCCATGCCACCGCCTGGCCGTGGCCGAGCCCGACGATCGCCAGCGCGCCACACTGCGGGCGCCAGGATTGCAGTGCGCTGCCGGCGACCAGACGGCGGATATTGGTATCGAGGATGACCCCCGCGCGCACCGCCCAGACCCCCGCTTTGGGCCGCGCTGCGCCATCGAGCGTCGCACAATCGCCGGCGGCGAAAATGCCGTATTGGCCAATGCATTCCAATGTCGCGCCAACTCGGGCGCAGCCGGCATCATCGACCACCAATCCGGCGGCGCGCAGCAGGGCAGGGCCGGCAACCCCGGTGGACCAGATCGCCTCGCCAATATCAAGCGCGCTGCCATCCGACAGCACCAGCGGCCCGCCATCGCGCCGCGTCGCGCTAACCCCGTTGACGATTTCAACCCCTGCGGCCACCAGTGCTGTGCGGACCCCCTCGCGCAGAAAACGGGGTGCCTGCGGCAAAGGCTCGGCATCGCGTCCGATCAGCGCCAGCCGATATCGCCCGGCAAAGCGGATGGCGAGCGCCAGCACCAGCTCAACCCCGGCAGCGCCTGCGCCAACCACGGCAATGCGGGCGCCGGCCGGCAGATCGGCCTCCATTTGCGCCAGCCGCGCGATAAACTGCCCGATCGGCTTGACCGGGATGCCGCCATTATCCGGCATCACCGGCAGCCCGCCAATATTGATCGACAGCAGATCGAAACCGATCGCCGGCCGGTTGGCGAAACCGATGCGGCGGCCGGCCAGATCAATACTGTCAGCGCCCGCCACCACCAGCCGTGCACCGGCGGCCGCGGCCAGACGCGCGCAATCGATATGGGCAGCGAGGGTGTCGGTTTCGCCGCGCAGCAGGCCGGGCAGCATGCCGGAATATGGCGTATTGGCCTCACGCGCGATCAGGGTAATCCGCACCCCTGGGATCGGGCGCATCGCGGCGCGGCGAAGCACCTCGACATGGGCGTGCCCGGCGCCGAGCAGGATCAGGTCATGAGTGATGGTGGTGGCTTGCTGCATCGCCGGGTTCTAGGGCATGCACTGATATCCTACCAACGCGGATGTTCGATGATTGCACTCCCGCCGAGACTCCGTCGCCTGCTCGGCCTGCTGCTGGCGATCGCTGGGGCTGGATATTTGCTGGTGCACGTGATCGAGGCGGTGCTGCTGGCGACCGCCGCCCCACCAATCCATAGCGATTTTCACGCAATCTGGTCCTATGCACGGATTGCGATGGAAGATGGCGGTAGGGCGGTTTACGATCCGGCGCATCTCTGGCAGGCCGAGCTCGCCTTCGGACGTGATCAAGCGCGGCCGCCGCCATTGCCGTTTGCCTACCCACCGCATTTCCTGTTGCTGATCGCCCCGCTGGCCTGGCTCGACTACGCGCCCGCCTATCTGGCCTGGATTGTGGTCACCGCTGCACTGTTCGTTGTAGCCACAGCAGGCTTGCGCGCATTTGGGTTGCTGCTGCTTTTGGCCCCCGCCACCGCGGCGACGCTGGTTTATGGCCAAAGCGGGTTTTTGGCGGCAGCTTTCATCGTCGGGGGAATGCGGGCGGTGCCGACCCGCCCCGTGCTCGCCGGGGTGTTGCTGGGGCTTGCGACCTACAAGCCGCAGCTCGGTTTATTGGTGCCGGTGGCGCTGCTGGCGTTGCGGCAATGGCGGGTAATGATCGTCGCCTGCATGACCGTCGGCGTCCTGGCGCTGGTTACCTCGGCGCTATGGGGTGGCGGCATCTGGGGGGCTTGGCTTGCCGGACTGCCAGAATATCGCCAGCGCTTCAGCGCAGAGATGGGGCCGTACTGGTATCTGATGCCGACGGTTGAAGGCACTTGGCGCGGGCTGGGTGGATCGGACAGGGGCGCCCACATCGCCCAGTTCATGGTCGCAATCCCGGTCGCGGGGTTGGTGTGGTGGCTGTTTCGCCGGGCTTCCTACACAATCGCGCTGGCGGGAATGTTGGTCGGGACGTTCCTGGTCACCCCGCATGCGTTCATCTATGATTTGCCGCTGATGGCCGCCGCGATCCTGCTGTACCTGCGCACACTGGCGTCGTCGGACACACCTTCGTATGGCGCGGCACTTCTGGCGGGCATTGCGCCCGTTGTGGTTTTGGCCACGCCAAGCCTGGCACCCCTTGCGGTGATTGCCCATGCAATCCTGTTCCTGGTGATCCTGCGCACCGGCGGATTGTCAAAATCCGTCTTATAAATGTCATCTCAGGCTTGCAACGCTGCGTTACTCGGGCCACAAGTCCATTAGTGTCGCAGTGCGCCATAAATCCATTCCGAGGGGGCTTTGCTATGCGTCCGATCCTGTTGCTTGCGGCGGTCGTCGCCGTCACGCTGCCGCTTACCGTGCACGCCCAGACCAATCCGCCACAAACCTTGCGGATTGGCATCGCCGATGATGCCGATGCGCTTGACCCGACCCTGTCGCGCACCCTGGTGGGCCGCTTTGTGTTCGCGAGCCTCTGCGACAAGCTGGTCGATATCGACGTGAAGTTGAACATCGTGCCGCAGCTGGCCGCGTCTTATGCCTGGATCGACAGCAAAACCCTGGAATTCAAGCTGCGCCCCGGCATGAAGTTCCATGACATGACCCCGGTTGATGCCGAAGCAGTGAAATTCAGCCTTGAACGCCATCTCACCTTGGCCGGCAGCACCCGCAAGGGCGAAATCGGCAGCCTGGATCATGTGATGGTGGTCGATCCGCTGACCGTGCGGCTGGTGCTGAAGGCGCCGAACTCGCCGTTCCTGGCGCAGTTGTCGGATCGGTCGGGGATGATTGTCTCGCCGAAAGCCGCGATGGCGGCGGGCGCCAATTTCGGCCAGAACCCGGTTTGCGCTGGGCCTTTCAAGTTCACCGAGCGGGTGCCGCAGGACCGCATCGTGGTTGATCGCTTCCCGGAATATTGGGACGCCGGCAACGTCCATGTTAACCGTGTAGTTTATCAGCCGATCGTCGATGCCACGATCCGGCTCGCCAATCTGCGCGCCGGCACCCTTGAAATGGCCGAGCGGATTTCGCCGACCGACATTGCCCAGGTCAAAGCCGATCCCAAGCTGCGCGCCGAAGTGTTTGACGGGCTGGGTTTCCAAAGCCTTGCCTTCAACATCGACAATGGCAAACAGCCACGCACCGCGATGATGAAGGATGCACGCGTCCGCCAGGCTTTTGCGGCAGCGATTGACCGTCAGGCGATCAACGATGTTGTCTATAACGGCCTGTTCACCCCGATTGCCCAGGCAGTGCCACCGAACTCGCCATTCTACGCGCCCGAGGTCAAGCCAGTTGGCCGCGACATTGCCAAGGCCAAACGTTTGCTCGTGGAAGCAGGGGTTAAAACCCCGCTGACGGTTGAGTTAATGATCACCAATGCCGCCGACCAGCGCCAAACCGGTGAGGTTATCCAGTCGATGGCGGCCGAGGCAGGGTTTGACGTGAAACTGCGCGCCACTGAATTCGTCACCGCGCTAAAGGCCCAAAGCGAGGGCGATTTCGAGGTTTTCCTGATCGGCTGGTCGGGCCGGGCCGATGCTGACGGCAATTTGTATAACGCCATCCACACCGGCACGCCGTTGAATGACGTGAAGTATTCGTCCGCCCTGGTTGATAGCCTGCTCGAACAAACCCGCGCCGAAACCGACCTCGCGGTGCGTCGCGGGCTTTACGGCAAGATCGCGGCCCAACTGAATATCGATGTCCCGGTGATGTATATCTATAGCCCGAAAGTGCTTATCGGCATGAATGCGAAAATTACTGGCTTCGCCCCCATCGCCGATGGGCTGATCCGGATCAAGGGTCTGAAAATGGGCCAATAGGTCAACGCGATGAAATCCCATCTCGGCGCTCGCATCGCCCAAATCATCCCGACCATCTTTCTGGTCAGCATCATGGTGTTCTGCCTGCAACAGCTGATGCCCGGCGATCCGGCGCTGGTGTTGGCCGGCGAGGAACGCGATCCGGCGGTGCTGGCACAAATCCGCCAGGAGTTATGGCTTGATCGACCGTTGGTGATCCAGTATTTTCACTGGATCGGCAATGTTCTGCAGGGTGATCTCGGCTTTTCCTGGCGCATTCGCCAGCCTGTGTTGCAACTGGTGGCGACCAAGCTCCCGGTGACCATGCAGCTTGCCGCGATGGCGTTCGTGATTTCGGTGTCGATCGGGGTGCCGATGGGCATTTTGTCGGCAGTCAAGAAGAACACCTTCTGGGATTATGTCGCCAACGGCATCGGTCTGGCCGGACTTTCCACCCCGAATTTCTGGCTCGGCATCATGCTTATTCTCGTCGTCTCGGTGCAGCTTGGCTGGCTACCGCCATCGGGCTATGTGCCGTTGACCGAGGATTGGCGGCAGTCGCTCGCAACCACCATCATGCCGGCCTTTGTGCTCGGCAACGCGCTTGCCGCGGTGCTGATGCGCCACACGCGGTCGGCGATGCTGACCGCGCTCGAACAGGATTACGTGCGCACCGCGCGGGCGAAGGGCCTGGTCGAATACAAAGTCGTGCTGCGCCACGCGCTGCGCAACGCGCTGGTGCCGGTGGTGACCCTGGGTGCGTTGGAACTCGGTACGCTGCTGTCAGGCGCGGTGCTGACCGAGCAGGTCTTTAGCATTCCGGGCTTCGGCAAATTGATTGTCGATGCCGTGTTCAACCGCGACTATCCGGTGGTGCAAGGCGTCGTGCTGGTGACGGCAACAGTGTATATCGGACTGAATTTATTGGCTGACATCATCTACGTCTTCCTCAATCCAAGGCTTCGCACATCATGAGCGCCACAACCGGTAACGATGCCGGAGCCATCATGGCCAAAGCCATGCAATCGCCCGCCCGCCTCGCGGTGCGCCGCTTTTTTCGTCGTCCGGCCGCGGTTGGCGGGTTGGTGGTGATCAGCCTGTTCATCATCGTGGCATTGCTGGCGCCCTGGGTGGCGCCGTACGATCCGATCCAGACCAGCTGGACCGCGATCCGCCTCGCGCCATCCTGGGCGCATTGGATGGGCACCGACGAAAACGGCCGCGACGTGCTGAGCCGGGTGATCTGGGGCGCACGGGCGAGCCTGCTGGCCGGGGTTATTTCGGTCACCATTGCCTCAGGCGTTGGCGTGCCGATTGGGCTGATGGCCGGTTTTGCCGGCGGCAAGATCGACATGATCATCGGTCGCCTGGTTGATGCGATGCTGGCCTCGCCCTTCCTGATCCTGGCGATCGCGCTTGCCGCCTTTCTCGGGCCGTCGCTGCAAAACGCGATGATCGCGATCGGGATTACCGCCACGCCGATTTTCGTGCGGGTATCGCGTGCGGCGACCATGGATGCGGCCACCAACGACTATGTCGAGGCCGCCCGCGCGCTGGGCAATCCGCCCTGGCGGGTGGCGGTGCGCCATGTGTTGCCCAATATCGTGCCGCCGGTGATGGTGCAGGCGACGCTTGCCATTGCCGGTGCGATTATCGCCGAGGCCAGCCTGTCCTTCCTTGGATTGGGCCAACAGCCGCCGGCGCCGTCCTGGGGCAGCATGCTGAATTCGGCGCAACGCTTTCTGAGCCAGGCGCCGTGGCTGGCGATTTTTCCGGGCGCGGCGATTTTCCTGGCGGTGATCAGTTTTAATTTGATTGGCGATGGGTTGCGGGATGCGCTCGATCCACGGGCGAAGTAGTTTCACCTCTCGCAAAATCTTGTATAGACCTGCGCATGACCTCCGACGTATCCACCGAAATTGCGCGCCGCCGCACCTTCGCCATCATCTCCCACCCCGATGCCGGCAAAACCACGCTGACCGAACGCCTGCTGCGTGCCGGCGGCGCGATCCAACTCGCCGGCAACGTGCGCGCCAAGGGCGAGCGGCGGCGCACGCGGTCTGACTGGATGGGGATCGAGCGGGAACGCGGGATTTCGGTCGTCACCTCGGTGATGACCTTCGAATATGCCGGCTGCGTGTTCAATTTGCTTGATACGCCGGGCCATGAGGATTTCTCCGAGGACACCTATCGCACGTTGACCGCGGTTGATGCGGCGGTAATGGTGATTGATGCCGCCAAGGGGATTGAGGCGCGGACCCTTAAATTGTTTGAAATCTGCCGGTTGCGCGATATTCCTATTTTGACCTTCATCAACAAAATGGACCGCGAGTGCCAGGACGTGTTTGCCCTGTTGGACGAGATTTCGTCGGCCCTGGCGCTCGATTGCGCCCCGGTAACCTGGCCGGTCGGCCGCGCGGCGACATTTGTTGGCACCTACGACGTCCGCAAGCGAAACCTGCATCTGTCCGAGCCGCTCGCCCAATCCGAGCCGCGGATGATTGCATTGGCCGACGAACTGGATCTGGTGCGCGCCGCGCTGCCGGAATTCGATGAAGAATCGTTCGCCGCCGGCCATTTGACCCCGGTGTTTTTCGGCAGCGCGATCAAGGAAATCGGCGTGTCCGATCTATTGGACGCGCTCGCCGAATACGGCCCCAAGCCGCGTGCCCAGCCCGCCGATACGCGGGTGGTGCAGGCTGATGAGCCTGGGTTGACCGCGCTGGTGTTTAAAATCCAGGCCAACATGGACCCCAACCATCGTGACCGCATTGCCTTTGCCCGGGTGTGTTCCGGCAAGCTGGTGCGTGGCATGAAGCTCAAGCAGGTGCGCACTGGCAAAACCATTCCGCTGCACGCGCCGCAATTCTTTTTCGCCCGCGATCGTGCACTCGCCGAAGAAGCCTACGCCGGCGATGTCGTGGGCATTCCCAACCACGGCACCTTGCGGATTGGCGACACGCTGAGCGAATCCGAAGACATCAATTTCGTCGGGGTGCCGTATTTTGCCCCGGAAATCCTGCGCCGGGTGCGGCTGGATGACGCGATGAAGGCCAAGAAACTGCGCCAGGCCTTGCAGGAACTTGCCGAAGAAGGCGTGGTGCAGTTGTTCCGCCCGCAGGACGGCGCGCCGCCGATGGTCGGTGTGGTCGGCAGCTTGCAGTTGGATGTGCTGCTGGCGCGCATGGCGGCCGAGTACGGGGTCAAGATCGGCTTCGAGGAAACCCCGTTTTCCCTCGCCCGCTGGGTCAGTGGCGAAAAGCTGCTGCTCGAACGCTTCATCGCCGCCAATCGCAGTGCGATGGCCGATGATGTCGATGGCGATCCGGTGTTCATGGCG
Organism: Acetobacteraceae bacterium; assembly: GCA_025360065.1. Classification (GTDB taxonomy): domain Bacteria; phylum Pseudomonadota; class Alphaproteobacteria; order Acetobacterales; family Acetobacteraceae; genus CAITOL01. The sequence continues at coordinate 1,116 of JANYCX010000174.1, read as the reverse complement.
ACCTCGTCGTTCATGCTGCGCCGGACCACCGAATTGAACCAAGGCCTGAAATTCCGCGACATCAAGGATTTCCGCATCGAGAAAACTGCGGCTTAAGGAGACGGCCATGCCAACCCAGGTGAACCACGCCGCCGACGCAAAATTCGATGGCGGATTGCGGGCGTTTTTCGAATATCGCAGCCTCGGCGTGCCGGAAGCGACGGCGGGCAAAATGGGCGCCCATGTCATTCGTGGTGCGGCCGGCGAAGGGGCTAAGCCGGAATGGCATGTCCACGAACTCGATTTCCAGTTCGTTTACGTGCTGAAGGGCTGGGTTGAGTTCGAGTACGAGGATATCGGCTTTGTCCGCCTCGAAGCCGGCTCAACCGTGTTCCAGCCGCCGCTGATCTGCCACCGCGAAGTGCGCCATTCGGACGATGTCGAGATGCTCGAAGTGACATCCCCCGCCGAGTTCGTCACCCGCGTCGTTCCCGCACCAGTTTAAGGAGAGCCCCGATGCAGACCATGGATTTACCGACCACCAAGATGATCGGCGGCATTGAAGGCGGCATTGGCTGGGTGATCTTCAACCACCCGGAACGTCGCAACGCGGTGTGCCTGGAAATGTGGCAGGCCATCCCCTTGATCATGGACCGGCTCGAAGCCGATCCCGCCGTCCGCGTCATCGTGCTGCGCGGCACTGGCGGGCAGGCCTTCGTCGCGGGCGCGGATATTTCCGAGTTCGAAAAAGTCCGCTCCACACCTGACCAAGTTGCCGCCTACGAGAAAATCTCCGGCGAGGCCCAGCGGCGACTGAAAGCCACCACCAAGCCGACCATCGCGATGATCGAAGGTTTCTGCATCGGCGGCGGCATGGGCATCGCCATCGGCACCGATTTGCGCATCGCATCCGAAGGCGCGAAGTTCGGTATTCCCGCCGCCCGCCTCGGCCTCGGTTACGGCGCCGACGGCATCAAGGTGCTGATCGACCTGATCGGGCCGTCCTTCGCCAAGGAAATCTTCTTTACCGCGCGGCAATTCACCGCCGATGAAGCCGCCCGCATGGGGCTGGTCAACCGGGTTGTGCCTGAAGGCGAACTCGACGGCGCCGTCCGCCACATCGCAGGCATGATCGCC
>JANYCX010000161.1 GCA_025360065.1 Acetobacteraceae bacterium | reverse complement strand
CCCCCATCTTCATTCCACCTTTGCTTTCTTGGGATAGGGGTCCGGGGCCCGGCCCCGGCGGGGGTCGAGGGGGCAGCGCCCTTCGCCTTGCCTTCCTTCCCTCCCGCCATGCGATCAGCAGACCTCCGATCTGCGCGATGCGGGCAACATGGGGCCTCGTGCGGTGGTGGGTTTCGGGTTACGCAGGCACTGCATTTTGTCCAAGAAGGCGTGAAAATCCGTGAGAAAGAGCCTCGAAGCCCTGCTTCCCAGCATTGACAGTGTAGAATCCGGCCTGGAGTCGGTGGGCTATATCCCGTCCCGGCAGATTTCGACCGCGTTGTTTTTGGCGGTCCGCTTACAGAAGCCAATTTTGGTTGAGGGTCCGGCCGGCGTAGGCAAGACTGAGCTTGCCAAGGCGACAGCGCAGCATTTGGGTCTGCCGTTGATAAGGATGCAGTGTTACGACGGCTTGGACGAAAGCAAGGCATTGTATGAGTGGAAGTATGGCAAGCAGCTTTTGTATACCCAGATTTTGAAGGACAAGATGGGTGAGGAGTTGCGGGCGTATGAAGGCATGGATGGCGCGCTGGATAAGTTGAATGAGTTTGATGATTTGTTCTTTTCGGAACGCTTTCTGGAGCCGCGTCCGTTGTTGCGGTCATTGCGCGAACCAGGCGGTGCGGTGCTGCTGATTGACGAGGTTGATAAAGCGGATGAGGAGTTTGAGGCGTTTTTGCTCGAAATTCTGTCCGATTATCAGGTGACGATCCCGGAACTGGGCACGGTTGTCGCGATGGTGCCGCCGATTGTGTTGCTGACGTCCAATGCCACCCGCGATTTGGGTGATGCGATGAAGCGCCGCTGTTTGCATCTGCATATTGGCTATCCGGACGCCAAGCTCGAAGAAAAGATCGTCAAGACCCGCCTGCCGCATGTCGAAGATCACTTGCGGAGGGAGCTGGTGTCGTTTGTGCAGCAATTGCGCTCGATGGATTTGCGCAAGCTCCCATCGGTCAGCGAAACGTTGGATTGGGCGCGGGCGCTGTTGTTGCTCCATGCCAGCCATCTTGAGGTTGATCTGGTGCGCGACACCTTGAACGTGCTGCTGAAGTTCGAGCAGGACATCGATGCCGGCAACAAGCAGGTGCTGGCGTTTATCGAAAAGGCCAAGACCGAAGCGGCGTACTAGCACAATGAACGACGTTATTCTTCGTCTTCTGCGCGCGGCCCGCGGCGGTGGCGTGCGCATTTCGACCGCCGAGATGCTCGACGCTTTCGAAGCGGTGGAGGCGGTGGGCTACGATGATCGGCAGGTCCTGCGCGACTCGCTGACCCTTACCCTCGCCAAAACGATCGAGGAACGTGCGTCGTTCGAAATCATTTTCGACACCTATTTCCGGCGGGAGGCGTTGGCGGGCGGCGCCACGCCAACGGCTGAGCAATCGCACCAGAACGCCGCCGATATGGAGGGCATCGAAAGCAAGCTCGCCCAGCGGCTGATGCAGGACGATCAGGCTGGTGTGGCAGCGATGATGGAAGCGGCCGGCGAAGCGGTGGGGGCGTCCAACATCCGTTTGTTCACCCAGACCAATTTGTTCGCCCGTCGCATGCTGGACCGCATGGGCTTGCCGGAACTTGAGCGCGAGATCACCAATTTGCGCGAACTCGGCCGGGAAGAAATCGCCGCCCGTTTGGAAGCCGCCCGCAAGGCGTTGGGTGATCAGGCGCGATCGTTTATGGAACGCCAGCTGACTTTGTTCGCGGCGGGTGCGACCAAGGAACTGCGCGAAAACGTGCTGCGCAACGTAAAGTTGTCGCAGTTGGACCGGCGCGATTATCAACGCATGCGCGGCCTGGTGCGGGACATGGCACTGCGCATCGCGTCGCGTTACTCCCGGCCGAAAAAGGTCGATATTCGCGGCCATCTCGACATCCGCCGCACGCTCCGCCGCAACATGGCGCATGAGGCCATTCCGTTCCGCACCGTGTGGAAGCGCAAGAAGCTCGAAAAGCCGAAAATTCTTGCGATTTGCGACGTGTCGGGTTCGGTCGCCCAGGTGGCGCGCTTCCTGCTGATGTTCCTGTATGCGCTGACTGATACGCTCGCCGGCATTAAATCCTACGCGTTTTCATCCAAGCTGATCGAGGTCAGCCATATCCTTGAAGGCGAGGATATCGACGAGGCGATCACCAAGATCCTCAACGATGTCGGCTTCGGCTCGACCAATTATGGCCGCGCGCTGGAGATTTTCAGCGATACCGCGTTGCGCCATGTTGATCGCCACACCACGGTGATCATCCTTGGTGACGGCCGCGGCAACCGCAATCCACCGCGCACTGATCTGATGAAGAATTTATTCGACCGTGCGGCGCGGGTGATCTGGCTGAACCCCGAACCCACCCCGCTTTGGGGCACCGGCGACAGCGACATCTACAAATACATGCCGTATTGTCACCTGGTGACAAGCTGCAACACGGTGGCGTCTTTGGAACGGGTGGTGGACGATATTCTGCGGTCGGCGCAGTAAACGTCAGGCGTTGGCTTCAAGCAACAACCGCAACCCTTCCAGCAACTGCGCCGGCGATGGCGGGCAGCCGCGCACCACCAGGTCAACCGGAATTGTGCTGTCCACCCCGCCATGGATCGCGTAGCTGCCCTTGAACACCCCGCCATCCACCGCGCAATCGCCAACGGCGACCACGAATTTCGGGTCGGGCGTCGCGTCATAGGTGCGCCGCAAAGCGTCCTGCATGTTGCGGGTGATTGGCCCGGTCACCAACAGCACGTCGGCATGGCGCGGACTGGCAACGAAGCGCAATCCGAAACGTTCCAGGTCATAGACAATAGAATTGAGCATGTTGATTTCCAGCTCGCAGCCATTGCAGCTGCCAGCATCAACTTGCCGGATCGCCAGACTGCGCCCCAGCCGGCGTTGTGACGCCGCCGCCAGCCGGTCGGCCAGGTCCTGCGTCGCCGCATCGCTCACCGTTTCCGGCGCAACCGTCAGCGGGCACTGGCGCAAGGTGCGGGCAATACTGCGCCAGACCATTACAAATCCACCCCGGAATACGAACAATTGAACGATTTATTGCACAACGGAAAATCGGCCACGATGTTGCCTTCCACTGCCGCCTGCAACAATGGCCATTGCAGCCAGCTCGGGTCGCGGCAAAATACTGAGGCAATCTGCCCGCCATCCAGCCGCAGCCAGGTCCAGATATCGCCGCGAAAGCCTTCCGCCCAGCCAATCCCTTCACCGGTCGCCAACGGCAGCGGCACGGTCAGCGGACCGTCCGGCAAACCCGCCAGCAACCGCCGCAGCAGATCGATGCTCACCGTAATTTCCGCCGCCCGGATGCGGAACCGCGCATCAACATCGCCAGCCTGTAACAGCGGAATCTCGAACGCCATGTCGCTATAGGGCGCATAACCCGGTGCCCGCCGCAAATCGAAATCACGCCCTGACGCCCGCCCAACAAATCCGCCGGCCGCAAAACGATTGACCAATTCGGTGCGCACCGTGCCGGTGGTCACCATTCGGTCCACCAGGCTGGAGTAATCGTCATAGACCCGCAGCAAACCCGGCAACTCGGTCGCAATCGCCGCCAGCACCGGCAAAATCCCAGCCTCGGCAACATCGCCCGCTACCCCGCCAGGGACCACGCAATCCATCATCAACCGATGCCCGAACGCGCCAAACGCGGCAGCCAGAACCGCCTCGCGATGCCAGCCAAACCTTGCCGGCAGGAACGCGAACGCCGCATCATTGGCAATCGCCCCGCAATCGCCGAGATGGTTCGCCACCCGTTCCAACTCCGCCATCACCGCCCGCAACACCAGCGCGCGGGCTGGTGCTTCAACTGCCGCTGCCGCCTCCGCCGCGCGGGCAAAGGCAATCGAGTGGGCCACAGTACTGTCCCCCGACAGCCGTGCGGCAAAGCGCGCCGCTGCCCTCGGCGATTTGCCGCGCATCAACCCCAGCGTTCCCTTATGCACATAGCCAAGCCGGATTTCCAGCCGCACGATCGTTTCACCCTGCGCGGTAAAGCGGAAATGCCCCGGCTCGATTATTCCCGCATGCACCGGCCCAACCGCAATTTGGTGCAGATCATCGCCCTCGGTTGGCAAAAACTGCGGTGGTTCGGCCGCCATCAGGTTCGGCGTCGCGCGCGGTGACATCGGGGCGTGCTGGTCCCAGTGCCCGTGATCGAGCCATGGCCGGTTATCCGTTCCGCCCTCGGCGATGTGGCCGAACAGATCATGGATCATCCGCTCGAACCACGCCGCCGCCGGGCGCACCGGCGATAATGCGCGATAGGCACCCGCGTCCACCTGAACTGATGCCGGAATGAAATCGCCGGTGCCAATATCATGAAACAGGCAATACACAAGCTGGCTATCCGCCCACATCGACAGCAACGCCACATCCCGATCATTGCGCAGCGCATCAACCAGTGCCGCCCAAGCATCCGGCGTCAACACATGGCGCGACCACGGCGCACAGGGCGCGGTCGGGGCTGCGCGCAAAATCCCGGCAGCAATCATCGCAGCCCCTCCGCAACCAAGCTGAACCACGCCACCAGCCCCGCCGGCATCGCCATGCCCAGCACCACCGCCAGCGCCAGATGCAGCCATGCCGGCACCAAATCGATCAGCGCCGGCGCCGGCCCGCGATTGGGCGTTGCCGCGCCAAGGCACAGCGAAATCAACCGGTTGAACATCGCCCAACCCCCCACCACCAACCCCAGCCCAACCGGCAACGCCAGCCATGGCCAGGACCGAATGGTGGCCAACATAATCAGGAACTCACTGCTGAACAGCCCGAAGGGCGGCATCCCGGCCACCGCCACAATCCCTGCGGCCAACGTCAAGCCCAGCGCCCGATGGCTCGCGATCAGCCCGCCAATATCGGCAAATTTCTGCCCACCTTTGAGCTGGCTGGCCCGCCCGACGCATTGGAAAATCGCCGCCTTGATCAGCGTGTGCAACGTCACGTGCAGCATCCCGGCAAACATTGCCGCCGGCCCGCCAATGCCAAACGCGAAGGCGGCCAGCCCGGATTGTTCCACACTCGAAAAGGCAAAGAACCGCTTCACATCATACCGCCGCCACAGTGCAAAGGCGGCCAGCAACAGCGACAGCAACCCCAGCGCCATCAGGGGGATGCCAGGGCTGATCGCGTCAGGGTTGGACGCCATTAATCCGCGCACCCGCAACAAAACTGCCAAGGCAACATTCAAAATCGACCCCGACAGCACCGCCGAAACCGGCGTCGGCCCTTCCGCATGGGCATCCGGCATCCAGGCATGCAACGGTGCCAGCGCCGCCTTGGTGCCATAGCCGATCAGCAAAAACACAAACGCGAGGTTGAGCAGCGGCGCCTTGAAGCCGGGTGCCGCCACCGCCAACGCGCTCCAGCTCATCGCCGGCAGACCTGGCCCGAGGCTGGGTTGCGCCGCCAGATACAGCACAATCGTGCCGAATAGCGCGAGCGCGATGCCCACCCCGCACAGCACGAACATCTTCCACGCGGCCGAAATCGCCAGATCGGTGCGCGGCAGCCCCACCACCAGCACCGCCGCAATCGTCGCCGCTTCCATCGCACCCCAGGTCAGCCCGAGATTATTGGACAGCAGCGCCAGCAGCATGAAGCCGAGAAACGCCTGGAACAGCACATGATATTGCCGCGCCCGCAGCCCATCTAGCCGGCCGGTAATCATCTCGATCTCGATATAGCGCCGGCTGAACCAGGCAGTGGTCATGCCGACAAAACTGGTCAAAATCGCCATGTGGACCGAAAGCGGATCGACCAGCAGCAGCGTACCCGCGCCCATCTGCCACGGCAGCGCGCAGGCCAACCCGAAAGCCGCGGTGCTGGCAGCAATGACAATCCATGCACCGATTGCCCGATCGCGCACAAACCCCAGCACCACAGCCGCCAGCAACGGCACCAAGGCGACCAGCCCCGCGATCATCGCGGCCCCCCATCGACCCGGTCGAGATGGTCAAGATGCAGGCTGTCGAACTGGTCGCGGATGCGGAAAAAGAACACTCCGAACACCGCAAACGCCAGCAGCACCAGCACCGCGACCGATAATTCAACCACCAGCGGCATGCCCTCAACGCTCACGGCGGCCAGGATCAGCCCGTTTTCCATCGACATGAACCCGATCACCTGGGTCAGCGCGGTGCGCCGCGAGATCATCATCAGCATGCCCATCAAAACCACGGACAATGCCAGCGCCAGATCCTCGCGGGTCAGCATGTGCGACTGCGCCGTCACCGGCAGCACCACCATGATCGACAGCGCCACCAGCCCAACGCCCAGCGCCATTGAGGGAAACACGCCGAGCGCGGACTCGACCGCGCGGTTCATCCCCAGGCGCCGCACAAAGCTGTGCATGCCCAACGGAATGGCGATCGCCTTGACACCCAATGTGATCGCCGCAGTCAGGAACAGATGCGGCGCCCCTTGCGCCCAGCCCTGCCAGGCCGCCGCAATCGCCAACACCAGCGCCTGCAGCGCGTAGGCATTGATCACCGCGGTCAGCCGGCGCTGGTAGAGCAGCACAAAGGACAGCGCGAGCACCGCGCCCCCGAACAGATGCGCTGCGTCGTAGGCCAGATGCCCCATCAGGCGAACCCCTGGCTGACGAACAGGAACACCACCGCGAGCATCGCAAACAGTATGGCAATGCCAAGGAATTCCGGCACCCGGAACACCCGCATCTTGGCAATCGAGGTCTCAAACGCTGACAGCGCCACCCCCAGCACCGCGATCTTGCCGACCCAGGCACCCAGGCCGATCAACCATGCGACCGGCGGCGCCCCCGCCGGCGCGATCCCGAACGGGGCGAAAATCGCCGCAATCAGCCCAAGCCAAACCAGCAGCTTCAACGCGGCGGCGGCCTCGATCAACGCCAGGTGGCGGCCGGAATATTCCAGCACCATCGCCTCGTGCACCATCGTCAGTTCCAGATGGGTGGCGGGATTGTCGATCGGGATACGGCCATTTTCCACCAGCGCTAGCGCCAGGATCGCCAGCAATGCCAGCGCCAACGACACCCGCAAGCCCTGGCTGCCGCCGACCAGCAGCCCGGCAATCGCATCAAGGTTAGTGCCACCGGCAAGCAACGCGAGGGTGAAAATGACCAGCACCAAGGCGGGCTCGGCGAAACTCGCGTACATCATCTCGCGGCTCGATCCGATGCCGCCAAAAGCGGTGCCGACATCCATCCCGGCCAACGCCAGGATCACCCGGGCGAGCGCCAGCAAACCGCCGATCACCAGCAGGTCGGAGGCCGGCGCCGTGGTCATGCCCAAGGCGAAGGACGGCACCAGCGCGGCAGCGGCGAGCGTCGCCGCAAAGGCGGCCGCCGGTGCCGCGCTGAACAGCCACGACGCGTTTTCGGCGAGCACGGGTTGCTTCTGCGCCAACTTGGCGAGATCGCGCCACGGCTGGATGATCGGCGGGCCGGTACGCGCCAGCAGCCGCGCCTTCAGCTTGCGGATCGCCCCGATCAGGATCGGCGCCGCCGCCAGCATTAACCCCAGGTGCAGAACCAAAGCGAGGAAGCCGAACGCGGCATTCATAGGTGCTGCAATCCGGCAATGGCAATGAGAAACACCAGCAAAGCGATGAACATCACCGCGAGCGTGCTGCGAATGGTGAGCAACTGCATCCGGTCGGCATATTCCGCCAACCGGTCGCGCAGCCGACCGGAAGGCGCAAACAAATAGGCCGCCGACGGGTCAGCAAGCGTCACGGTCAGGCTCGCTGGCCGCAAATCGCCGGGATCAGGCATATCGACCTTCTCCCGGGCCGCCATCAGGCTGGTGCCGAGCGCGCGGCGCAAGGGTTGGGCAAAGCTTGCCCCGCCATACTGGGTTGCCGGATCGCCAAACGGCAGCCACGCTGGCGGTGCCCCGAAGCCACAATCCCAGGCCGGTGCGCGGCGTTCGCCCGCCACGGTCCAGCGCCGAATGGCGAAGAATACCGCGGCACCCGCCAGTCCCAGAACAACCGCGATTGCGGGGGCAGCGTATCCGGGTTGATCGGTTTGGGCCGCGATCATGAAGGCTCCGGCATGGGCGCCCGGCCCAGCCCCGGTCGCAAAGCCAATCGCCGGTGCCAGCAACCCCAACACCGCGCCGGGGAACAGCCCGACCGCGATGCTCAACCCTGCAAGCCCGGCAAGCGCTGCCAGCATCGGCCGGCCCGGATCGGTGGCTCCAGCCGCGCGCGGTGATCGCGGTCGGCCGAGCCACGCCACCCCGATCAGCCGAACCGCTGCCGACGCCGCCAATGCCGCCGCCAGCGCCATCATCGCGGCAGCCACGCACATCAATATCTGCCAACCCAGCCCGCCAATCCTTGGTGCCGCGATCACCGCCTGCATTAGGCTCCATTCACCGGCAAATCCGCCGGTCGGCGGCAGGGCGCTAAGCCCGGCGGCCCCAATCAGCACCATGACCGTGGTTTTCGGCATTCGCGCGATCAGCCCGCCGAGCCGATCGAGCCGCCGTGTACCAGCGGCATGCTGCGTCGCCCCGGCGGCCAGAAACAGCAATGATTTGAACAGCGCATGCGCCATCGCGTGCAGCAACGCCCCGCCAAACGCCAGCGCCGCCAATCCGGTCAGGTCCGCCGACCGCGCCGCCAGCGCCACCCCCAGCCCAACCGCAATCAACCCGATATGCTCCACCGTGGAACTGGCCAGCACGGTCTTGATGTCAGCTTCCATATTGGCCCGCAATCCGCCGAGCACCGCGCCCACCGCGCCCAAAATCACCAGCGGCGCCCCCCACCAGATCGGTTGCCCCGGCCCGCATAGATCGAACATCAACCGGATCAGCACATAAAGCGCGATCTTGGTCATCGCTCCCGACATCAACGCCGAAACATGGCCAGGTGCTGCGGCATGGGCGGGCGGCAGCCAGACATGCAGCGGCACCAAGCCGGCCTTCGACCCCGCGCCGATCAGCGTCAGCACCATGATCGCCGTCGCCCGCCAGCCTTCCGGCGGATGCGCGCGGATCACGGCAAAGCTGAAATCTCCGCCAAACGAAAGCAGGCCAAGCGCCGCCACCAGACACACCGCCCCGACCGTCGCCACACCTATATAAAGCAACGCGGCAGAGCGAACCTCCGGCGTGCGATGGTCGGTCAGCACCAGCGCGAACGAGGCAATCGACATCACCTCGAACCCGAGCAGCAGCGCGAACCCGTCACCGGCCAGCAAGGTCAGCGCCATGCCAGCGATAAAGGCCGGGAAGAACGGCGCGGTGGCGCGATAGGCGCCGTGATCATCAAGCGCCGCCGCACTCGCCGCCACGCCTGCCAGCATCAGCAGCACCAGAAACGCGCCGGACAGCCCATCAAGCACCAGATGAAGCGGCATCCCCGGCAGGCCAACGCCGATGGTCAGGCCGTCGGCCTGCCCGCCGGTCAGCAGGAAACCAGTCGATAGAATAACCCCCAGGCCGCAAATTCCCAGGCTGCCCATTGCCGCCAGATGCGCCCGGTTGGCGTCCGCGGCCACAGCACTTGCCACCGCGAGCGCCAGCAACGCCGACACCAGTGCCGCCATCGCCGGCAGGAACAGCGCGGTCATCAGGAAACCTTGTCGGGACGGGTTTTATGCACAGATCACCCTAGCAGCCTCGCCCGCGTTATCGGAAGGGTGCAATTGCGGCAGGCAATTGTCATCATACTGACAGCGCATTGTCGCCGTCCACCGGCTAGGGACGCCGAGTTTTCAGGAGAATGAACCGATGTCCAACCCGGTCTTGCTGGTAGTGTTTGACGGCTTGCGGCCAGATATGGTGCGATCGGAAAATACCCCAAATCTGTGCCGGTTCGCGGCGATGGGAACAAGTTTCGCCCGCGCCCGCAGCGTTTTTCCCTCCGAAACCCGGGTGTGCAGTGCCACCGTCACCACCGGCTGCCTGCCACGCCGCCACGGCCTGGTCGCCAACCAGTTCGCCCACCCCGCCGATCACACACGCCGGGTTGATACCAGCCAGATGACGGATTTGCGGGCGCTGCAACAGGAAATGGGTGAAGCTCTGCTCGGCATGCCCGCGCTGGGCGAACACCTTGCCCTTGCCGCACAGGATTTCGTGGTGCTCAGCAGCGGCACGACCGGACAAACTTACGTGCTCAATCCACGCGCTGACGGCCTCGGCCAGATCACTCTTTCCGCCCACGGTGCACAGGCCTGCTCGAAGGCCGGGCGGGCCATGCTGGCCGGGCTGGAACCCCCGCCGACCAGCCCGGTGGCGCGCGCGGTTTGGGTGGCGGAGCTGTTCCGCACAAAATTCCTGCCCAACCCGCCGGCCGCCAGCGTGGTGTGGCTGTGCGAACCCGATACCAGCGCCCATCACGCGGGCCTTGGCGCACCCGACCAGATGGCGGCCCTGCGTGCGGTGGACGCCGCGTTCGGTCGCATCATCGATGACTGGCAGGCCGGCCCCCAGCGCGACCGTTTGCAGATCATCATTGCCTCCGATCACGGCCACGCCACGGTCAGCGGTTTGCTGAGCGTTACCGATGCCATCGCCGACCTACCGGCGTTCAAGGGTGCAACCCTGGTGCCCGGCACCAGTGGGTCGATCTGGGTGCCGGATGGCGACCTCACCCAGGTGTCCGATCTGGCGGAATGGCTGATGCGCCAGGACTGGACTGGCTGTGTGTTTGCAACCGATGGCGCAATCCCGCCCGGCGCCTTGCCAATTAGCGCATTGCTGGCCGACCACCATCGCGGCGCGCCGCTGATCTACACCCTGCGCGGCGATGCCGGCGCAGCGCCGACCGGCCTGCCCGGCATGACCCTTTACGACGGAAACCTGGCCGTCGGCGCCGGCACCCATGGCGGGCTAACGGCTGCCGAAATGCACATTGTTCTGGTGATGGCCGGCAGCCGCGTCCTGCCCGGTGGGGTGTCGGAGTGGCCGGCCGGCCTTATTGATATCGCACCCACCATCCTCGCCTTGCTCGACGTGGCAGGGGCTGCTGAAATGGATGGAAGATGCCTGTCCGAAGCTATTATCGGGGCGGATGGTCCAGCTATCGCCCCGGCGGTCGAAACCTGGGAGGGGGCCGAGGCCGGTTATGCCCAGCGCCTTTCGCGCACCAGGCTCGGTGCGCAGGTTTATCTCGACGCGGGAATTCGGGAGTAAGGCATCCACGGCGCCACTACCGCCGTATTCGCATTTTTAGGCAGCGGAAAACATGCTGAAACTGATGCGCGTTACCTGGGCCATGCTGATCACCGCCGTTCTGCCCGGTTGCGGCCCGGTCGATGTCCTCAACGCCAGCATTTCGCTCGATGGCTTGACCGTGCAGCGTGATGTCGCCTATCGGCCCGGACCACGCGGCATGATGGATATCTATCGCCCGACCAACGCCGCCGGCCCTCTGCCGGTGGTGGTATTTTTCTATGGCGGGTCATGGCAAACCGGCAGTCGCGGTGATTACCGTTTTGTCGCTGCCACCCTAGCCCGGCGCGGCATGGTGGTCGTGGTGCCGGATTACCGGGTCTATCCCGAGGTTCAGTTCCCCGATTTTATCGCCGATGCCGCCGAGGCGGTGGTCGCCGCACGCAGCCACGCCGGTGAATGGGGTGGCGACCCGAAACGGATCGTGCTCGCCGGCCACTCAGCGGGTGCCCACATCGCGGCGATGCTCGCACTGGCGCCGGATTATCTTGCCGCGGCCGGCGGTCAACGCGACCAGTTGGCCGGGATGGTCGGCCTTGCCGGTCCCTATGATTTCCTGCCGATCACCGGGGCTGACATCAAGCTTGTGTTCGGGTCAGCAGTGGCCTCACCGGTGACCCAGCCAATCACCTTCGCCGATGCGCGCTCCCCGCCGCTGCTGTTGCTGCATGGCGGTCAGGACACCACCGTCAAGCCACATAATTCGATTAATCTGGCAGCCGCCATCACCCGGGCCGGCGGGCAAGCCAGTGTCGAACTGTTCGACAGTCTTGGCCATATCGGCATCGCGTCCGCCGTGGCGCCAATGTTTCAGTTTCGCGCCCCGGTGGTGGACCGGATCGCCAGCTTCGTCGCCGGCCTTCCCCCACGATGACGCAGCACCTATAATACGCAGCACTCCCAAGGGTTCTTCGCTGTGTCCAATCTCGTCACCGGGGCTACCGGCTTTGTCGGTTCGGCGGTCGTCCGTGCGCTTTTGGCGCGTGGAGATGCCGTGCGCGTGCTGGTGCGGCGCGGCAGCGACCGGGCCAATCTGGCTGGCTTGGATGTCGAACCGGTGGAAGGCGATCTGACCGACCCGGCATCCCTCGCCCGCGCCGTCGCCGGCTGTACGCGCGTCTTTCACCTCGCCGCCGATTACCGCATTTGGGTGCCCGATCCCCAAGCCATGCTCGCGGCCAATGTCGGCGGCACGACATCGTTGATGCTGGCGGCGGCCGATGCCGGGGTATCCCGCATTGTCTATTGCAGCAGCGTCGCAGCGCTCGGTCTGACCAAAGACGGCACGCCGGCCGATGAAACCACCGAGGTCAGCGAAGCCACGGTCGTCGGGACCTACAAAAAATCCAAATTTCGCGCCGAGCAGGCCGTGCTCGACCTGGTGCGCACGCGCGGCTTGCCGGCGGTGATCGTCAACCCGGCGGCGCCTGTTGGCCCGCGTGACATCAAACCGACGCCAACCGGTAAGATGATCGCGGACGCCGCCACCGGCCGCATGCCGGCCTATGTCGAAACCGGTCTGAACATCGTCCATGTCGATGACGTCGCCGCTGGGCATTTGCTGGCCGCCGAGCGCGGCATGATCGGGGAACGCTATATTCTCGGCGGCGACAACCTGACGCTCGCCCAGGTGCTGGCCCTGGTCGATGCCGAAACCGGACGAATCCAGCGCCGGATACGCCTGCCGGGCAAGGCATTATGGCCACTGGCGCTGGCGTGCGAGGGCGTCGCCCATCTTAGCGGCATTACCCCTCTGGTCACCCGCGATCATTTGCGGATGGCGCGCAAGATGATGTTTTTTTCCTCCGCAAAGGCGCAGCGAGACCTCGGCTACGCGCCGCGTCCGGCGCGCGAAGCGGTCGCCGATGCCATCGCCTGGTTCCGCGCCAATGGGCGTCTGCGCTGATGCTAGCCGGATTGATGCTCGCTGCCTGGGCCTGGCTGCTGTTCCTGCATGGCAAGTTCTGGCAGTCCGGCCCCGAATTATCCCCGATGCTGCCGTCCAACGCGCCGTCCGTCGCCGTAGTGGTGCCGGCACGCGACGAGGCCGAAACAATTGCCGCCAGCATTGGCACTCTGCTCGCCCAAGATTACCCGGGGCTGTTGCGCGTAATCCTGGTCGATGACGGCAGCACCGACGGCACCGCCGATATCGCGGGGCGCTTACACGGCCTCACCACCATCGCCGGCAGCCCGCGCCCCGCCGGCTGGGCCGGCAAATTATGGGCGCTGAGCCAAGGTATCGCCTTCGCCCTCTCCCCCCGGGAGAGGGCCGGGGTGAGGGGTCTCGCCACCCATTTGCAGCCGGAATTCATCCTCCTCACCGACGCCGACATCACCCACGATCCGCGCCATGTCGCCACCCTGGTCGCGCACGCCGATCGCCACGGCCTCGACATGGTCAGTGAAATGGTCGTGCTGAACTGCGAAAGCCTGGCAGAACGCGCCTTGATCCCGGCCTTCGTCTATTTCTTCCAAATGCTTTATCCTTTCGCCCGCGTGAACGACCCATTATCAGCTGTCGCGGGCGCCGCCGGCGGCGCCATCCTGATCCGCCGTCGCGCGCTGGACCGCATCGGCGGGATCGCGGCAATCCAGGGCGCGCTGATCGATGATTGCGCTTTGGCGGCCAAGGTGAAGACGGGCGGACGCATCTGGCTCGGCCATAGTGGTCTGGCGCGCTCGATCCGCCGATATCCCCATTTTGCTGATATCTGGCGGATGATCGCGCGCTCGGCCTATGTGCAGCTGCGCCTGTCGCCGGTGCGGCTGTTGGTATCGACCCTGGGCCTGGCGCTGATCTTCCTAATGCCGCCATGGCTTGCGCTGTCCACCACCGGCGGCCCACAAATCGCCGGCGCGCTCGCCTGGGCGGGCATGGCGGCGTCGTTCCTGCCGACCCTCGCCCGCTATCGTCAGCCGTTCTGGTGGGCGCCGCTGCTGCCGGCCATCGCGCTGTTCTACATGGCGGCAACCATCGGCTCGGCGATCAATCATCATCGCGGCCGCGGCGTGGTCTGGAAAAACCGAGCCTATGATTGAAAATGTCGAGGAATGGTCAGGCAAGGATCGCGCTGACGAAAATTTCCCGGTCGGCTCGGTGCTGATTGCAGCGCGTCTGCGCCCGCATATCCACGCCTTTTACGCCTTCGCCCGCAATGCCGACGATATCGCCGACAGCCCCGATCTGGCGCCCGATGACAAAATCGCCCGGCTCGATGTGATGGCGGCCGTGCTAACCGGCACAAGTGACACCGGCAGCCCGTCAGCCACCGGATTGCGGGCAAGCCTTGCCGCAACCGGCGTCACCCCGCGCCACGCCACCGATTTGCTGATCGCCTTCCGCCGTGATGCCACCAAGACGCGCTATGCCAATTGGGACGAACTGCTCGATTATTGTCGCTATTCGGCGATGCCGGTCGGGCGCTACGTGCTTGATCTGCATGGCGAGGCAGCGGATACACATCCCGCTTCGGACGCACTTTGCGCGGTGTTGCAGGTGCTGAACCATTTGCAGGACGGATCGAAGGATTTGCGGGCGCTGGATCGTTGCTATCTGCCGGATGATCTGCTCGCCCGTTTTGGTGGTGCGGTCGATGATTTGCGCGGTGCCCGTGAAACCGTCGGCTTGCGGCAAGCCTTTAACGTGCTGCTCGATGAATGCGATGCGCTGAACCAGACCGCAATTGATCTGCCGCGCCGCACCAGCAGCATTCGCCTGCGGTTGGAAACCGCGGTGATCCATGGCCTGTCCTGCCGGCTGGCCGCGCGTTTGCGGCGTCAGGACCCGGTCGCCGGACGGGTCAAGCTCACCCGCCCCGACATTGTCGGCGCGTTGCTTGGCGCATTGCGGTTCCTGCCATGACCGCCGCCGATCCGGCCGATCTCGCCGCGGTGGACGCGATCGTGCGCGCGTCCGGCACCAGTTTTTATCGCGGCATGGCGGTGCTGGCGCCCGATCGCCGCAATGCGATGTACGCGATCTACGCCTTCTGCCGCATCGTCGATGATATCGCCGACGATGAAACCCCGTTCGAAACCAAGAAGCCGCGCCTCGATGCCTGGCGCGCCCGGATTGCGGCGCTGTATGCCGGGCAGGCCGACGAACCGGTAACGCGGGTGCTGAAACTGGCAATTGCCGCCTATGATCTGCGCCAGATTGACTTTCAGGCGGTGATTGACGGCATGCAAACCGACGCCGAAACCACCGTGGTGGCGCCCAACATGGACGCGCTCGATCTCTATTGTGATCAGGTCGCCTCCGCCGTCGGTCGGCTGTCGGTTCGCGCCTTTGGCGATGCGTCCGACCACGCCGATATCGTTGCCTACCATCTTGGTCGCGCCCTGCAACTGACCAATATCCTGCGCGATATTGCCGAAGACGCCGGGCGAGACCGGCTTTATCTGCCGCGCGAATTGCTCGAAGCGGCGAAAATCCCGCTGAACCCGGTAGCCGCCCTGGTGCATCCCGCCCTTCCCACGGTCTGCGCCGAGTTGGCCGACATCGCGCAAGGCCATTTCGAGGACGCTGCCGCCTGGATGGACCAATGCGACAAGCGCGCGATGAAGCCGGCTCGGCTGATGGGGGCGACCTATGCCGCACTTTTGCAGGCATTGCGTCGTGCCGGCTGGCGCAATCTCCATCGCCCGGTGAAGTTATCGAAATTGCGCAAGCTGTGGCTGGCATTGCGATACGGATTATTATGAATACAGTTCATATCATCGGGGCTGGTCTGGCGGGGTTGTCGGCCGGGGTGGCGCTGGCCAGCACCGCGCGGCGGGTCATGGTCTACGAGGCTGGTCCCACCGCCGGCGGGCGCTGCCGCAGCTATTTCGACCGGGAACTGGATTGCCGGATCGATAACGGCAATCACCTGATTCTGTCAGGCAACGGCGCCACCATGGCCTATCTCGGCGCGATCGGCGCGCGCAGCACCATGCGCGATCCCGGCGCGGCGAAGTTTCCGTTCGTCGATCTTGCAACCGGCGCGCGCTGGACCGTGGCGCCGGGCCCGGGCCGCATCCCGTGGTGGGTGATGCAGCCCTCGCGCCGGGTGCCGGGAACCAAGATCACCGATTATTTGCAGTTGCTGGCATTGCGCAAGGCGGGACAGGACACGACGGTTGCTGACCTGCTCGACCGGCCCGGAGCACTTTATCCAAAGCTGCTCGAACCCCTCGCGGTGGCGGCGTTGAACACCCCGCCGAGCGAGGCGATGGCCAGGTTGCTCGGGGCGGTGGTGGAAGAAACTCTGCTGGCCGGGGGCGCTGCCTGTGTGCCGCTGTTCCCGCGCAACGATCTGTCGGCGTCGCTGATCGACCCGGCGGTGGCGTTCCTGCAGGCCCATGGCGGGGATTTGCAAACGGGTTGCCTGGTCGCTGCAATCCACACCGAAGCGGGCCGCGTTGCCGCGCTCGCCACCACAACCGGCCCGATCGCGGTTGCGCCAGACGATGCGGTGGTCCTGGCCGCCCCGCCGTGGATCGCGGCCAGCCTGTTGCCCGAACTGGTGGTGCCAGACACTTTCCAAGCCATCCTGAACGTGCATTTCCGCCTTGGCATCGATCCCGGTCCGGTTGGTTTCATCGGGGTGATCGGCGGCATGGCGGAATGGGTGTTCATCAAGCGCGATGTCGTTTCGGTCACCATCAGTGCGGCCAACCGCTATGTCGACCTGCCCGCGGGTGAAATTGCCGCCAGGGTTTGGCCCGACGTGCAAGCCGTCCTTAAAATCGACATGGCAATGCCGAAAGTCCGGGTGGTCAAGGAGCGCCGGGCCACATTCGCGGCCACCGCCGCCCAGGAAACCCGTCGCCCCGGCCCGCGCACCCGGATGGCCAATCTGGTGCTGGCCGGCGACTGGACCGCCACCGGCCTGCCGGCCACCATCGAAGGTGCTATTCGTTCCGGGCAGGCAGCGGCCAAGCTGGTGCAGGCACTATGACCCTCGATGAGGCTGTCAGTCGCGCCAGCGCCGCCTTGCACCGCCATCAGCGCCCCGATGGGCATTTCGTTTTTGAGCTTGAAGCCGATGCCACCATTCCGGCCGAGTTTGTGCTGCTGCTGCATTACTTCGCCCGGCCCAACCCGGCGCTTGAAACCAAAATTGGCGTTTATCTGCGCGATATTCAGGGCGCCCATGGTGGCTGGCCGCTGTTCCACGATGGCGCGTTCAACCTTTCCGCCAGCGTGAAGGCCTATTTCGCGCTGAAGATGATTGGCGACGACATCCACGCCCCGCACATGGTCCGCGCCCGCGCTGCCATCCTCGATGCCGGCGGTGCCGAACGCAGCAACGTCTTTACCCGGGTGCAACTGGCGCTTTACGGCGAAATCCCGTGGGCCGGGGTGCCGGTGATGCCGATCGAGATCATGAATTTGCCGCGCTGGTTTCCGTTCCATATCAGCAAGGTGTCATACTGGTCGCGCACCGTCATGGTGCCGCTGTTGGTGCTGATGGCGCACAAACCACAGGCGCGCAACCCGCGCGGCATCCACGTGGCGGAATTGTTCCGGACCGCACCGGATCATATCCGCGACTGGATTCGGGGTCCGTATCGGTCCGGATGGGCGCGCATCTTCAAGCATGTCGATCGCGTGCTGCGGGTGATCGAACCGCATTTACCCTCCCGTGGCCACGCCCGCGCCATCGCGGCGGCGGAAAAATTCGTCAGCGAACGGTTGAATGGCGAGGACGGCCTCGGCGGCATCTTCCCTGCCATGGCTAACGCAATGATGATGTTCGATACCCTCGGCGTGCCCGACACCGATCCGCGCGTGGTCACCGGCTGGCAGGCGTTGAACAAGCTGCTGGTGATCGACGGCGACCGGGCCTATTGCCAGCCCTGCCTTTCCCCAGTGTGGGACACAAGTCTGGCCGGCCACGCGATCGCCGAGGCCGGTGGTGCCAGCGATGCCGCCTGCGCCTGGCTGCGCGACCGCCAAATCCTCGATGTTGTCGGGGACTGGAAACTCGCCCGCCCCGATGCCCCACCCGGCGGCTGGGCGTTCCAGTACAATAATGATTTTTATCCCGACGTGGATGATACCGCCGTGGTTGGTATGCTGCTGCATCGCGCGGACCCGGACACCAACGCCACCGCGATTGCCCGTGCCCGCGACTGGATCGTCGCCATGCAGGCGAAGGATGGCGGCTGGGGCGCGGTCGACGCCGACAACAATCATGAATACCTTAACCACATCCCGTTCGCCGACCACGGCGCGCTGCTCGACCCATCGACCGCCGATGTCACCGCGCGCTGCGTATCATTCCTGTGTCAGATCGGGTTTGCCGCCGACCATCCCACCGTAGCGCGTGCATTGAAATGGTTGCGCGCCGAACAATTGCATGACGGGTCATGGTTCGGCCGCTGGGGCACCAACTACATCTACGGCACCTGGTCGGTGCTCTGCGCGCTCAACGCCGCTGGCATCGCGCCCACCGATCAGGCAATGGCCCGCGCGACGGCGTTCCTGCACGCGACCCAACGCGAAGAAGGCGGCTGGGGGGAGGATAACGAGACTTACGCCAGCGCCCCACCCGGTCGCTACCATCGCAGCACCCCGTCGCAAACCGCCTGGGCGTTGCTCGGCCTGATGGCGGCGGGACAAGCCGATGATCCGGCCGTCGCGCGGGGAATTTCGTGGCTCGCGACAGCGCAAAAGGCAGACGGTGAGTGGGATGAAGCACCCTACACCGCCGTCGGCTTCCCGCGCGTATTCTACCTCAAATACCACGGCTACCGACTATTCTTCCCGCTGATGGCGCTCGCCCGCTATCGCCGCCTTCAGCACGGCAACGACCGCCGTGTGGCCTGGGGATTTTGACCGCCCCAATCGGCTTTGCGGTCGGCTTTGTGGTCGGCTTGGCCGCCGAGGCCCGCATCGTGCGCCGGCTTGGCGCGGTCGCCATCGGTGGCGGCTTGCCGGCGGGAGCAGGAGCGGCGGCAGAGGCGTTGGTTGCGCAAGGCGTGCGTGTCCTGGTGAGCTTTGGGCTCGCCGGCGGGCTCGATCCGGCACTCCGGCCCGGTGATTTGGTGGTTCCGGCGACTGTGCGGACCGATGAAACAGATTTTCCGACCGTTGATATATTCGGTATCGGGACAAAGGGAACATTGCTCGCTGGCACGACGATTATCACAACAGCCATCGCCAAAAATGCGGCGTTTCACCGCAGCGGCGCAGCGTCCGTCGATCTCGAAAGCGGTGCCGTGGCGCAGGTGGCACAACGCCACAATCTGCCCTTCGCCGTCATTCGCGCAGTTTGCGATCCGGCCGAGCGCGATTTGCCACCGGCGGCGCTGGCAGCCCTCGATCGGCAAGGTGGCATCGGGCTGTGGCGCGTGCTTGCCTCGGTTGCCGCCCATCCAGGCCAGCTTCCCGGCCTGATCGCGCTCGCCCGCGATGCGGCCCTCGCCCGCCGCGCGCTGGTGCGCGCGGCGGTTCAGATCAGGCTTTGATCAGCTTGCAGCCCCCGTCCGCCAACGGCCGGGCGGCGTCTT
>JANYCX010000145.1 GCA_025360065.1 Acetobacteraceae bacterium | reverse complement strand
TCCGGTCCTGCATGCCCGCGACATCGCTTTGTTCACGCTGCTTTATGGTTGCGGGCTGCGAATATCGGAGGCGCTGGCGCTCGATGTCGGTGCCGCGCCCATGCCGGGGCGGCAGGATATGCTGCGGGTGGTCGGCAAGGGATCGAAGACCCGGATCGTGCCGGTTTTGCCCGTGGTGCGTGACGCTATCGCGGCC
The DNA here is from genome assembly GCA_025360065.1 of Acetobacteraceae bacterium. Classification (GTDB taxonomy): domain Bacteria; phylum Pseudomonadota; class Alphaproteobacteria; order Acetobacterales; family Acetobacteraceae; genus CAITOL01. The sequence goes on along the minus strand of JANYCX010000145.1, from coordinate 21,481 downwards.
TGGCTGCGCGTCCACCCGACCCCTGAGCCCGATGCACCCTTGTTCACCGGGGCACGCGGCGGGCGGCTTAACCCGCGCATCGCCCAGCGCACCATGGAGCAGTATCGCGCGCTCGCCAGCTTGCCCGACCACGCCACCCCGCATGCGCTACGCCATTCCTTCGCCACCCATCTGCTGGCGGATGGAGCCGATTTGCGTACCATCCAGGATTTGCTCGGCCACGCCAGCCTTTCGACGACGCAGCACTACACCCATGTCGATACGGCCGCGCTGATGGACGTCTGGCGGCACAGCCATCCGCGCGGGTGACGGATTGTGCTTGACCGCGGTCAGTATTGTAGCTACAAATTCGCCATCATAAAAGGCACTCGTTTTGGATGACTGGACTTGGGATCTTCACAAGAATGCCAGGAACCTCGCCAAACACGGATTGCCACTGGCCGCTGGGACTTTGGTTCTCGACGGCGACCCCCACGCGGTGTCACGACCGGATATCCACCCCGACGGTGATCGCTGGCAGACTATCGGAAGTGCGGGCGGGATTGTCGTTTTGCTGGTGGTCCACACCGACCCAGCAGACGCCGATCAGGATCGCAGGATCATCAGCGTGCGTAAAGCAAACCCACGGGAACGAAAGGCCTATGCAGATGGATATTTCTAAGAAACCAACCGGCCTTTCAGAAGCCCAGGCCGATCTGATCGCCCAGTTGCAGGCCGCCGCCAACCTGCCGGATGCCCTGATCGATTCTGCGGACCCCGACGCCACCGAACTGCCAGATTGGACCGACGCGGTGCGCGGCAAATTCTACCGCCCGACCAAAACCCTCAAATCCCTGCGGGTCGATTCCGATGTGCTCGCCTATTTTCAAAGCCAGGGTAAAGGCTATCAGACCCGGATCAATCAGATCCTGCGGGCAGAAATGTTACGCGGGCTGGCGCAATCCGCCAAGGCCAAGCAAAGCTGAATCGGCGAACCCTGGTACGCAAGGAAGCGGCACACGATGTTGATCCACCACAAAGGGGCATGCCTGCATCCTAGCCGGTGAAAGATTGACAATTTAGCCATGTCATGACGATACCGCCGCGCTCGACCCCGCGATCCGCCAGGACAAAAACCCATGCCCGTGCACGCTTTCATTTTCCCCGGCCAAGGCAGCCAAGCCCCCGGGATGGGCCGCGACCTCGCCGCCACCTTCGCCGCCGCGCGGGAAGTGTTCGAAGCGGTGGACGACACCCTGAAGCAAAAGCTGTCGAAGCTCATGTTCGAAGGCCCGGCCGAGGAACTCACCCTCACCGAAAACGCTCAGCCTGCACTCATGGCCCATTCGCTGGCAGTGCTGCGGGTGCTGGAGCGCGAGGGTAAGTTCCAGCTTGCCGACCGCGCCGTGGTGGTCGCAGGACACTCACTTGGCGAATATTCGGCGTTGGCCGCTGCGGGCAGCTTCACTGTGCCGGGGGCTGCCAGCCTGCTGCGCTTGCGGGGCCAGTCGATGCAGAAAGCGGTGGCCCCTGGCGAAGGATCGATGGCCGCATTGCTCGGCGCCGAGATGGACGTGGCCATCGCGATTTGTGCGGAAGCCGAACTTGCCCCCGATGGCACCCGCCAGGTTATCCAGCCCGCAAACGACAATGGCGGCGGCCAGGTGGTGATTTCCGGCCATGCCGCAGCGATTGATCGCGCGATCGAGATCGCCAAGACCAAAGGCATTCGCCGCGCGATGAAGCTGCCGGTTTCGGCCCCGTTTCATTGCGCCCTAATGGCGCCTGCCGCCGACACCATGGCCGCAGCCCTCGCCGCCGCCCCTCCTGCCGCCCCGATTGTGCCGCTGATCGCCAACGTGTCCGCCGCCAAAACCACCGACCCGACTGACATCGCCCGCATGCTGGTCGAGCAGGTCACCGCAACCGTTCGCTGGCGCGAAAGCATACAGGCGATGGCCACAATCGGGGTCGACAGCTTCATTGAGCTTGGGTCCGGCAAGGTCCTCGCCGGGCTGGTCAAGCGCATCCTGCCCGACGCCGCCGCCCAGTCGGCTGGAAATCCGGCGGAAATCGAGGCCCTGCTGAAATCGCTGTGAAGGCACACGCCATGTTTCGTCTCGACGGTAAAATTGCTTTGGTGACGGGCGCATCTGGCGGCATCGGTGCAGCCATTGCCCGCGCGCTGCATGCCCAGGGCGCCATCGTCGCCCTGTCCGGCACCCGGGTGGACGCGCTGCAAAGCCTCGCCGGCGAATTGGGCGACCGCGCGCATATCTGCCCTGCCGATCTCAAAGACCACGCAGCGCCCGATGCGCTGATTGCCACCGTCGAAGCGATCGGGCCATTAGCGATCCTGGTCAACAATGCCGGTTTCACCCGCGACATGCTGGCGTTGCGGATGAAGGACGAGGATTGGCAAGCGGTCATCGACGTTGATCTGACCGCGCCGTTCCGCCTGTCACGCGCCGCAATCAAGGTGATGTTGCGCCGCCGCGCTGGCCGGATCATCGGGATTTCGTCAATCGTGGGCGCCACCGGCAACCCCGGCCAAGCCAATTACGTCGCCGCCAAAGCCGGAATGGTGGGCATGATCAAAGCCTTGGCCCAGGAAGTCGCCTCCCGCGGGGTCACCGTCAACGCGGTCTCCCCCGGCTTCATCGACACGCCCATGACCCATGCCCTGAACGACGCCCAACGCAGCAAACTGCTCGACGCGATCCCGCTTGGCCGCATGGGCAGCCCAGCCGATGTGGCGGCGGCGGTGGTCTATTTGGCGAGCGAGGAAGCTGGTTGGGTGACCGGCGCGACGCTCCATGTCAATGGCGGGATGGCGATGTTGTAGCCTTGGTTGGCGAACGCGATGATATCGTGATACACGCCAGCGCCTGCCCTGATCGGCGGGAACATGAGACGGGCAGGCAGCCTCCGACTAGGGTGCCGCTCGGAAACGAACCATTAATGCCGCTAGACAGGAGCAGTTAGACCGATGACCGATATCGCCGCACAGGTGAAGAAGATTGTAATCGAACACCTCGGCGTCGAGGAATCGAAGGTGACTGATACCGCCTCGTTCATCGATGATCTGGGGGCAGACAGCCTCGACACGGTCGAGTTGGTGATGGCGTTCGAGGAAGCGTTCGGGGTCGAAATCCCTGAAGACGCGGCCGAGAAGATCGCGACCGTCAACGACGCGATCGCCTATATTTCGGCACAAAAAGCGGCCTGATTCTATGTGCCCGCCGCCCATTGCGGCGACGGGTGCTGGGCCAGGTGTAACCGCAAGGCGAAGGATGGCGGCATGCGGCGGGTGGTAGTGACGGGCATGGGCATTGCCTGCCCGCTTGGGCTGGGTGTTGAAAACGTCTGGAAACGCCTGATCGCGGGCGAATCGGGAATTTCGGCCATTCAATCGTTTGATGTTGGCGATCTGCCGGCCAAGATTGCTGGCCACATCCCCCGGGGCATCAAAGCCGATGGCAAGCTCGATCTGACCGAGTGGATCCCCTTCAAAGACCAGAAAAAGATGGACCCCTTCATTCAGTTCGCGCTGGTCGCGGCGATCGAAGCGGTTGAGGATTCCGGCTGGATGCCCGACGGCGAGGAAGATCGCTGCGCCACCGGCGTGATGATCGGCTCCGGCATTGGCGGGCTTGAGGCGATTTATGACGCCGCCAAGCTGATCCATGAAGGCAAAGGCCGGCGCCTGTCGCCGTTTTTCATCCCCTCGGCGTTGATCAACTTGGCGTCCGGCCATGTTTCGATCAAATACGGCTTCAAAGGCCCCAACCATTCCGTTGTCACCGCCTGCGCCACCGGGGTGCATGCGATCGGTGATGCGGCCCGCCTCATCATCTTCGGCGATGCCGATGTGATGGTGGCCGGCGGCGCGGAATCGGCAGTGAATTACCTCGGCATCGCCGGATTTTGTGCCGCACGCGCGCTGTCAACCGGCTTTAACGACAATCCCACCGCCGGGTCCCGCCCGTGGGACAAGGATCGCGATGGCTTCGTGATGGGCGAAGGCGCCGGCGTGGTCGTGCTCGAAGAATACGAACACGCCAAAGCCCGTGGCGCCAAAATTTATGGCGAGGTTGCCGGCTACGGTATGTCGGGCGATGCGTTCCACATCACCGCCCCTGCCGAAGGCCATGAAGGCGCTTTCCGCGCCATGAAAGCCGCTTTGCGCAATAGCAATACGACTGTTGACCAGATCCAGTACGTCAACGCGCATGGCACTTCGACCCCGCTTGGCGACGATTTGGAACTCGAAGCGGTGGAGCGCCTGTTTGGCGATCACAGCAAGACCATCGCCATGTCATCGACAAAATCATCCACCGGGCATCTGCTGGGTGCTGCCGGCGCGATCGAGGCAATTTTCTCGATCCTCGCGGTCCGTGACAATGTTGCCCCGCCAACCCTGAACCTGCATTCGCCAAGCCGGGAATCGGTGATCGACCGGGTCGCCAACACTGCCCAGGAACGCCGGATCGACGTCGCGCTGTCCAACAGCTTCGGCTTCGGCGGCACCAACGCCAGCATCATCTTTAAGAAGATCGACTGATATATCCGTGCGGCGGTGGGTGTTGCTGGCGGCTGTGCTCTGCGTGGCTGTCGGTATCGGCGCAACTTTGGCGTGGCGACGGCTCGATGCGCCGGGCCCGCTGCCCGCCGATCGCAATATCGTCGTCCCGGCCGGCACCACCGCGCAACTCGCCACGGCACTGACCGACGCCGAGCTTATTTCCCACCCATTCGAATTTCGCCTCGCCGCCTGGGTCACCCAAAAAGATGCGCCTCTGCGGCAGGGCGAATTTGCTTTCCCCGCCCGTGCCAGCTTGCGCCAAATCCTGACTATTTTGCGCACCGCCCGCCGGGTGCAGCACCGTATCACCATTCCCGAAGGCCTCACCGCCGCCCAAATCGCCCGGCTGCTGGATCGGACCGACCTGCTCGACGGTGATCTGCTGCTACCCGCCGAGGGAACAGTGCTGCCGCAAACCTACGCCTTCGAACGCGGTACACTGCGGACCGTTCTGCTCGACCGGATGATCGCCGCCATGGACAAGCAGCGCGACGAAATCTGGGCCGACCGTACCCCAGGCCTGGCCTTGGCCGACCCCGCCGACATGGTCACCCTGGCAAGCCTGGTTGAACGCGAAACCGCCCGCCCGGAAGAACGCGCCCACGTCGCCGCGGTATTCTTCAACCGCCTCCGTCTTGGTATGCGACTGCAATCCGACCCTACCGTGATTTATGTCGCAAGCTTCGGCCTCGGCAGCCTCGACCACCCCATCACCCGCGCCGAACTCGACACCATCAATCTCTACAATACCTACCGCATTCCCGGCCTTCCCGCAGGTCCGATCGCCAGCCCTGGCGTCGCCTCGCTACGGGCGGTCGCCCATCCAATTGCGTCCGACGATCTCTATTTCGTTGCCGATGGCGCCGGTGGGCATAGCTTCGCGCGCACGCTTGACGATCATAATCGCAATGTGGCGCGGTTGCGGGCGCAGACGCGGAAGTGAAGGGCCAAGTCTTCCTCGTAACGCAAAAACGCAAGAAAACGTAACGGCCCAGGTGCCTCCCTGATCTGCGGTCTCACGGTCTAGCGCCCTCACCCCGCAGCACCGCCGCGATTTCGTCCAGGATCAGCGGATCGTCGATGGTCGGCGGCACCGCCACGGTTTCACCATCGGCAATGCGGCGGATGGTTGCGCGCAGGATTTTACCGGATCTGGTTTTCGGCAGGCGCAGCACAACCCTGGCATCACGGAATGACGCCACCGGCCCGATCCGGTCGCGTACCAGCGCCACCAGTTCCCGACAGATATCGGCGTGCGGGGTGGTGATACCGGCTTTAAGCACCACCAACCCAAGCGGCGTCTGGCCTTTCAAAATATCCGCCGCCCCGATCACCGCGCATTCGGCGACGGCGGGGTGCGCGGCGAGGACTTCTTCCATCGCGCCAGTCGATAGCCGGTGCCCGGCGACATTGATGATGTCGTCGGTGCGGCCCATCACCGATACATCGCCGTCGGCATCGATCATGCCTGCATCGCCGGTGCGGTAATAGCCGGCGAAATCAGCCATATAGGCGGTGTGATAGCCATCGGCATTGTGCCACAGGGTTGGCGCCGCACCCGGCGGCATCGGCATGCGGATCACCAGATTGCCGGTGGCGCCGACCGGGACCGGCTGGCCTTCATCGTCGATTACCTCGATGGCGTAGCCAGGCGCGGGCCGTCCGCCCGATCCGGGTTTGGACGGGAACAGCCCAAGGCCACGAAAGCCGGCGGTGATCGGCCAGCCGGTTTCGGTCTGCCACCAGTGATCGACGATTGGCAAATGCAGGATGTCGGCGGCCCAGATCGCGGTTGGCGGATCGCAACGCTCCCCGGCGAGATACAAAGCCTCCAGCGCCGAGATGTCGTAATGCGCCAGATGCGCGGCGTCCGGGTCCTGCTGGCGAATGGCACGGAAGGCGGTCGGCGCGGTGAACAGCACCTTGACCTTGTGTTCGGCGCAAACCCGCCAAAACGCACCGGGGTCCGGGGTGCCGACTGGCTTGCCCTCGTACATCACCGATGTGCAGCCGGCGAGCAGCGGCGCGTAAACAATATAGGAGTGCCCAACCACCCAGCCGACATCGGACGCGGTCCAGAACACATCCCCGGCTTTCAAGCCATAAATCATTTCCATCGAGTTCATCAACGCCACCGCATGGCCGCCGCAATCGCGGACGATGCCTTTGGGCTTTCCGGTCGAGCCAGACGTGTACAGGATATAAAGCGGGTCGGTTGCCAGCACCGAAACCGGATCGGCGGGGGCGGCGGCGGCTTCGATCGCCAGGAAATCATGGTCGCGGCCGATGACGAGTTCCACCCCATGGGCTGGCCGCTGAAACACCACGCAGGCTTGCGGCTTATGCGCCGACATCTCGATCGCGCCGTTCAGCAGCGGCAGATAGGGCACCACCCGGCCCGGTTCCAAGCCGCAGGAGGCTGTGACAATGACTTTCGGGGTCGCGTCCTCAATCCGTTTGGCGACCTCATTGGACGCAAACCCGCCGAACACCACCGAATGGATCGCGCCGAGGCGGGCGCAGGCCAGCATGGCAATCGCCGCTTCCGGCACCATGGGCATGTAGATCACCACGCAATCGCCCTTGGTAACGCCCAAGGCGCGCAACGCGCCGGCGAATTTGGCGACCCGGTCGCGCAAACTGCGATAGGTGAATTTTACCACGCGGCCTTCCATCGCGCTGTCCCAAATCAGCGCGGTTTGCTCGGCGCGACCGGAATTCACGTGCCGGTCCAGCGCGTTATGGCAGGTGTTGAGCATACCGCCGGCAAACCACTGGCCGAAATTGCCCAAGGACGGGTCGAACACCCGGTCCCACTTGCGGTCCCAGTTGATCAGCTCAGCCGCATCAGCCCAATAAGCTTCTTGGTCGTGCTGCCAGCCAGCATAGACGTCCGAATAGCGCGATAATGCGGTCATGTGTTTGCTCCCAGGCCGTGTACGCGAAAACGCCGGGAGTTTCCTCCCGGCGTCGTCGCCAGTCCAGTATCGATGGGTATCAGTCGTCGGCGAAAATATCGCGGTCCTTGGTCTCCGGCATGAAGATCAGGCCGATGATGAAGGTGCCGCTGGCAATCGCGATCGGATACCACAGCCCGGAATAGATGTTTCCGGTGGCGGCAACGATGGCGAAGATGGTCGGCGGCAGGAAGCCACCGAACCAGCCATTGCCGATGTGATACGGGAGCGACATGCCGGTGTAGCGGATGCGGGTCGGGAACAATTCAACCAGCAGGGCCGCAATCGGGCCGTAAACCATGGTGACGTAGAGCACCATGATGGTCAGGATCAAGATCACTACCGGCATGTTGGTCTTGGCCGGGTCGGCCACGGCCGGGTAGCCGGCGGCACGGATGCCGTCGGTGGCGGCTTTGGTGAAGGCCGCACCCTTGGCTGCGGCCTCGGCGCCGGCTGCCGCGCGATCGAAGGACTGGATGACTTTGTCGCCGATCTTGATCGACGCAATCGTGCCGGCAGGGGCTGCGATGTTGGTGTAGTTCACCGCGTTGGTTGCCAGGAACGCCTTGGCGACGTCGCAGGACGAGGTAAAGGTCGCAGTATTGGTCGGGTTGAATTGGAACGAGCACTCCGCATCATTGGAAATCACCGTCACTGGTGAATTCTTCTGGGCAGCATCCAGCGCCGGATTAACCGCCGCTGTCAGCGCCTGGAACAGCGGGAAATAGGTCAGGGCCGCGAGCAGACAGCCGGCGAGAATAATCGGCTTGCGGCCGAACTTGTCCGACAACCAGCCAAAGAAGATAAAGAATGGGGTGCCGATCAGCAGCGATCCGGCGATCGCCAGATTGGCCGTAACCGGGTCCATCTTGACCGTCTGGGTCAGGAAGAACAGCGCGTAGAACTGTCCGGTGTACCACACCACCGCTTGGCCAGCGGTGCCGCCCAGCAGCGCCAGGATGCCAATCTTGAGGTTCGACCAGCGGCCAAACGCTTCGCTCAAGGGTGCTTTGGAGCCGGTGCCCTCATCCTTCATTTTCTGGAAGGCGGGCGATTCAGCCAATTGCAAGCGGATCCAGATCGACACGCCCAGCAGCAGGATCGACAGCAGGAACGGAACGCGCCAGCCCCACAGCGCGAAATCAGCCGGCGACAACGTGACACGCAGCAGCAAAATTATCAGCAGGGATAAGAACAGGCCCACCGTCGCGGTGGTCTGGATCCACGAGGTATAGAACCCACGACGGCCATGCGGCGCGTGTTCAGCAACATAGGTCGCGGCCCCGCCATATTCGCCACCGAGTGCCAGGCCTTGCAGCAGCCGGCAGATGATGAACGCAATGGGGGCTGCAATACCGATTGTCTCGTAGCCCGGCAGCAGGCCGACGACGAAGGTCGCGATACCCATAATCGTCATGGTGACCAGGAAGGTATATTTGCGCCCGACCAAATCGCCGAGGCGACCAAAGAACAGCGCGCCGAACGGGCGCACCGCAAAGCCTGCCGCAAAGCCCAGCAGGGTGAAGATGAAGCCCGCGGTCGGGTTTACCCCGGAAAAGAAATTAGCCGCGATGTTGGCGGCGAGTGAGCCGGCGAGGTAAAAATCGTACCATTCGAAAACCGTGCCGAGGGACGAGGCGACGATAACTTTTCGCTCCGCAGGCGTCATCGGTCGATGGGCAGTGTCGGATACTGGCAGGTATTCTTTGGCGGCCATGTTCTTGGTTCCCTCGCGCGGTTCTGGTGGTGTCGTAATAAAGTCCCCCAACGCGCCCATTTGAACGATTGCAACCGTTTTGGGAATGGCTAAAATCACGGCAATGTGATGTTGCTGGGCTGAATTTTTCCGATTTTGCCAATTTCCCCCGCCAAACCTGTCTAATTTGTCACTTCAATTCACAATCCCGCCGCATCGGGGCCCTATCGCGGACATGTAGGACCGGCAACTTCGCGTTGTCAGGCGATGATGTCTGGCACTGAGGAACATCCCCATGATCCGCGTCGCCACCGTTGCTTTCGCTCTGATGACCGCCATTGCCCTTCCGGCGTTCGCGCAGGGCGTTGCGGTTACCCCCCTGGCGCCTGTTGCGGCTGCCAAGCCGGGCGTTGATGCAGCCACGCCCGTCAAGCCGGCTGCGACGACTGCCGCCGTCCCCGCCGGCAAGGCCGCGCCGGTTGCAGCCAAACCCGCCGACCCGACCAAGAAGCCGATTGCTGCCGCCGGCACCGCGGCACCAGTGACCAAAACTCCCTGATCGTGGCGCAAACGGGGGGCCGGGACACAGGTCCCGGCCCCTCCTATGCGTCCCCCTCAATTGCTACGATGCTGCCGCCTACCTATATGCTGCGCCGCGACATATTTTGAGGCAGCAGCAACGTGCTCTCGTCCGATATTGGCTCTCCCCTTGGTTTTGGTTTCAACTTTGCCGATCTGGCGCACCGCGATGGGTTGGTGCGGCTGGATCGGCTTTTTGTTGAGCGATTGGCGGCGTCCCCCGATTTACACGCCCGGCTGCTTGCCGCGCGCGCCGCGCCTGATGCCCTGGATGCCAAGGCCGAGGGTGACCTCGTTGTCGCGCTCGGGCCGGCGCTTGATGATTTTGTCGCCGCGCTTTTCGCGATTTCGTCCGAGGTTGATGCCATCGCCGCCGAAACCTTGCGGCTCGACCCGGTGCACGCCTGCAAGCGCCTGTTTGTGCAGCGTCAGGCGGTCAAAAAATATGCCGATGTGTCGGGGTTCGATGGCGCGGCGTTGCGTGCCGATTTGGAAGCGCAAATGGGCGCGGCATTCACCGAGACCGGCTTTGCCGCCCTGGTGGCTGACACCGATGCCGACACGCTTGACCGCGCTTTGCGCTACGCCGCCTGGGCGACGCTGAGCGTTGAAGGCCAGGCGTATCATCGCACCGACACCTTGTTCCGGGTGCCGCACAAGGTCGATCCGCAACATCTGGTTCCGATCGAAACCATCGAACGCGATGGCGTGACCATGCTGCGTCTGCCCGAACAGGGATGGCGGCAGCGCGATGGTTTCGCGCTGACGGATGTCGGCATGTCCACCCCGGGCGCGCTCGACCAGATCAATTACTGCATCTTGTGCCACACCCAGGGCAAGGATTCATGCAGCAAGGGCCTGAAGGACCGCAAAACCGGCGCCTTCCAGAAATCGCCGTTTGGAGTGGCTTTGGCCGGCTGCCCGCTTGACGAAAAAATCAGTGAGATGCACACGCTGCGCGGCCAAGGCAGTCTGCTCGGCGCGTTCGCCACCATCGCCATCGACAACCCGATGATGGCGGCGACCGGCCACCGGATTTGCAATGACTGCATGAAGGCCTGCATCTACCAGAAGCAGGAAGCGGTGGATATTCCGCAGACCGAAACAAATATCTTGAAGCAGGTGCTTGAACTTCCCTGGGGCTTTGAGATTTATACCCTGCTGACGCAATGGAACCCGCTGGATATTCGCCGGCCACTGCCGCGCCCGGATTCGGGCCGCAAGGTGCTGATCGTCGGCCTTGGGCCGGCAGGCTTTACGCTCGCGCATCATTTGATGAATGATGGGCATACGGTGGTCGCCGTCGATGGGTTAAAAATTGAACCGCTCGGCTTTGATCCGGCGCGGCCAGTCCGCGATGTGCAAACCCTGTTTGAAAACCTCGATGATCGGGTGCTGGCTGGGTTTGGCGGCGTGGCCGAATACGGCATCACGGTGCGCTGGAACAAGAATTACCTGAAACTGGTGCGCCTGCTGCTTGAACGGCGCGCCCAGTTCGCGGCCTTTGGCGGCATTCGGTTCGGCGGCGGCGCCACAATCGGCATCGACGATGCCTGGGCGATGGGCTTTGACCATGTCGCACTCTGCATGGGCGCTGGCAAGCCGACGGTGATCGACATGCCCAATAATCTCGCCAGGGGCGTGCGTCAGGCGAGCGATTTCCTGATGGCGCTGCAATTGACCGGGGCCGCCAAAACCTCATCAATCGCCAATCTGCAATTGCGCCTGCCGGTTGTGGTCATCGGCGGCGGGCTGACCGCGATCGATACCGCGACCGAAAGCCTGGCGTATTACGTCCGCCAGGTGGAGAAATTCGCCGCCCGGCATCGGATTCTGGTCGCCGAAAATGGCGAGGCGGCGGTGCAGGCGCGCTGGACTGCCGAAGACGCCGAAATTGCCGCCGAGTTTCTGACCCACGCCGCCGCCATCGCCGTCGAACGCGCGCGTGCCGTTTCCGCAGGCCGCGAACCCCGCCTTGCCCAATTGCTTGATCGTTGGGGTGGCGCGACGCTCGCCTATCGTCGCAAGTTGGTCGAAGCGCCGAGCTACACGTTGAACCACGAAGAAGTTGCCAAGGCGCTGGAAGAAGGCGTGCGCTTTGCCGAGGGCCTTACGCCGGTTGCGGTCGAAGTGGATCGCTACGGCCACGCCGCCGGCTTGCGTGTGCGCGACGCCGACGGCCAGGAACAGGTTCTTCCCGCCCGCGCAGTGATTGTCGCCGCCGGCACCCAGCCCAACACCGTGCTTGCCCGCGAAGATGGCCGAGTGCAGCTTGATGGTCGCTATTTCCAGGCGATCGACATCGACGGCAACAAGGTCTCCCCGCAACGCGCGGCGAGCAAACCTGAAACTGTCGAGGTGCTGATGCACCGGACGGACAACGGCGATTTGATCAGCTTCTTCGGCGATCTGCACCCAAGTTTCTTCGGCAATGTGGTCAAGGCCATGGGATCGGCCAAGCAAGGCTACCCGATCGTCAGCCGCGCACTGGCAAGCCGGCCGGCAACCGCGATGTCCGGCGCGGATCTGATCGCCAATTGCCGTCGCGACCTGCAAGCCCGCGTCCATGCGGTGCATCGCCTGACGCCGACGATTGTGGAAGTTGTGCTGCACGCCCCGGCTGCCGCCCGCGCCTTCAAGCCGGGCCAGTTCTACCGCTTGCAGAATTACGAAATGCTCGCTGCGCGGATCGACGATGCCGGCTTGGAAACCGTGCTGGCGATGGAGGGCCTCGCCATGACTGGCGCCTGGACTGATCCCGAAGCCGGGCTGGTGTCGGTGATCGCGCTCGAAATGGGCGGCAGTTCGGATTTATGCGCCCATCTGCCGGTCGGCCAGCCGGTGGTGCTGATGGGGCCGACCGGGACGGCAACCGAAATTCACGCGAACACCACGGTGGCGTTGGTCGGTGGCGGGCTGGGAAATGCGGTGCTGTTCAGCATTGGCGCGGCCACACGGGCGGCCGGCAGCAAGGTGATCTATTTCGCCGGCTACAAGGCGATGCGCGACCGTTACAAGGTCGAGGAAATCGAGCGCGCCGCCGATATGATTGTGTGGTGCTGCGATGAAGCGCCGGGCTTCACCCCGACCCGACCGCAGGACAGAAGCTTCGTCGGCAATATCGTCCAGGCCATGGCTGAATACGCCACCGGTCGGTTGGGCGCGCAGGCGGTGCCGTTGGCGGACGCCGAACATATGATCGTCATCGGATCGGACCGCATGATGCAAGCCGTGGGGGCGGCCCGGCATGGCGTTCTGGCGCCTTACATGCGTGCCGACCATAGCGCGATCGGATCGATCAATTCGCCCATGCAGTGCATGATGAAGGAAGTCTGCGCCCAGTGCCTGCAAGCGCATATCGATCCGCTGACCGGCGAACGCACGGTGGTGTTTTCGTGCTTCAACCAGGACCAGGCGCTCGACCGGGTGGATTTCCCCGGGCTGGGCGAACGCTTGCGACAGAACGCATTGCAGGAGAAGATGACCGCGCTGTGGATCGACCGTGCCTTGCGGCGGTTGGATATGCGCCCGATTCAAGCAGCGGAGTAGCCCAATGCCCATTTCCCCCCCGGTCGGCCCCGAAGTCGATACCATCCCGCGGCCATTGCCGGCGCGGGTGAAAATCAGCGGACGGTATGTCGAGCTCGAACCGTTGCACCGCCGCCATGCGCCCGATTTGTGGCGCGCCGTGCAGGAGGCTGACGATAGCTGGGCCTATATGGGCTACGGCCCGTTCACCTCGGCGGATGCGATGGACCGTTTCGTCGCCGATTTTTCCACCACCCATGATCCGATCGCCTGGGCGATCCGCCCGACCAGCACCGGGGAGGTTTCGGGCTGGCTGACCTTGATGGAAATCCAACCCAAAAACGCCGCCATCGAACTCGGCAATATTTGGTTCGGCCCCAAATTGCAGCGCACCAAGGCGGCGACCGAGGCGATTTATCTGCTGTTGAAACTCGCCGCCGATGACCTTGGCTATCGCCGGCTGGTGTGGAAATGCAACGCGCTCAATGCGCCAAGCAAGCGGGCGGCGGATCGGTTGGGGTTTGTTTACGAAGGCCAGCACCGCATGCACCTGACCGTCAAAGGCCGGCAGCGCGATACGGATTGGTACAGCATCATCGCGCCGGAATGGCCGCGCTGTCGGGCGGCGCTGGTGGCGTGGCTTGATGCGGAGAATTTTGGAGCGGATGGCACCGCCAAACGTGGCTTGGCGGAGATCCGGGCGGCGATATCGTTGTAGGCTGAGACTGCGAAGGGGGATTATAAGATGAAAATCGGCTTTATCGGCGTCGGCAACATGGGCGGCCCAATGTGTCGCAACATTATCAAGAACACCAACCACGATGTGTCGGTGTTCGATCTCGATCCAGACCGCGTCGCCGTCTGCGTGGCACTCGGTGCCAGTGCCGCCGCATCGGTTGCCGCCCTGGCCGCCAGTTGCGACGTGATTATCACATCGCTTGCCACGCCCGATATTGTCGAAAATGTCGCCCTGGGCGTTGACGGGATCGCGGCCAATGCGCGGTCAGGCGCGACCTATATCGATCTTTCGACCAATTCCCCCGCCACCGCCAAACGCCTGCTCGCCGGCATGGCAGCTGTCGGCGTGGCGATGCTCGAAGCCCCAGTTTCCGGCGGCGTGGTCCGTGCGGAAGACGGCAGCATCACCATCATGGTCGGCGCCAGCGACGCTGATTTCGATGCCCAGCGCCCCTTGCTCGCGGCGTTTTCTGGAACAGTGATCCATGTTGGCGCGGTCGGCATGGGCTCGGTCGCCAAGCTGATCAACAACATGCTCGCCTTCTGCAACATGGCCGCCGCCGCCGAGGGCTTGGCGATGGCGCGCGCGGCGGGCATCGATCTTGGTAAACTGAAAGACGTCGTCGCCAGCAGCAGCGGCGCGTCATCCGGCTTCCTCGGGCTGACCACCAAAGCCTTTGCCGGCGATTTCGCCCCGAGCTTCGCGCTCGATCTCGCGCACAAGGATTTACGTCTGGCGCAACAACTGGCCGATGATCTCGGGGTGCCGGGGATGGTCGGGCCACAAGTGCTGAACCTGCTGCGCATGGCGCGCAACATGGGGCTGGGTGGGGCGGATACCAGCGCGATGATCCAGGTTTATGAACGGATCATGGGGATTGACGTGCGGCATCCAGGGTAGCGGCGACCTCCTTCGGCATTTAATAACAAAATTTGCACCATTCGTGTTATTATACCAAGCGCCCTTGATGTTGACCCATGAAGACTGGGTCAACAGCGCTTGGTATAAGTCTTTGCTTGGCGCGCCGCCGCCGGCCAACCTGGTGCGCAATACCAAGCGCCCGAATGAGTGGAAGAGTCAGTCATTCGGGCGCTTGGTATTATACGATCGAAAAGGCAAGCCGATCGGACACTGCTCTCACCAATCCATCGCATACCCGCCCCACCACGCCATCCCAATCCCCCGGCGCGTCCTGCCGGAACAGCCGCAATTTTGGATACCACGGCGAACCCTCAACCCCCTTCCCCCAGCGCCAGCAGCCATCATAGCGGTCCATCAGCCAAACCGGCACATCCAGGCTTCCGGCGAGATGCACCATCGCGGTATCCACGCTCATCACCAGATCGCACGCCGCCGTCAGCGCGGCGGTATCGACAAAATCCGCCATGTCGGACATCGCATCGAAAATCGGCAGCCCGGTTGCACCGACCTGCGCGCCGGCCGCGCCCTCCTGCAAACTGACCAGCCTGGTCCCGGCAATGCGGGAAACCGGCGCCAGGCGTGCAAGCTTCATCGATCGCCTGCTGTCCATTTCGGCTTGTGAAAGCACATCGCCACGGGGTGCGCCGGCCCAGACCAGCCCCACCACAAAACCGCCCGACGCATTGCCTAGAATTCGCCTGCGCCACGCGGCCACGCGGGACAGGTCCACGCGCAGCGGCACCGGCGGAGGGATTGTCGCAAGCGTGGTCGCAAACAGGCGCGGCAGGCTCAGCAATTTCACCGACAGGTCAAAATGCGGCATGGTGGCGCCGACTTCGGCGACCTCGATGCACGGCAGCCCGGCAAACAGCCGGGTCAATGGTTTGTGGGTTTGCACAATCACCTGCCCGCCGCGCTGCAACAGCTGCGGCAGATAGCGGGCAAATTGCAGGATATCGCCCAACCCGCCTTCCGCCTGCACCAGAATCCGCCGACCATAGAGCGGTTCGCCGCGCCACAGCGGCCCCGCGACGGGTGGCGCCGGTGTGGCAGTTGCCAGTCCACGCCATTCAAACTCGGTCCAGCCTTCAGCAAACTGGCCCGCGGTCAGCAGGCAATACGCCAGGTTGAGATGCGCCACCGGACAGGCCGGATTGGTCGCCACCGCCGCACGTTGGGCGATCACCGCATCGTCCACCCGCCCCATCGCCAGCAGGCTCAGCCCGAGGCCAGTCGCCGCATCCACCGCCGCGCCATCGCGCGCGAGGGCCAGGCCGAACGCGTCGGCGGCTTCTTCATGGCGTGACTGCCGGTGCAAACTATTGCCAAGATTGGTCCATGCCGCGACATGGCCGGGCGCAATCGAGACCGCCGCGCGCGACAACGCCTCCGCCTCCTGCCAATGGCCTTCGCCATTGCACAACGCCGCAAGATTGCTGGCCGCATCGGCTTGATAGGGATCGAGCCGCATGGCGGCACCAAAAGCCTGCGCTGCGGACATTGGGTCTCCCCTCAGATTGGCGGCAATGCCCTGGGCCAAACGCAGCCTGGCCAGGGCGGCGCCGATCCTCGGGTCGGCTGGGCTACGCGCGTACGCGGCCAGCAGATGCGTTTCCGCCTCAGCATTTGCACCGGCCGCCAACGCAACCTCGCCCAGGCCGAGGTGCAAAACCGGATCGTCAGGCGCGAGCGCGCAGGCCCGCCGCAGCCGGATCAGGCCTTCCGAGGCGCGCCCGATTTGCGCCAGCGCAAGCCCGCTTAGATGCTGGACCGGGGCTATATCAGGTGCAGCGGCGAGGATATCGTCGTAAAGTTCCACCGCATTGGCGAACGCGCCCGCGCGATGCAACGCGACGGCAGCGTCCAGATCCAGGGTTGCAAGGTCATCGGACATCGGGGGATGTTGGCAGGCAAAGGTAAACAGACGATTGATGCCCGATCCCTCGGCCACCCTGCATGATGAGCGCCCCGACGATGCCGGCGCGCGCTTGAAAACCAAAGGTAACGGCTCAGGTTCTACCCACTGGGCGGCTTATTTGGCGTTTTCAATTGGCCACCGTATCCCAATCCCGTCCTTGCGAGCACTTGCCGTCAATTGCCCAGCTTCATCCCGCCGAGCCGGATCAACCCATCCGGCACCTGCTGAAACCCGTTCAGACCAGCTTTCATCGCCACAATATTCTTCCCGGTATAGAGATAAATCAGCGGCAAATCCTGCCGCTGGATTTCCCACACCTTGGTATAGATGGCCTTACGCTGCGCCGTATCGGTGACGGTGCGGGCCTGATCGAGCAAGCCATCCATCTCCGGATTGCTGTGCTTGCCGTAGTTGAACACACCCTTGGAATGCATCAACGCCCACATATTGCCGTCCGGATCGACACGGCCCGACCAACCGATCATGTAGGCATTGAATTCGCCCTTGTAGCCGGCGGACAACGACGATGCGAATTCCATGGTCTTGAGCTTGAGGTCAAAGCCGGCTTCGGCGACCATCGATTGCAGCACTTCGCCAACCTGTTGCGGCTCCGGTTCATTGGTGACGGTGAGTTCGACCGCGATCCGCCCGGTAACCCCTGCCTGGGCCAGCAAGGCGCGCGCCTTGGCGATGTCACGCGTCGGCGGCTGAATGCTGGCGACGTAATAGGGCGAGCTTGGCGGATTAGCCTGCGCGGTCGGCTTGAACATGCCGTTGAATACCACGTTAATCACCGCATTGCGGTCAATCGCCAGCTCGAACGCGCGGCGGATCAGCGCGTTCTGCCCGATCGTGGTCTGCGCTGCGGGGCCATTATTGACGTTGAAGTTGATGCCGGTATAGGCGAGACCGTCATTGACCGCGAGCTTCAGCTTAGGGTCCTTCTGGACGGCGGCAACATCGGTCGGCGGCAGGTATTCAACCATATCGAGGCTGCCAGCCTGCAAATTCGCCAGCCGCGCCGCCGAATTGACGATGGACAAATACGTAATTTGATCGAAACTGAACGCGCCGGCATTCCAGTGGCCGGGGAAGCGCTTGAGCACAATGCGGTCCTGGGCGATCCGGCTGTCGAACGCGTAGGGCCCGGCACAAACCGGGGCGAGGCCGAATTTGTCACCAGCGGCCTCAGCGGCCTTCGGGGAGACCACGATCCCGGAACGATCGGTCAACTGCGCCAGCAACTGCGATGCCGGATTTTTCAGATTGAGCCGGATGGTCAGCGGATCGATCACGTCAATGCTGTCGATGGTGTTGATTTCCCCGACCCGCATGCTGCCCTTCATGGTCAGCGCCCGCACCAGCGAATATTTCGCCACGTCTGCCGTCATCTCGGTGCCGTCATGCAGCTTCACGCCGGGGCGCAGCGTGATGACCAGATGGGTCGGGTCTTCGTACTTAAAGCCGGTGGCGAGTTGGGGGATGATGTTGAGGTTGGTGTCGATATCGAACAGCCTGTCGCACATCGCGGCATAGACAATGCGCCCGACATAGCTCGACCCGAGCGTGGGATCGAGAATATCGGGGTCCTGGCGCAAGCCGATGCGCAGATTACCCTGGGCCGCAACCTGGGTGGTCGCAGCGATCGCAAACAAGCCAGCAAGTATTATCCGGCGCATGATGCAGCCTCCCAACTAAAGCGGTTTTCCGTATTTTTCGACGTCGGCGTTGATGATGTCACGATCGACCGTGCCCCATTGGCTATCGCGGCCCGCCAGATGCCGGCGGAAGATCGCAAAACGTTCCAGGCTGATCCGGTGCAGACGCCGCAGGTCGGCCAGTGGATCGGGATGATCGTCGGACCTGATATCCAGATCGGGGTAGGAATCCTTCGTGCAGACCTTCAGCGCCGCCGATTGCTTGCCACGCTTGTCCCCGCCCACCGCTTCGCCAGCTTGCATCGCGCTGATCAAGCGTTCGGCAAGATCGCCTTGCGCGGTCGCAAACCCATCCAATGTGGCCTGCACCACTTGCGGGCCGGCCAGCATGTTGCCGGCGACCGAGACATCCACCCCACGCACCATGCCCGCCCAGGTCACACAGTTTTCGCCGGTATGCTGGGCGATCCGGCCTTGCGCGTCCACGATATGGCACTGCCGCTGGTCAAACCCCGGATCGCCGCGCAACAGATCATCCAGGATCGCCTGCGGCACATCCCCCGCGCGCAGCCTTGGCCAGGCGGGCGGGAAATGCATCGGGTTGACCAAAGCCTGCGTCGCCATCGCGGCAACCCCGCCTTCGACCTGGATGCAGATCGCACCGACCGCAAAAAACCGCGACGCCACCGCCGCCCCCAGGGCGCCAGTGGCGGGATCACGCACAAGAATGGACCATGTCATGGGCGGCAGTGTCATCGCACTGCCGCCCATGCGCAAGCCCATTCGGCGCTACTTTTTCGCCGGCATCGGCATGGTCATCGGTTTGGCCGGCGGCTCGGCGCGGTAGATGTCCGGGTTCGCCGGCCCTTCGACGAACAAGGCCCCGACCAGCCCGCGTTGCAAGCGGCTCAGCGCGTGGTCCACAATCACGTAGCGCCCTGGCACCGGCAGGGTCAGATCGACCACCACCGCCCCGCCGGGCGCCACCGACACGGTCTGCACGCCCAGCTGTGGGGCGCTTGCAACGCCGCCAAATGTGTAGACCTTGTCGAAGATCGTCCCGATAACATGGAAGGACGAGGTGAAGTTCGGCCCGCCAACCCCAAAGAAAATCCGCACCGTTTCGCCGACTTTCGCGCGCAGCGGATGTTCGGTCACCAGCGCGCCGACAGCGCCGTTGAAGACGAAATACTCCGGATGTTCGGACAGCAGCTTATCAACGCTGAATTCCTGCACGCCGGACTGGCCAAAGGCTTCGGAGGTATAAAGCTCCCCCTGCATCACATAAAATTCGTGATCGACCTTCGGTAAGCCACCCACCGGTTCCACCAGGATCAGCCCATACATGCCGGCGCTGATATGGTTGGCGACCATCGGCGTCGCGCAATGATAAACGTAAAGCCCCGGGGTCAGCGCCTTGAACGTGAAGGCCTTGGTTTCACCAGGCTCCACCTCGGTCGCCACCGCGCCACCACCAGGGCCGTTCACTGCATGCAGATCGATATTATGCAGCATCAGGCTGTCCGGCGCGTTTTTCAGCGAGACCGTCACCGTATCGCCCACCCGCACCCGCAGCATCGGGCCGGGCACTTTGCCGTTGAAAGTCCAGTAGTTGAAGGTCGTGTTATCGTCCAGGCGCCCCATGCGCTCGATCGCCTCCAATTCATATCGCACATGGGTTGGTCCGCGTTCGGCCAGTGGCGGCGGCAGATCGGCGGGATCACGCACGATGCTCGCGGCCTGGACAGCGCCTGCGCTGGCGATTTTCTGTTCGACCTTCAGCATCCCTTCCATGCCAGCCTGGCGATGGCCGGCGATGGTGCAGAAATATTCGAAACTGCCGATATTGTCGGCATGCAAGACCAAAGTGCTGCTGGCCCCGGGGCCGGTCACCCGCTGGGACGCCGCGCGCAAATCGGGCAGCGCCAGATCATGCTCCGCACCCTCCCCATTGATCAGCGTGATCTGCACCATGTCGCCTTCCTGCACGGTCAACACCGGGTTGATCTTGCCGTCGATCGCCCCACCGCGCCCGATGAACACCATTTTGCCGCCGGCGATGCCAGTGCGCAGGGTAAAATTGGCGTTGGGCAATCCGTGCGCCATGTCGGCATTGGCGGCGGGCTTGGTGCCCTGCGCCAGCCCCGCCACCGGTAACGCCAGCAGCGCGCCGATCAGCAAAGCTTTGCACCAGTTTAGTCGCATATTTACCTCCCAGGTTGATCACCCGGGCCGGACTTTACGCACCCCACCTGATCGCGCATTGATATGGATCACACGCCCGCCAAGGATGCCCCGCCATGCCCCAGGACCACATCATCCGCGACCTCGAAACCCTGCGCGCCATCTATGGCACCCCGTCCGGCGGCGCTGTCGCGAAAGAAGTTGATTACCTCCACCCGCACTACCAGGCGCTGATCCGCGCCGCGCCTTTTGCCGTGCTCGCCACCGCAGGCGAGCGCTTTGTCGATGCCACCCCGCGAGGTGACGGCCCCGGCTTCGTTGCCATCGAAGATGACCGCACCCTGCTGCTGCCCGACCGGCGCGGCAATAACCGCATCGATAACCTCCGCAATATCCTGCACGACCCGCGCGTGGCGCTGCTGTTCCTGATCCCCGGCATCGGTGAAACGCTGCGTGTCAACGGCCGCGCCGAAATCTCGGTCGCGCCCGACCTGCTGGCCCGCTTCATCCATGATGGCAAGCTGCCGCGCAGCGTGCTGGTGGTGCATGTCGAAACCGTATTCTTCCAATGCGCCAAGGCGATCATGCGGTCCGAACTCTGGAACCCGGACAAACACATCGCGCGCAGCACGCTGCCCAGCAACGGCACCATCCTGGCCGACATCACCAAGGGGGCGATGGATGGCGCGGCGTTGGATGCGACCGGGCCGGCTCGGTTGATTGAGACGATGTATTAA
>JANYCX010000238.1 GCA_025360065.1 Acetobacteraceae bacterium | reverse complement strand
CCCTACAGTTGGGATCTCGGGGCGATCGCCGCGCTTGGTATAAGTCTTTGCTTGGCGCACCGCCGCCGGCCAACCCGGTGCGCAATACCAAGCGCCCGAATGAGTGGAAGAGTCAGTCATTCGGGCGCTTGGTATTACACCGCCGCTTCCGCGAAAATCTGCCGGACATCGCCCTTCCAAGCGCCATGATAGCGCGCCAGCCAATGTTCGGCCTGGGTCGGGCTGCCGGCGACAATCGGCTCAAGCGGCGCAAGATGACGGGTCTCGTCCTGGCCATCGGCATTGCGACGGCCGCGGGCGCGCAAGCCATCGCGGGCAATTGCCACCACATCACGGGCGAGATCGCGCAACACGCCGTCGCCCCACGGCGCATTGAGGCCGAGGCGTGGCACTGCCCCGCGCAGCGCGAGATAGTCTTCCCACGGCGCGCGGCGCACCAGCGCGTCGGCGGCGGCGAGGGCAGCGCTGTCGTACAGCAACCCAACCCAAAGCGCCGATTGCGCCACCATCATTTCAGGGCTGCCGGCATCGGCGCCGCGCATTTCGATGAAGCGCTTGACCCGGACATCGGTGAAGGCGGTGGTCATGTGGTCGGCGAAATCGCCGACCGTTGCCTCCCCGGCTGCGGAATTGCCCAAATTGCCGGCCATGAAATCGCGGAACGACTGGCCTGCCACATCGATGTAGCGATTATTGCGGCTGACAAAATACATCGGCACGTCGAGCAGCCACTCGACATAGCGCTCGAAGCCGAAATCTTCCTTGAAGAACACCGGCGGGATGCCAGAGCGCTGGTTGTCGGTATCGGTCCAGACATGGGCGCGGTAGGACAGGAAGCCGCTCGGCTTGCCCTCATAGAACGGCGAATTGGCGAACAACGCTGTCGCCAGCGGCTGCAGGGCCAGCGACACCCGCAATTTTTTCGCCATGTCGGCTTCGTCGGCGTAGTCGAGATTGACCTGCACCGTGCAGGTCCGCGTCATCATGTCCAACCCCATGCTGCCAACCAGCGGCATATAGCGCTTCATGATGGCGTAGCGGCCTTTCGGCATCCACGGCATTTCGGCGCGGGTGTGGAGCGGATGGAAGCCGAGCGGGGCGAATCCGATGCCCAAGGGATCGGCGACCGCATGAACCTCGGCGAAATGCTCCTGAAACTCGGCATGGGTGGCGTGCAGGTCAGGCATCAGGCCACCTGACAGCTCCAACTGTCCGGCCGGTTCGAGCGAGATCGACGCACTGCCGCGCCCGGTCAGCCCGATCGGGTTGCCGCGATCCAGAATCGGCTCCCAGCCATTCGGCGCCATGCCTTCGAGGATGGCGCGGATGCCGGCAGGTTCATAGCCAGGCGCGCTAAAATCGGGTCGGAAACCAAATTTTTCGTGTTCGGTGCCGATCGTCCAACGCGCGGCGGGCTTGCCGCCGACGGCGATGTGGTCAGCCAATTGACGCACCGAGGTAATCGGCGTCGCATCAGCGTCTCCGGGATTGGACATGGATGTTTCCGTTCAGTTCGGGCACGGCGGCCAAGGTTTAGAGTCTGTCTTAGCCGCCATTGCGCGCTTGCAAAAGCGCCAGCCCGACGATCGCAGCCGTTTCCGCCCGCAAGATGCGCGGACCGAGGGAGGCCGATATAACAAAGCGATGCCGCCGCATGAATTCAAGTTCATCTGGCGCGAAGCCACCTTCCGGGCCGATCAGTAGGCCGGCGGGGCCGATTTTGGCTGTGATCGGCAATGCGCTGGTTCGTTCAATTGCCGCAAACAGCGGACGTTCGACGGGCCAGGCTGCAAGGAATTGGGTGAGCCGCAAAGGCTCGGCGATATCAGGTATGCTCAGCCGCTCCGACTGTTCAGCCGCTTCAATGGCGATGACACGCCAGCGTTCGGCGTTGATGCGCTGGCTGTTGCAGCGTGCGGTCAGCACCGGGATCAGCCGCGTGGCGCCGAGTTCGGTGGCTTTTTCGACCACCATCTCGGTTGCCTCGCGCTTCAGGGGCGCGAAGGCGAGCCACACATCCGGCTCGGGTTCCTGGGGCCGCAACAGCATTTCGGGCACACACAGCGCAGCGTTGCGGGTGATGTCGGTCAGGCGGGCCAGCATTTCGCCGTCGCGCCCGTTGAACAGGCGAACCGCGTCCCCCAGCCCGCGCCGCATGACGCGGGCGAGGTAATGGGTTTGCGCTGGCGTCAGGCTGATCGGTGCGTTGATCGCAAGATCATCGGCAACGAACAGGCGCGGGAGATGGTCGGGGTTTGACGAATGCATGGCTGCGGGCACAGTAACAGACATGACGCCCCATACCGATATCTCCACCGGCGGCTGGGTTGGCCGATTGCCCGCCGGCGCGGTGCCCTATGCGTTACTGGCCCGGCTCGACCGGCCAATCGGCGGTTGGCTGCTGTTCATGCCCGGTCTGTGGTCGATTGTGCTGGCGGGTGGCAGTCCTTGGTTGGTGCTTCTGTTTCTGACCGGCAGCTTTGTGATGCGCGGCGCGGGGTGTGTGGTGAATGACATGTGGGACCGCGAATTGGACCGCAAGGTGTCCCGCACCGCCGGGCGGCCACTGGCGTCAGGTGCGTTGCGGATGCGACACGCGGCAGTGTTTCTCGCCGTGCTGCTGGCCATTGGGCTGGGAATTCTGCTGCAATTAAATGGTTTGGCACAGTGGCTCGGCGTGGCATCGCTGGTGCTGGTGGTGACCTATCCGCTCGCGAAGCGGGTGACGTGGTGGCCGCAGTTGATGCTCGGCTTCACGTTTGGTTGGGGTGCGCCGATGGGGTATGCGGCGGCCACCGGGCGGATCGATGGCGCGGCGATGGCACTGTATGCAGCGGCGATCGTTTGGATTTTGGGTTACGATACGATCTACGCGCATCAGGACCGCGAGGATGATGCGCTGGTCGGCGTCCGATCCACTGCCCGGCTGTTCGCCACACGCACCAAGCCATTCCTGGCTGCCTGCTATACCGCGACGGTCGTGCTGCTCGTCGTGGCGGGCATGATGGCGGGGTTGGGCCTGTGGTTCTACGTCGGTTTGCTGCTGCCCGCCGGATTGCTGGTCTGGCAGGTCGTCGCCCTCGACATCGATAATCCCAGCCTCTGCCTCCGCCTGTTCCAGCTCAACCGCGAAACCGGTGCGGCCATCGGCTTCGCCATCCTGCTTGGCCGGCTGTGACCGAGGCGTTTCTGCGCGCCCATACCGAAATCGATCGCGCGAAGCTGGTGCCGGAAATCGCCCTGTATTTGGCGACCGAAATCACCCCGATCTGGCAGGCGACAGAAGATTGGCTGGCCGAACGCAACATCGCGCCGCCATTCTGGGCCTTCGCTTGGCCGGGCAGCCAGGCCTTGGCGCGCTACGTGCTGGACAATCAAGCCCAGATCGCCGGCAAGCATGTGCTGGATTTCGCCGCCGGCGGCGGGTTGGCTGCCATTGCCTGCGCCATGGCTGGCGCCGCGTCGGTCACCGCCGCCGAAATCGACCCGATGGCATCCTCAGCCATCACCCTCAATGCCGACCTCAACGCTGTGGCCGTCACGGTGGTCATCGGCGATGTGGTCGGACAAGACTGCGCCTGGGACCTGATCCTGTGTGGCGACGTCTGCTACGAGGCCCCAATGACCGCGCATATCCTGCCTTGGTTGCGCCGCATGGCCGGAAGTGCCGAGGTGTGGATCGCCGACCCCGGCCGCGCCTATCTGCCCAAAGCCGGCATGGTAGAATTCGCCCGCTACGTGGTGCCGACCAGCACCGAGTTGGAGGATCGGACAACGCGGGAGGTTGGGTTGTATCGGCTGGCGCCAGAATGACTGAGGCGTTGATGTTTTTCGCGCTGGCGCTGGTCTCGGCGATCGTGGTGCGCGGCATGATCGCGGCGCGGCTGATGGACCAGCCCGATCTGCGCAAACTCCATAGCAGCCCAATCCCGAAGGGCGGCGGGGTGGGGATTGTGGCGGCGTTCGTGGTTGGGGTTGTCGTGCTGCCTTTCGCCGTCCCGCCTGGTGTGATCGAGGGCGCGGCGGCCGTGGCGCTGGTGTCTTTCGCCGATGATCTGTGGGACTGGCCAGCCACCGCCAAGCTTGCCGCCCAAATATTCGCCGCGTCCTTGGCTGTTGGCAGCGGACTTTATATCCAGGTGTTTCATCTGCCGTGGCTGGGCAGCATCGATGTCGGGCTGTGGGGGATGGCTGTCACCCTGCTGTGGCTGGTGTTCGCCACCAACGCGGTAAATTTCATGGACGGCATGAATGGCCTCGCCGCCGGCACCGCGCTGATTGCCAGTCTTTTTCTGGCGTTGATCGCGGCCAGCCAAGGCGGCTGGTTCGCCTATGCCGCCGCCATGCTGCTGGCCGCCGGTCTGCTCGGCTTTCTGCCCTTCAACTTTCCCCGCGCGCGGATTTTCATGGGCGATGTCGGCAGCCAGTTCTGCGGCTTCATGCTCGCCGTGCTCGGCGTCGCCGCAGCGCGGTTCGATGCGGTGGAAATGAGCTTCCTGATCGTGCCAATGCTGCTCGCCGGGCTGTTATGGGATGTCGCCTTTACCCTGGTGCGCCGCGTGATCGCCGGCGAGAATCTGGCGCGGGCGCATCGCGGTCACCTTTACCAGCTTGCCCAGCGCAGCGGCGTCGATGCCCGCGCGGTGGCGATGCTGCATTGGGGGTTTGCGACCGTTGGGGGGGCGGCAGCGCTTGGCTTCATCGCCGCGCCCAGTTCAGTGAAACCGATTTTCCCGCTTGCCCTGTTGTTGCCGCAACTATGGTGGACCATCTACGTGTTACGCCGCGCCCCACCCATGACGGAACCCTGACGATGAAATTTCGCCCGTTTTTGATCACCACCCTTTGCCTTTTGCCGATTGCCGCCACTGCGCAACCCGCCGCCCCGCCCGCTGCTGACAGCAAGGCATCGGTTCCGGGCAAACCCGCCAACGATCCGACCTTCCGGCTGATCAACACCAGCGACAAAACCATCACTCAGGTTTTCGCAGCCCCGGCGGGCCGCGACAATTGGGGCAAGAACCGGCTCGACAAGGATACGCTGCTGGCCCAAGGCGGACATCTTTTCAAATTGCCGCGCGACGGCAATTGCATCTACGACATCAAGGTGGTGTTCATCGATGGCGGCTTTCGTGAGAAGAAGGGCACCAATTTGTGCAAGTTGACGGATTTGCCGGTGAAATAAGGCGGCTTCCCATCGCCGAATGCGGCGCTATAACGGGGGCATGAACGTTCAAGCCATATCCCGATGACAGCAGCCGCAACCGGCCTGCGCGGTCGCAACTATGCGCGCAACTACTGGCCGTTCCTGCTGCCAGCAGGGGTGGTGGTGCTGGCGGTGATCATCTTCCCGTGGCTGTTCACGCTTTATATGTCGGTGCACGAATTCAAGGTCGGTGGCGACTTCACCTTTATCGGCCTCGATAATTATCTCCGCCTGACCACCGATGACCGCTTCCTGTGGTCGGTGGTGCGGACGCTCTACTTCACCGCGCTGTCAGTGGTGTTACCAGTGGTGCTCGGCGTGGCAGCCGCCGTCACCTTCCACAAGAAATTCCCGATGCGCGGCATTGCGCGGACGATTTTCATCCTGCCGATGATGGCCACCCCGGTCGCGGTCGCGCTGGTGTGGACCATGACGTTTCACCCCCAGCTCGGCGTGCTCAACTACCTGCTGACCAGCGTCGGCATTCCGCCGAGCCAATGGACCTACGACTCGGTTTCGGTGATCCCGACCCTGGTCATGGTCGAGACCTGGCAGTGGACGCCTTTGGTGATGCTGATCGTGCTCGGCGGCCTCGCCAGCCTGCCGATTGATCCGTATGAGGCCGCGACCTTGGACGGCGCCAGTGGCTGGGACATGTTCCGCCACATCACTGTTCCGCTGGTCTGGCCGCATATTATCGTCGCCACCGTGATCCGTACCATCGACGCGCTGAAAGCCTTCGATCTGATCTTCGTGATCTCGGGCGGCGGGCCTGGCACGTCGTCGGAGACTATGAATTTATTCCTTTACCTCCAGGCGTTTTCGTTCTACAACATGGGTTACGCGGCGGCGGTGACCGTGGTGTTCTTCATCATCATCCTGCTGGTCAGTCTGCTTTTGTTCAGCGCGAGGCAGCAAAAGCAATGGCAATAAGATTGGGGGCAATGAGAAAAGGCAAACTGCTCGGCAATATTGGCTTTGGCTTGGCTGTCGTCGCCCTGATCTCGCCGGCAATCCTGTTCTTCCTGTGGATGCTGTCGCTGTCGTTGAAAAACGAAGTCGATAACATGGCTTTCCCGCCGGTCTTCATCCCCAACCCGCCGGTGCTGGATAATTTCATTCAGGTATTCGAGAAGAACGACTTCCTGACCTACACGCTGAACTCGATCTTCGTATCATTTGGCGCCACTGGGTTGGCTTTGCTGCTCGGCGTGCCGGCCGGCTTCGGCATCGCCAAGGCGCAGGCGGCCAAGGCTGCGGCCGTCATCATGATCGCCCGCGTGACGCCGGGATTGTCCTATCTGATCCCGCTGTTTCTGATCTTTCAGTGGCTCGAAATGACCGGAACGCTGTGGCCGCTGCTGATAACCCATCTGGTGATCACCGTGCCGATCGTGGTTTGGGTGATGATCGGGTTTTTCGAGGGATTGCCGCAGGAACTTGAGGAAGCAGCCCTGGTCGATGGCGCGACGATCTGGCAGGCCTTCCTGTATGTCGCCTTGCCTTTGGCACGCCCGGGAATCGTGGTGGCGATGATCCTTGCCTTCATTTTCAGCTGGAACAATTTCATCTTTGGCGTGGTGCTCGCCGGGCGCGAAACCCGCACCTTGCCGGTCGCAGTCTATAACGTGATCAGCTTTGAGCAAATCAGTTGGGGGCCGCTTGCCGCCGCCGCCTTGCTGGTCACTGCCCCGGTGCTGCTGCTGACTTTGCTGATGCAAAAAGAAATCGTCCACGGCTTGACCGCAGGCGGCGTAAAGGGCGGCTGATGGCGTTGTATTTGGTCACCGGCGGTGCTGGATTTATTGGGTCGCATTTGACGGATTCGTTGCTGACAGCGGGGCATGAGGTACGGGTGCTAGATGATTTTTCGACTGGCAAGGCCGAAAATCTAGATCCGCGCTGCGATGTTAGACGTGGCGATGCCGCCGATCCGGCCATTGTTGCCAATGCTTTCGCTGGCATCACCGGCTGCTTCCACCTTGCCGCCGTCGCCTCCATCCAGCGCGGCAACGAATGTTGGTTTGAAACCCATCGCGCCAATCAATCGGCAACCGTTGCAGTGCTGGAAGCCGCCGCCACGGCCGGGCAAATCCCGGTGGTCTATGCGTCATCCGCCGCCATCTACGGCAATATCGGCGATCAGATCGCGACCGAGGCCCTGCGCCCCGCCCCGCAAACCGCCTATGGCGCCGACAAATACGGATCGGAACTGCACGCCGCCATTGGCTTCACCGTCCATGGCGTGCCCAGCGTCGGCTTGCGATTTTTCAACGTCTATGGCCCGCGCCAGGACCCAAAATCGCCGTATAGCGGGGTGATTTCGATTTTCGCCGGCAGACTTGCGACCGGTCAGGGGCTAACAGTGCACGGCGATGGCGGGCAGACTCGCGATTTTGTCTATGTCGCCGACGTGGTACGCCATCTCCGCGCCGCGATGGCGGTGCTGCACGATCATCCGGCGGCCGACGTGGTCAATGTCTGCACCGGCCGCGCCACCAGCGTGCTCGACCTCGCGCATATTCTGTCCGCGTTGCAAGGCAATGGCGGCGGGGTTAGCCATGGGCCGGCCCGGCTCGGTGACATCCGCCAGTCGCTTGGTGATCCGGCTAAGGCGATCGCGTTGCTTGGCGTTGCGGCCGAGATGAATTTGCGTGACGGATTGGCGCTTACCCTGCAAAGTCTCCGCCAGCCATAGCCACCGGAGACCACAATGCGTCGTCGTACTCTGCTGCAATCCGCCGCCGCGTTGACACTCGCCACCCCCACCATCGCCCAACCCAAAAGCCTGCTGCGTTTCGTGCCGCATGCCGATCTGGCGTCGCTCGATCCGGTTTGGACCACCGCCGATATCACCCGCAACTATTCGCTGGCAGTGTTCGACACGCTGTTCGGCATTGACGATAAATTCAACATCCACCCGCAAATGCTCGCCGGCTTCACCACCAGCGTCGATGGGCTGCTGTGGGAGCTGACCTTGCGCGACGGGCTGCTGTTCCATGATGGCACCAAAGTACTGGCCCGCGATTGCGTCGCCAGTATCACCCGCTTTGCATCCCGCGATGCGATCGGCACCGCGCTCGCTGCCCGCATCGCCGAGATCAGTGCACCGTCTGACCGGATGATCCGGATCCGTCTGAAATCCCGCTTCAGCCTGTTGCCGAACGCGCTCGCGGCCTATGCCTCGGCGATCATGCCGGAACGGCTCGCCCAGACCGATGCGATGAAAGCGATCCCCGAAGCCATCGGCAGCGGCCCGTTCCGCTTCAAGGCCGATGAACGCATCCCCGGCGCCAAGGTGGTGTTCGAGAAATTCGCCGGCTACGTGCCACGTGCCGATGGCGTGCCGAGCTTCACGGCCGGCCCGAAAATCGTCCATTTCGACCGGATGGAATGGACGGTGATGCCGGACGCAGGAACCGCCATGTCGGCGCTGCTGAACAACGAAATCGACTGGTGGGAAAACCCGTCAATTGATCTGGTCCCTGTCTTACGCAAGGACAAACGCCTGACCGTTGAGGTCCACGATGTCACCGGCGGCGTCGCCTGCCTGCGCTTCAACCATTTGCTGCCGCCGTTCGACAATCCCGCGATCCGCCGGGTGGTGCAAAAGGCGATCAATCAGCGCGACGTGATGACCGCGGTTGCCGGCGCCGAACCAAGCCTAATCAAGGTCCCGGTCGGGCTGTTCGTCCCCGGCACGCAATATGCGTCCGACGCCGGTTTGGCCGCCAATACCAATGGCTGGGGCGATATCGCCGCGCTGAAGAAGGAACTGGCAGCCGCCGGCTACAAGGGCGAAAAAATCGTCGTGCTTGGTGCCACCACCATCCCGCGCATCTGGGCCGCCGCCCAGGTCGGCGCCGATGTGCTGACCCGGCTTGGCTTCAACGTCGATTTCCAGGCGCTCGAATGGGGCACCGTGGTGCAGCGGCGGGCGAGCAAGGCGCCGATCGACAAGGGTGGTTGGAACGTATTTTTCACCTATCTCGGCGGCACCGGAAATATTTCGCCCGCCACCATGTCAGCCGCGCGTGGCGACGGGGAAAAAGCCTGGTTCGGTTGGCCGACCAGCGCCAAAATGGAAGCGCTGCGTGACGCCTGGTTCGACGCGCCCGATCTCGCCGCGCAGCAAACATTGACTGCCGAGATGCAGTTGGAAATGTGGAATTTCGTGCCCTATGTGCCGATGGGGATGCACGATCAGCCGATCGCGCATTTCAGCTATTTGAAGGATATCAGGGACGGGTATCCCCAGTTTTACGGGGTGCGGCGGGTGTAGTTTGCCCCGCTTTACCCAAACCGCCTCGGACCGAACCCGTCATCATCGCCACCACCAAATTCCGCATCGCGATGGACATGCACTGACATCAGCACCCCCATGCCGATCATCACCATAATCATCGCCGAGCCGCCATGGGAGACCAGCGGTAGGGGTACCCCACCAACCGGGATCGCCCCCATCACCATCGCCAGATTAACGAACACATACATGAAGAAATTCATGCTGATCCCGAGCGCCACCAGGCGCCCGAACTGGTGCCGGCAGCGCAGCGCAATCAGCATGCCGCCGACCACGATCAGGCATAACAGCGCCATCAGCGCGTAGCTGCCGACCAGGCCAAATTCCTCCGCCCACATGGTGAAAATAAAATCGGTCTGCTTTTCCGGCAGGAAGTTCAGATGTCCCTGGGTGCCGCCGAGGAAGCCCTTGCCCCACACCCCGCCCGAACCAAGGGCGATCTTGGACTGGATGATGTTGTAACCAGCACCGAGCGGATCGCTTTCCGGGTTGAGGAAAATATCGATCCGCGCCCGCTGGTAGTCATGCAGGTGCGAATATGCCACCGGCGCCACCGCGCCCACCATCCCAACAACAATTAGCACTTTCCACCAGCGCACCCCGGCGCCGATAAACACCGTCAGCCCCACGACCGCCGTAATCACCGCGGTCCCCAGATTGGGCTGTTTAAGAATAAGCCCGACCGGCAGCAGCACCGCCAGCGACGGCGGGATCAGAAATAACGGATTGCCCATCCGTTCCCAGCTTGCCCTATGGAACCACGCCGCCAGCGCCAGAATCAGGGCAAGCTTCATCAGTTCACTCGGTTGCCATTGCATGCCGCCAAGCTCGATCCAGCGCTGCGCGCCTTTGCCGACATGGCCCACCCGCAGCACCATCACCAGCAGCCCGACCCCCACTGCATATGATAGCCATGACAGCCGGGCGATAAAGCGAATATCGATCATCGCGATTGAGATCATCAGCACCAGCCCGAAGCCAAAGCGCAGAATATGGCGGGTGGCATAAGGTTCGGCCGCGCCGCCGGCGGCGGAATAGAGCGCCAGATAGCCGATGCTCGCCAGCGCACACAGCAGCGCGATGAAGCTCCAGGATACTTTGAACAATTTTCCGGTCAGGCCAAAATTGGCATCGCGCAGCAGCCGGCGTTCAAAAACACTCATGACCGCGCCTGCACCCGGGGCGGCGGTTGCCCGCCGGGGTCGCGCAGCAAGGTGTCGATCATGATTTCCCGCGCGATTGGCGCCGCTGCCTGGGCACCCGCATTGCCGTGTTCGACCACCAGAGCCATGGCATAGCGCGGCGCATCATGCGGGGCATAGGCGATGAAAAGCGCATGTGGGCGGAACTCCCAGGCGAGATTTTCCGATTTGTAGCCTTTTTCGCGCTGCTCGCGGGTCACATTCCGGATTTGCACGGACCCGGTCTTACCGGCCATTTGGGCCGTCGCAAAGCTTGGGGAGGCGAGCGGCCCCAGCCTGGCCAGCGGCGCACTGCCGGCTTGTTCATTGACCACCGACCACATCCCATCGCGTACCAGCGCCAGTCCGCGTTCAGGAACGCCAAGGCTTTCAGCCACCACCGCCGGCCCCGCGGTCAAGCGTGGCACCACCATCCGGCCGCTGGCAATCCGGGCGGCCATGGTCGCGAGCGCCAATGGCGTGGTCTGCACCCGTCCCTGGCCGATGCCGCACACGATCGTGTCGCCGATATTCCACGCCTCGCCGCGCCCGGCAGCCCAGGCCCGGGTTGGCATCAGCCCCTTGCGGGCGCCCGGCAGGTCGGACCCAAGATCAACCCCAATGCCGAACCGGTTGGACATCGCCGCCAGCCGATCGATGCCTATCCGTCGCGCAGACTCAAAAAAATAAATATCGCAACTGACCTTGATGGCCTGACGCATATCGACGTTGCCGTGCCCACCCTTGCTCCAGCAATGATAGCGCCGATCACCATAGTCGAGGTAGCCAGGGCAATTCACCGTTTCGCCGACCGACATCACCTTCGCATCGAGTGCGGCCAGCGCCACCACGCATTTATAGGTCGAGCCTGGGGAGTAAAGCCCGGCCACCGCCTTGTTAATCAACGGCGCGCGCCGATTGGACGTCCATTCCACCCATTGTGCCTGCGACACGCCAGAATTAAACACAGATGGGTCAAAGGACGGGTTGGACGCCATCGCCAGCACATCGCCGTTGCGAATGTCGAGCACCACCGCCGAAGCACTTTCCTCCCCGAGGCGGCCCAACACCGCTCGCTGAAGTGCGGCATCGATGGTCAAAGTCACGTCCTGACCTTGAATTCCCTCGTGGCGATCAAGCTCGCGGATCACCCGACCATGGGCATTAACCTCCAGTTGTACCGCTCCGGCGCGACCACGCAGAACCGCGTCATGGCGCCGTTCCATGCCGGCGCGGCCGACCCGCATGCCAGGCAGTGCCAGGACAGGGTCATCGCTTGCGTCCTGTTCCGCGGGCGGGGCGACATAGCCGACGATATGGGCGAGGCTGGACCCGAACAGGTATTCTCGCGTGGTGCCCACATCGACAAGCACGCCCGGCAGGTCGGGGGCATGCACCTCAACCCGCGCCATTTCCTGCCAGGTCAGGAATTCCCGCAGGATGATCGGAATGAAGCGGCGATGGCGGCGCAATTCCCGCTCCACCCGGGCGCGATCATGATCGGCGAACGGCACGATGGCGGCGAACCGGTCGAGAGTTGCGGCCACGTCGCCAGATTGCTCGGCGACCAACAACGCACGCCAGTTTAGCCGGTTACCCGCAACCACCACGCC
This sequence comes from Acetobacteraceae bacterium, assembly GCA_025360065.1. GTDB lineage: Bacteria > Pseudomonadota > Alphaproteobacteria > Acetobacterales > Acetobacteraceae > CAITOL01. The sequence goes on along the minus strand of JANYCX010000238.1, from coordinate 9,316 downwards.
GGTGCGATCCAGCAATCGCCCGCGCGGCGGTGCCAGCAGGCGGGCCGAGATGCGGTTGGAGTCCGCAAGCGTTGCGTAGCGATCGCCCTCGACCACCTGAACCTGATAAAGTTTGGCCGCGAGTACACCGAGTGTCGCGATTTGCGCCCCGCCGATCATCAGGGCGCGGCGGGTGAAGACGCCAGTGCGCTCGACCTCGCGCTTCATGCCCGATCCGTTTCTGCCAGGGTGCGATGGGCACGCGCCAGCGGCACTGCCAGCAGCGGATATAGCCCGACCGCCAGAATGGCGGCCAGGATCGCGGGCGCCACCGGCAGCAGGCGCAAAGTCAATAATGCGGTCAGCCCCCATTGCAGTGCAACCGCCCCGAGCGCGAGCAGCGCAAAGGCAACCCAGGCAAGCATAAAGCCCGCCCGTCCCAACACCCGACGTCCTGCGAGGGTCAAGCCGTGCAGCACCAATAGGATCACGACCCCCACTCCCAACGGTGCATAGCTCAACAAATCAAGCAGCAGGCCAAGTAAAAACACCGCCTGCGGCGGCATCGATGCCGGCCGCACCAGAGTCCAGAAAAATACTGACGCCAGCGCGATTGCCAGTTGGGTTTGGGGCTGTCCGCCTATCCCCAACGGGGCTGCGGCCACGACCAGCAACAAACCCGTCACCACGGTCGGGAAGCTGCGCCGGGCCGCAATATCGAGCTTGCGCCCGATGCTCGGGCGCGGCCGAATACCCGGCAGACGATCAGACATCTAGCGCCGACGTTCAGTCTGGCGGACCACGCTCAGTTCCGGTGGGGCGAGATCATGCAAACCGTATTCGAACAGGCGGACCACCTCGAGCCGGTCAAGCCGCGCATCCGGTTCGATTTCCGGCACGTGGTTAGCATTGTAACGCACTACCCCGATTGGCAATCCCGCCGGGAAAGCGTTGGCCTCCGCGCTCGTCACCACCCGTTCGCCTTCAACCGGCACCACGCCTTCGGGCCAATAGGTCAGTCGCGGGCGGGGGCCATTGGTGCCCGCGAGAATCGCCCGACCTCGGCTGGTTTCCAAGGTGACCGGCACGCGAGAATTGAGATCGGTGATCAACAGAACCCGCGCGCTGCGGCTGCCAATTTCGGTCACCCGACCAACCAGGCCACGCTCGTCAAGCGCAATCTGGCCTTTAATTGCGCGATGCTTGGGCCCAAGCGACAGCAGCACCGCGCGCGCATAAACCCCTCCGGCATCGGCAACCACACGGGCTGTTACGAAGCTCGGCGTCGGTTCCGGCACCCAGCGCAGATTGGCCTTCAAGGTCGCGTTTTCGGCATCGAGCGCCAAGCCCACCGCCTGCCAGCGGCGCAGCACCTCATTTTCGGCCCGCAACCTGGCGTTGTCCTGGTAAATCGTCGCCAAATTCTGCACACCGTCAATCGCGCGATGCACCCCGGCCAAAGGCTCCGCCACCAAGCCCCAGATCGGTGCCAACGAGTCCGCCAGCGCCATCCGCATCCGGGTCGCGATCATGGTATCCGCCTTGCCCAGCAGCATCAGCCCGAACGCAACCGCGATCAGCACTGGCAAGGTGAGCTTGGACAAAGCCTGACGCAGCGGGATGGACAGCCGGATCACAATTGCCTCGCGTGGGATGGCGCAGTCTACATCGGTGCGGACGACATAAAAAGGGTCCAGCAGGCGACACCCCGCCCACTGGACCCAGATTTTAACAAAGCCGCGTGCAGCTTAAGCCGCGAGCGCCTGAGCGGCGGTCGGGCCGATCGCGATACGGCGGGGCTTCAGTTGCTCCGGAACCACACGCTTCAACGCCACATGCAGCAAGCCGTTGGTGATGTCGGCACCATCGACGACGATATGATCGGCCAGCACGAAGCGCCGTTCAAAGGCACGCCCTGCAATACCGCGATACAAAACCTCCGCCTGCTGGGTTTCGTCTGCGAGCTTGCCTGCGACGATCAGCGCGTTGTCCTTGACGGTGATTTCGATGTTTTCTGGACCGAAGCCTGCAACCGCCATGGTGAGGCGGTAGGCGTCCTCACCAAGCCGTTCGATATTGTAGGGCGGATAACCGCTATCCGCTGCGCCATTGGCAGTGTCGGCCAAGCGGGCCAGACGATCAAAGCCGATTGCGGTACGGAATAACGGCGACAGATTGAGTACGTTCATATGAACCTCCTGCTATAGCAAGGTTTTAATACTGGACCGCCCGAACGGGCCGGCCCTGACAGCGATCGAAACCCCGATGGGCATCCCGACCCGCCAGACATAAGAAAGCCCGCCCCCGGTTCAAGGGGCGGGCTTTCGGAAGGCACGAAATATGAAGTCGCTCAGGCTTTCTTGATGCCGAGGCCTGCAAATTTCTTGTTGAACTTCGCAACCTGGCCGCCAGTATCCATGATACGCTGCACGCCAGTCCAGGCCGGGTGGGATTTCGGATCAATGTCAAGGCGGATGGTGTCGCCCGCCTTGCCGTAGGTCGAACGGGTTTTGAATTCAGTCCCATCGGTCATGATGATATTGAGTTCGTGGTATTGCGGGTGAATGCCGGGCTTCATGGTGCAGGTCCTTAGCTACGGTCCCGCCGATACCGACCGGCAGAACGAAGCGCGCGATATAGCGGCGGGACGAGTAAGGTGCAAGGAATGTCGGGGTTGCGTGCAGGGTTAATCGTTGCAGGGGTTTTGCTCGCTGGCAATGCTGCCGCCCAGGACGCGCCATTGCTCCTGCCAACCCGCGATGTCGCGGTCAGCTACAAGCTGATCGGGCGTGGCGGGCCCAAAAACCTGGTGATCCGCCAACGGGCGCAAAGCCGGGTGATGCGGATCGAAACCATCGGCCAACCCGGTTATGTTCTGGTTGATCGACAAACCCAACGCGCGTCACTGGTCATGGACGGACAAGGCGTGTTTGGCGATATGGCGGCCAATCGGGTCCCGCAGGAAGGCCAATTGCCCGACGACAAAGCCAGCTTCAAAAAGCGCGGCGTCGCAAGCTTCGCCGGCAGCCAGTGCACCAATTGGGATTATACCACCGCACGCGGCAACGGAAGTGTTTGCATTACTGAAGACGGCGTCATGCTGCGGATCGAGGCGCTTTCGGGCAACGGCCTGGAAGCCACCACCGTGGCCTTCGCGCCCCAGCAGGCCGCCTGGTTCACAGCACCGGCGGGAACGAGCAGAATGGGCAGTGTCGCTGCCCCGCCGCCTATTGCTGCGCCTCCGAGCAATGCCGCAACTGCCGCTGCCAAACCGATTTCGCCATATGGTAACGCACCCGCCGCATCCGCGCCGTTGGCGTCAATTCCTGGGGTAACCGGCTACGCACCGACCCCAACCGTCGCACCCTCCACCTTGCCTGGTGGCCTCACCCTGCCGCCAGGCATGCAACTGCCACCCGGCCTGAAAATTCCCCCCAACTTCAAGCTGCCGCCGAATTTAAAACTGCCGCCCGGGGTGCAATTGCCCGCCGGGATGACGTTGCCGCGCTCGAATTGACGGTGGAATCTATTTCCCTGGATGAACCCATTCGGTAATGGCTGACACCAAAGCTACTGGCTGTTCGGGGAAGAGCGCATGGCTGGCATCCTGGATCACCCGAATTGTCACCCGCCCGGCACCCAGATCATCGCTGAAATCGTTTTCCGTACCTTTCGGTCGCCATGGATCGAGGGCTGCCTGGATGTCCAGCACCGGCGCCCGCCCGGCCGTCCACCATTCCGACCGCGGAGCGGCAGACGTCGCAGCGCGCTGGGCGGCAGTCATGGCAGGATGCCAACCGGCAAGCCACAACGACGCATTGTGCCCCGGCGCAAAGAAGGCGAATTGCAGCGCCGCCAGGCGGTCGGCATCGGGCAGCGCGATATTGGCGGCCCGCGCCAAAGCAGCGCCAAGTTCGGGAGCCGAGGTCCGGGCCGATGCTGCCGCCAGCACCACGCCACGCACCAGATTAGGGAAATCAGCCGCCACCGTGCGCGCCACCCAATTGCCGTAGGCGTGGCCGCAAACAATTGCTGGGCCGACATTGGCGTGACGGATCACCTCGGCGACATCGCGGGCGAAATCATGCTGGGTAATGCCGGTCAACGGACCAGTGCTGCCCAGCATCCCACGCGGTTGCGGCCGCAGCACCATGAAACCGTTTGCCGCGAGACGTTCGGCAACATCGTCGAAATCTTCCGAATCGCGCGATGACGACGGCAATAACACCAGCGGCATGCCGTGCCCGTCCCGCAGCGTGTCGATATGAACCTCGCCATACGCAACCTGATAGCGCGTGCGCATGTCCTACATCCCCGCAAACAACGACGTGGACAAATAGCGTTCGGCGAAAGACGGCGCGATTGCCACGATCAGCTTGCCTGCATGGGCCGGATCAACCGCCAGCGCCAAGGCCGCATGCAGCGCCGCACCCGACGATATGCCGATCGGCAGACCTTCCATCCGCGCGCAACGCCGAGCGGTGGCGATCGCCTCGCGTTCGCTGACCCGCATAACCATGTCCATCAACGACATGTCCAGCACCGACGGCTTAAACCCCGGCCCGATGCCCTGCAGCCCATGCGGACCTGGCTCGTCGCCTGACAACACTGCACTTTCCGACGGCTCGATTAGGCAAATCCGCAAGCCCGCACGGCGCGGCTTCAGCGCCCGGGCGATGCCAGTAAGTGTTCCGCCAGTGCCAGCGCCGCCCACCACGATATCAACCAGCCCTGCGGTATCCGTCCATATCTCTTCCGCGGTGGTAGCCTCGTGGATGGCCGGATTGGCGGGATTGTCGAACTGGCGCGGCATCCACGCGCCCGGGGTCGCCGCGACCACTGCCTCGGCCTTGGCGATTGCACCGGCCATACCTAACCGTGCCGGGGTCAATTGAACCTCCGCCCCCATCAGCCGCAGCATCTTGCGTCGTTCAATCGATGCGCCTTCCGGCATGCACACGATCAACCGGTAGCCGCGCGCCGCTGCCACGAAGCCCAGCGCGATGCCGGTATTGCCCGACGTTGGCTCGACCAGCACTGACCGCCCTGGCGCGATCAGGCCCGACGCCTCGGCGGTGCAGATCATGGCTAGGCCAATGCGGTCCTTGACCGAACCGAGCGGGTTGAAGAATTCAAGCTTAAGCGTCACCCGCGCCAGCAACCGATCTTCCGTTTGGAAACGCGGCAACCCGACCAACGGCGTCCCGCCAACGGTTTCGAGCACACTATCGAAAATTCGACCGCGCGCGGCTCCAATCGAATCGGGCGGGATGGCGACTCGGGACAATGGCTTGGACATTCATTCCCTGTATCACAGCGCGGGATCGTGGTTTAGTCCGCCGCGATTCACCCAAGATCGAGTCCACGCATGTTGATCCGTCGCGACCGCGCCATGACTGCCATTACCATCATGCTGGACATCGCCTTCCATGCGGCGGGACGTGACACCGTGAGCGCCGGAGACCTCGCAGAACGGCTGGGCCTGGCGCGACGGGGAATGGAGCCATTGTTGCAAACTCTGTCGCGCGCCGGATTGCTCGATAGCGTGCGTGGACCGCGCGGTGGCTATCGCTTGGCCCGACCAAGGCGGGAAATCCGCCTCGCCGAAATCGTCGTAGCTGCCAACGTCGATGACGCCCAAACAGCCGACGGCCCGGGCGGACGGTTGCAGGTTGCAGTTGTCGACCGGCTGTGGGTGGAGTTGGAGGATGCCGCGCGCGCCGCGCTCGGCACTTTAACCCTCGATGATCTGATCCGCCGCGCCCAAGCCGCTGGATTGAAACGGCCATCGAGCGAGCCGATCAGCTTTGCGATCTAGGTTACTGTTTGCACCATCATCTTTATCCGTTCGTGGCTTTAGAAGGCCAAAAACAACGCCGCCAGCCAAGCCGCGCCGACCGCGACGCACGCCCAAACCACCTCAACGCTGGTGATCATCGGTTGTTCGTCGGCGCATGGTTCGGTGCCCGTCGGCTCGCAATCGACGAGGCCCGGTAGCACATCCGCAAACGGGGCTGAGGATAGACCCGCATTGCCGAAGAACCGGAGTGTATTTTGCGCTGTCATTTGGATGATCTCCTAATCCACGTTTGACATATGGTATTTTAGTGGTCATGTGCAAGTGGAAAGTGATTTACCCTTTCCAGGAGAACCCCGATGCCCCCGCAAGACGCTGCTCCGTCCGGCCCGCGCGCTTTATCTGGCGTAGAGCGATTGAAGGAATCTTCCCGCCGACTGCGTGGCGATCTGGTGGCAGACCTCGCAAGCCCTGGCAGTCAGGTCACCGAGGATGGATATAACTTACTGAAATTTCACGGAAGCTATGAGCAATACGACCGTGACACCGCGACCGCTCGCAAGCAGGTGGGCGAGGAAAAAGAGTATAGCTTCATGCTGCGGGTGCGGATGCCCGGCGGCATCCTGACCGCCGCGCAATATCTCGCGCTTGACGGGCTGGCCGACCAATACGGCAACGGCACTTTGCGGATTACCACGCGCCAGGGCGTGCAATTCCACGGAATTATTAAGGGGAATTTGAAACCCACGGTTGCGGCGATCAACGCAACCCTGCTTACCACCCAGGCGGCCTGCGGCGACGTGGTGCGCAATGTGATGACCACGCCAGCACCGATCCGCGATGCCAAGCACGCAAGGCTGGTCGCCGACGCCAAACTATTATCCGCCCAATTGCTGCCGGCCAGCCGCGCTTATCATCAGATTTTCCTAAACGAACCCGATACCGGCGAGACCGAGGCCGAACCGCTGTACGGCGCCACCTACCTGCCGCGCAAATTCAAGATCGCCATCGCTGCCCCGCATGACAACACGCCGGACATCTTTGCCAACGATCTCGGCTTCCTGGCGATCTTCGAGAACGATAGTCTGCTGGGCTACAATGTCGCCATCGGCGGCGGCTTCGGCATGACCCATAACCGACGCGACACCTTCCCCGCCGTTGCTTCCCTGATTGGCTTCGTTGGTCCCGACCAGCTTTTGCTCGCCGCCGAAGCCGTGATCGCTTTCCAGCGCGACCATGGTGACCGCAGCGACCGCAAGCGCGCCCGGCTGAAATACGTCATCGCCGATCGCGGGTTGGACTGGGTACGGGACCAGTTGACCACCAGCTACCGCCTGCCTTTGCAACCCGTACACGCTATGCCACCAATCATGGTGCCAGAACTGCTCGGCTGGCACGACCAGGGTGACGGATTGCTCTGGCTCGGCATACCCCTGCCATCGGGCCGGATTGAGGATAGCGAAACCGTCCCCTTGCGCACCGCGCTGCGCGAAATTGTCGAGCGCTTCGGCCCTGACCCCGTCATGACCCCGCAACAAGACGTGCTGCTGACCAATGTCCGCCCGCTCGACCGCCTCGCCATCGACGCCCTGCTGCGTGCCTATAAAATACCGCTTAGCGAAGACCTTACTCCGATGTCGCGTTGGGCACTCGCCTGCCCCGCCTTGCCCACCTGCGGTCTGGCACTAACCGAGGCCGAGCGGGTTCGCGCGCCTTTGATCGCGCGGTTCGAAACCTTGTTCGCCAGCCACGATCTGGCCGGTGAACGGCTGAGCCTACGCATCACCGGCTGCCCGAACGGCTGCGCGCGAACCTACACCGGCGATATTGGCTTGGTCGGCCGCGTCCCTGGATCGTACGCCATCTATGTCGGCGGCGATTTCGCCGGCACACGGCTGTCGTTCAAACTCCATGAACGGGTGAAGGAGGAGGCACTGGAGGCAACGCTCGCCCCGGTGGTCGCGGCCTTTGCCAGTGATCGTCTGCCCCAGGAAGGGTTTGGCGATTTTTGCAGCCGATTGGGCGCGGAGGCCTTACTGGCGTTGACCTAGCGGAAGAAAGCGACAAAGGTTTTAGAGAAGGAAGGTTTGCTTTTTGTGATCAATGAGCACTGCCTTCCTAAATCCTTTCGGGAACTTCTTAAATGCCTGACTTCAAACTCGCGATCCTCCCGGTCACCCAGTTCGAACAGAACTGCTCGCTGCTCTGGGAGGAAGACAGCAAGCGCGCCATGGTGGTCGATCCCGGCGGCGACGCCGACGAAATTTTTGCCAACATCGAGAAACTCGGCCTTAAGGTCGAATTGATCCTGCTTACCCACGGCCATCTTGACCATGTCGGGGGCGCAATGGCGTTGAAGGAGATGTTGGGCGGCGCGGTGCCGATCCATGGGCCGGATATCCGTGACAAGTTCCTGATGGATGGCGTTGCCGCGTCCGCCGAAGGCATGGGTATGACCGGGATGGCGAATTGCACCCCGGATCTGTGGCTGGAAGAAGGCGATACCGTCGACCTCGGCATGTTCCATTTCGACATCTATCACTGCCCCGGTCACTCGCCCGGCAGCCTGGTTTATGTCGACAAGAATTTGCGCTTTGCCTTTGTCGGCGACGTGCTGTTCTGCCGGTCAGTGGGACGCAGCGATTTCGAGTATGGCGACGGCACCCTGTTGGTGCGCTCGATCCGCCGCAAACTGCTGCCTTTGGGCGATGATATCGGTTTCATCTGCGGCCACGGCCCGGCTTCAAGTTTCGGTGAGGAACGCAAGCAGAATCCGTTCCTGCAATTCGCGCCATGATCCTGATCGGTCAGTATGACAGCCCGTTCGTGCGCCGCGTCGCAATCGCGCTGCGACTGTACGAGATTGAATTTGAGCATCGGCCCTGGTCCACCTTCGGCGATGGCGACAAAATCGCGCCATTCAACCCGCTGCGCCGAGTACCCACGTTGGTCCTATTCGATGGCGAGGTGCTGATCGACAGCGCCGCCATTCTGGATTTCCTCGACGAGGAAGTTGGCCCTTCCCGCGCCTTGTTGCCCGAGGGCGGCCCGGCGCGGCGGGCAGCCTTGAAGGTTTGCGCGCTCGCGACCGGCCTGGCCGACAAGGCGGTGGCTCTGGTCTACGAGCAAGCGCTGCACGCGCAAACCTCCGAGATTTGGCTCGCGCGCTGCCGTGACCAAGTCGAGGCAGTGCTCGATGCGCTCGAAGAGTCGCGCGCGGCCAGCAACGCACCGTTCTGGTTCGGCCAGATGATTTCCCACGCCGACATCGCCTTCGCCTGCGCCTGGCGCTTTGCCACCGAAGCCCATCCCAGCGTGGTGGAGACCGCGCGTTGGCCGGCGCTGGCCCAAGCTGCCGCGCATTGCGAGGCGTTACCAGCCTTCGACGAAATCAAGCAGGTGTTCATTCCGCCAAGTTATACCAAGCGCCCGAATGGCTGACTCTTCCAGCCATTCGGGCGCTTGGTATTGCGCACCGGGTTGGCCGGCGGCGGTGCGCCAAGCAAAGACTGATACCAAGCGCCGTTGACCCATTCTTCA
>JANYCX010000124.1 GCA_025360065.1 Acetobacteraceae bacterium | reverse complement strand
AGATAGCGGTGCCCGCGTGGCGGTGGTGTCAACCGCCGATCTCGCCCGCAAAGTGATCCCCGCCGGCAAACTCGATTTACTGATAAGCCTCGATGATTTTACCGAAGGCGGGGTGGTGACCGCGTCGTTCGCGCGCCTCGCCGATGATCCGGCAGGGTTTGACGATATCGCGGCCGAGGCTGATCTCATTCCCCCCGGCGGTCTCGCATGCCTGATCTATACGTCCGGCACTGGGGGCGCGCCGCGCGGGGTGATGCTGCCGCATAAAGCCATTCTGTCCAATTGCGCCGGCGCCTTTCTGCTGCTGCAAATGATCGGCCTGCAGGACGAAACCTATCTGTCCTTCCTGCCGCTGTCGCACGCCTATGAACACACCGCCGGGCAGTTCTTCATGCTCAGCCTGGGCGCCGAAATCGTCTATGCCCGCGGCGTCGAAACCCTCGCTGCCGACATGCTCAGCGTCCGCCCGACCATCATGACCATGGTCCCCCGCGTGCTCGAAGTCATTCGCACCCGCGTCTTGCAACAAATAGGGCGCGAAAAGGCCTGGAAGCGCTGGCTGTTCCACACTGCCCTGTCCGCCGGCATCAAGAAAGCCGAGCACAAACCCCGCACCCTGGTGGAATGGTTGCTCGAACCCGCGCTCGAAGCCCTGGTGCGCCGCAAGCTCCGCGCCCGTTTCGGCGGCCGCCTGCGCGTCACCATCTCCGGCGGCGCCCGCCTTGAACCCGAAATCGGGCGCTTCTATCAGGGCCTCGGCATGCTGGTCATCCAAGGCTACGGCCAGACCGAGGCCGGGCCGGTGATTTCTGCCAACATCCCCACCCGCGTTCGCATCGACACTGTCGGGCCGCCGCTTGCCGGCGTTGATCTGCGCATCGCCAGCGACGGCGAAATCCTGGTGCGCGGCGATCTGGTGATGGACGGCTACTGGGGCCGCCCCGACGACACCGCCAACGCCATCCGCGGCGGCTGGCTCCATACCGGCGATATCGGCGAACTCGATGACGCCGGGAACCTGCGCATCACCGATCGCAAAAAGGACATGATCGTGCTGTCCGGCGGCGAAAACATCTCCCCCGCGCGCATCGAGGGCATGTTGATCGCCGAAGACCCGATCGCCCAGGCGGTGGTTTTGGGTGACGGCAAACCCGGCCTGACCGCGTTGGTCGTCGCCGCCGAAGGTTACGATGACATCGCTGTCGCCTCGGCCGTCAACATGGTCAACAAACGCCTGTCAGTCACCGAACGCATCCGCCGCCATGCGGTCGTCGCGCCGTTCACCATTGATAATGGGCTGATGACGGCGACCCAGAAAGTGCGCCGCCATCTGGTGGTGCAGGAGCATTCCAAAGTGCTGGAGAAGCTGGGCGTTTAGGACAAATAAGCATCATCCCTTGGTACCGTTGGCGTGCCCACCGCCGGTAAACCGTCGTGATTGCGCGCCCAAGCGAGGCAATCCACAAAATAGTTTCGATACCGCAACAAAAATGACGTGAAAATGCCCTCAAACCGCCACCCCATTTTCGAAAGCCACCCCCGGCCCCGCCACCACCGCCGGCGGCAGAACCGCCCGAACCACGCCGGACCAGCCCCCGACTGCCACCCCGACTGCCGGCGCGGCTGCCATCACCACCACCGGTGCCACCACCCCCAGCATCCGGCATAGGGGCCGCATCACCCGGCCCAGCCCCGGCAACTCCGCCAGCGCCGCCTGCATCGCCGGATCGGCCAGCAGCGCTTCCAGCTGACAGCCGAACCCCGCCGCCTCCCAGCCCAGTTCCCGTACCAGCCAGCCGCGCCCGGACGGCAACGAAGCCGCCCGCACCCGCGGCGCGCCGCCACCGCCCGGCCGCGCCGCGCGCTTGGCCGCTTTCCGCGCAAACCCGCGCTCAAACCGCCGCGCCATCCGCCCAAGCCGCGTCCACAGCCGCACCGTCAACCCAACCAGATGCGGCATCCGCAAGAACCGCCGCGCCACCAACGCCGCCAACCCCGCCAAAATCAACGCAAAGCGACGCGCCAGCTCTGGCGCATCGCTCGGTCGAAAGATTGGGGGGGTCGGGTTTGTATTCATGGTAATACCAATAACAAATATGCGCCATTTTCGCAAGCGAAATCGTGTTTGCGGTCCAAATCGCCGCTTTCACTCCGGCAAGGCGATCTCGCCCGACTTGATCCGCTTCACCCCCGCGCTCCGCATCGCCGTCCACGCCTTGGCAAGCGACCCGTTGGTGTCGATCGCCCGGCACGCATCTTCGAGCACGAACGTCGTGAACAAGGCCTTGCGGGCATCCATCGCCGACCATGCCACGCAGAAATCGGTGGCGAGGCCCGCAATGAACACTCGCTTGATTTTCCGCTGTTTCAGATACCCGCCCAGCCCGGTCGCGGTGCCATCGGCCTCGATAAACGCCGAATAGCTGTCCACCGCCTGACGATACCCCTTGCGCACCACCAGCCCGGCCTGCGGCACGGTCAGCGCCGCCGCCAGCGCCGCACCCGGGGTGTTCTGCACGCAATGATCCGGCCACAGAATTTGCGGCCCATAGGGCAGCGTGATGGTGTCGAACGGCTTGGCGCCGGGATGGGATGATGCGAACGAGACATGGTTGGATGGATGCCAGTCCTGGGTCTGCACCACGTTGAGGAAGCCGGACGCCAGCCGGTTGATCACCGCCACCACCTCATCCCCGCGCGGCACCGCCAGCGCCCCGCCCGCCAGGAACGAATTCTGGACATCCACCACCAGCAGCACATCGGCTGCCCCAAGGGTGATTGTCGCCGCCCGTTTTGCCATCGCCACCAATGCTGTTCCCTGAAAATCGATCCGTGACCTAGCATGATTGCCCGCCGAAAGGGCAGGGGCGTGGCTACCCGGCGCGGACGACGAAATGCAGCATCAGGCTGGCGGCCGAACAAATCGCGAGCGTCGGCAGCACCCCGAGGCGGAAGCGGAACAACGTCAGCCCGGCAACGACCGCGAGCAGCAACGCCCATGGGTCGAGGCTGGTGAGCACCGGGGCATCAAACGCCAGCCCAAAGCTGCGTACCGGGGTGGTGGTGGCGAACAGCACATGCAGGCCGAACCACAGCGCCAGATTGGCGATCACCCCGACCACGCAGGCGGTGACGGCAGCCAGCGCCCCGGACAGCGCCCGGTTATCGCGTAATTTTTCCACCACTGGCGCACCCAGAAATACAAACGCAAAGCACGGGACAAACGTGACCCATAGCGTCAACCCCGAACCGGCAATCCCGCCAGCCAGCCCGGTCAGGCTGCCGCCGGCGCGGAACCCGGCCAGGAACCCGACAAATTGCAGCACCAGGATCAACGGGCCAGGTGTGGTTTCGGCCAAGCCCAGCCCGGACAGCATTTCCGGCGCCGACAGCCAGTGATAGCCCTCCACCGCATCCTGCGCGACATAGGCCAGCACCGCATAGGCGCCGCCAAAGGTCACCACCGCCATTTTGGAAAAAAACCAGGCAATATCAGCAAACACCCCGCCCACCGCCAGCAGTGCGGCAACCGGGGCGAGCCACAGCAGCATTGCCACCCACCCGGCGGCATACGCCCCACGCGCCAAGCGGGCGGACCGGCCGGGATCGGCATCCATCACCGCATCGAGCAGAGCAGGCGGGCCATCCTTGGCCTTGCCATGGCTGCCCACCGCGAAATATCCGGGCGCCAGAAAGCCGGCCAGCCCGGCGGCCAGAACCACCACCGGAAACGGCACGGCGAACAGAAAAATCGCCACAAACGCCGCCGCCGCCAGGCCCCAGGCGATGCCGCCCTTCAGCGCGCGCCGGCCAATCCGCAACAACGCCTCGACCACCAGCACCAGCACCGCGGCCTTCAGCCCGAAAAAGATCGCGCCCACCACCGGCACCGCGCCCAGCAGCGCATAAATCACCGATAACGCCAGCATCACCAGCGCGCCAGGGATGACAAACAACAGCCCGGCGATTACCCCCCCGACTGTCCCGTGCATCAGCCAGCCGAGATAGGTCGCCAACTGCATCGCCTCCGGCCCCGGCAGCAAGGTGCAGAAATTCAGCGCATGCAGAAAGCGCCGGTCGCTGACCCAGTTGCGATCATCGACCACTTCGCGATGCATCAGCGCAATTTGCCCGGCCGGCCCGCCGAACGACAGGCAGCCGATTTTGAACCAGACTTTTGTTGCTTGCCCGAGGGTTGGCAGTCCGTTCATGCCCGTGCTCCTTGGGTTGCAGGCCCGCTTCTCCCTCTCCCTCCGGGAGAGGGCCGGGGTGAGGGTGCTGGCGCGATGAGACCGCAGATCAGGGAGGCATCCAAGTAGTTATATTTTTATAAACAAAATGAACATCTTACCGTCCTAAACCCTGCGAACGTTCCAAAACTTAGCCACCCCCGGCAGCACCCCGGTCAGATCCGACCGCCACGCGCTTGGCTGCATCGTCAGCCCGCACGGCACGAAGGGCACGGTATCCATCGCGTCCAACTGGATATCCCGCGCCAGCGCCGCCTGCTGCGCCGGATCGGTGGTCGCAGCCCAGCGCGTGCGGATCGCCTCGTAATTCGGCCCGTTATACCACCCGGCCTCGACCGTTTCATTGCCGCGTAACCGCGAATTGACCAAGGGCGTGGCCAGCGCCAGCCCGGGGATCGACAGCATGTGGATATGAAATCCGCCCTTGTCGATCGGGTCCTTGCGCGATACCCGCGTGGTCATGGTGGACCAGTCGGTGACCTGCAAATCGAGATTGATACCAATCCGTTTCAGCAGATCGGCCAACACCTCGCTCGCCGCCTTTACGTTGGGATAATCGCCGGGCAGCACTTGGACGATGCGTTCGCCCTGATACCCGGCAGCAGCCAGCGCGGCCTTGGCGGCAGCGATATCGAGCGGTTTTTTCAACCGCTCCATCCCCGCATCGTTGGCCCAAGGGCCGGGCGGAAAAAAGCCGATGCCGGTGCGTTGCAGACCCGACTCGATACCCGCCACCGCGTTGACGAAGTCGGATTGATCGACCGCGCGCAAAATCACCTGCCGCATGGCAGCGCGGTCGAACGGCGCGATGGTGTGGTTAAAGCGCACCAGCTTGAATTCGCCCTCGGTTTCCAGCACCTCGACGCGCAATTTCGGATCGCGCTTCATCGATGGCACCAGGTCATGGGCGGCATATTCCCACCAATCCTGCTCGCCTTTCTGCAACGCGGCGAAGGCGGTGCCGATATCGGGCATCGTCGTCCACACCACGCGATCGAAATGGGTGATCTTGGGGCCGGTGCCGCGATCGGGGGTGCCGTTGGGGCGCGGCACGTAACGGTCGAAGCGTTCGTAGACGTTGCGCACGCCCTGCAAGCGTTCATTGGCGACAAATTTATAGGGACCGCTGCCGATCAATTCCGCGACCGGCTTGAACGGATCGGTCAGCGCCAGTCGTTCCGGCATCATCGCCGGCATAAAGGCGCCGGGCTTGCCGAGTGCTTCCGGCAAAAGCGGGAAGGGGCGCTTGAGGCGAAATACGATGGTACGGTCGTCAGCGGCCGAAATCTCGTGGCTGATCGCCAGAATTTCCATGCCCAACACGTCACGCGCACCCCAGCGACGGATTGATGCGACGCAATCGCGCGCCCGCACCGGTTCGCCATCATGCCAGCGCAAGCCGTCGCGCAGCCGGATGCGCCAAGTCAGGCCGTCATCTTCCACCACATGGCCTTCGACCATTTGCGGCTGGGCACGATAGTTGGAATCGGTGCCGTAAAGCTGGTCAAACACCAGGCCGGCATGGTTGCGGGTGATGTTGGTGGTGCTGGTGTGCGGATCAATGAACACCAGATCGATCTGCGGGATGAACCGCATCACCCGGGTGGCCTCGGCGGCGACAATTGACGGCATTGCCATCGCAGCACCGGCCTGCAACACGCCGCGCCGCCCAATTTTTGCCATCGTCGATCCTCCGAATATGAACCCAGTCTGACAAGGCGGCCGCGGTCTGGCAATTGCCGCCGCACGGAACGTTTAGGCATTTGTTCATCTGTCAAACTGATAGTGACCCCGGTTGGTAAAGGGACACCGCATGTTCAAAGCAATTTCCGTCGCTGTTTTACTGCGCCTGGTGATGTCCGGGCTGGCGGTCGTCGCGATCAGCGGCTTGGGGCTGCGCGCGTGGGATGGCTGGCAGGTGTTTTCGGCAAATGACCGCATCCTGCACGTGGCGAACCTGTCCGAGGACGCGTTCATCGCCATGCTCAACATCCGCACCGATCGCAATTCGACCCCGCGCGCCTGGCGCGCTGACGTCGTGACCCCGTCGGCCGTGCGCGACTATATCAAGCCATTGCAGAGCGCGGAAATGGCGGCTTTGGACCGCGCAATGCCGATTCTGGACGGGCTCGCCTTTGCCGACAAGGCGCGGTTGCTGGCCGAACTTATTCAAATCCAGACGAAACTGGCTGCGCTGCAAAGTGAATTCTGGAGCGGCGTCGACAAGCCCAAATCCGCACGGCGGGCGGGTTTGGCCGATGAATATCTGCAAGCCGGGCTTGGGCTGCAAACCGTGCTCGAACAGATTTCCACCCGCGCCTTTGCCGCCATCCGCAATCGGGATGCCTTCGTTGACCAGATGCTCGATCTCAAGGCACTGGCGTGGCTGGCGCGTGATCGCGCCGGTGAAGCCTCGCTGTTGATTTCCAACGGGTTGGTGGCTGGCAAGCTGCCGCCTGAAGCGCGCGGCAAATACGACACCCATGTCGGTGGCACACTCACGGCTTGGTCGGCCATTGAAGGCCAGGTGGCAACGATTGCGCCATCGCTCGCGGTCGGCACAGCGGTCGCGGATGCCAAACGGATCTATTTCGAACCAAGCTATACCGCGACCAAAGAACGCCTGCTGACAGCGTTGCTTGCTGGCGCTGTCGTTGACATGACTGCCGATCAGTGGTCGCCCTATACGGTGTCCCGCCTGAGCGCGATGCAGGCCGTGGCAAGTGCCGCACTGGCCGAGGCAAGGCTTCATGCCGCAAGCCAGCAGACCAACGCCCAATGGTCGCTCACGATCAATGGCGGTCTGCTGCTGCTGGTCTTGGTCGTGGCCGGGCTGAGCTTCGCCGCCGTTGGCCGGCGCGTCACCACCCCATTGCGTCTGCTGGGCGATGCGATGGGCCGGGTGGCCGATGGCGATGTGTCGGTCGATCCGCCTTTCATTGAACGCGGCGACGAAATCGGCGCACTGGCCCGCGCGCTTGGCCGTTTCCGCGCCGCAGCGTCGGAGAAGGCCGCGATGCAGGCGGCCGAACAGACCGGCCTCGCCGATCGCGCCAGGCGGCATCTTAATGTCGAGCAGCGGATTCAGGCATTTGAACTCGAAGTCGGCGCCGCACTCAGCACGCTTGGCGCGGCCACGACAACATTGGGGCATCGGGCGACAGAAATGGCAGTGATTGCCGGACGCAGCGGCACCAAAGCGAGTGAGGCCTCGGCAGCCTTCGACGATGCGTCTGGTAGCGTGGCAGGCGTGGCGGCAGCGACCGAGGAACTAACCGCCTCAATCGGGGAAATCAGTCGCCAGGTCGGCCAGGCCAGCAGCATCACCGCCCGCGCGGTCGCCGAGGCCGCGGCGACGGATACCACCGTGCGAGGCCTCGCCAATGCCGCGACCAAAATCGGTGAGGTCGTGGCGCTCATCAACAACATTGCCGGACAAACCAATCTGCTCGCCCTCAACGCCACCATCGAAGCCGCCCGCGCGGGTGAAGCGGGCAAAGGGTTTGCCGTGGTGGCCTCGGAAGTGAAATCGCTGGCCAATCAGACCGCCAAGGCAACCGCGGAAATTGCCAGCCAGATCGCGGCGGTGCGGGCGGCCACCGAAGACGCCGTCGGTGCCATTCAGGGCATCGGCGTCACCATCGGCGAAGTCAGCGCCGTGGCCTCGGCAATTGCCAGCAGCATCGAACAGCAGGGGGCAGCAACCAACGAAATCGCCGCCGGCACCCAGGATGCTGCCCGCCGCACCCGCGATGTGACCGCCGCAATGGCGGCCGTTCGTGACGATGCCGACACCACCGGACACGCGGCCGAGGATGTGAAAGCGGCAACCGCAGTCTTGCAGCACGAGACTGACGGATTGCGCGGCAGGGTGGTGGACTTCCTCAGCAGCATCCGCGCCGCGTAGGGCCCGCAAACCGTCATCGCGAGCCGTTGCGCGGCGATCCAGGACCACCCCGCGATCCATGTATCGACCATTCCCGGCGATTTCACTTGCGCCGTTACGTCGCACGTAATAGCCTGAGTTATGGCGATCCGCTCCTTCAGCGACCGCGACACCGAAGCCCTGTTCCGCAGTGGCCGGAGCCGCCGCTGGACGGCAAGCGCCAATGTGGCGACGCGCAAGCTCGATATGTTGGATGCCGCGACCGACCTTGCCGATTTACGCGAACCGCCCGGCAACCGGTTGGAACGATTATCGGGGGATCGTGCCGGCCAGTATTCCATCCGTATCAATGGCCAGTGGCGCTTATGCTTCCTATGGACGCCATCTGGCCCAGATGCGGTCGCGATTGTGGACTATCATTAGACGAGGGAATCATGAGTAACGTTCGAAATATGTCACTCACCACCCGCCGCCGCACCCATCCCGGCGAGGTCCTGCGCGAGGAATTCATGGCGCCACTCGCGCTGAGCGCCAACGCCCTCGCCCGCGCGCTCCACGTCCCGCCAAACCGGATCACCGCGATCATCGCGCCCAAAAATCGGCGCGCCGTTACGCCTGATACTGCGTTGCGCCTCGCCCGCTATTTCGGCACTACCGCGCAATTCTGGCTCAATTTGCAGCGTGCCTATGATCTTTCGGTCGCCGAGATCGACCTCGCGGCCGAACTGGCGACAATTACCCCGCGGCAGCAGGAAGCTGCCTAACCGGGAAGTCCCCAAGAGGTCTGTGCCAAAATATTCGTTTGGACCCTCCCTTCTGCCGAAAGGCCCAGAGACCCTGAAGCGACGCGCCTAGAATGATTGCATTTCCGGCTCACGTTAGTAATCTTAGATTGGTTTTTTGGGGGGGTGCATTTTGTAATTTACAACGAAATTACCCCGGCAACCCCAGCACATTCTTCGCCAGAATATTCCGCTGGATCTCATTCGACCCACCATAAATTGTGCTCGGCCGAGCCTGCAAAAACAGCCCCCCAGGGTTCAACGCCCGGTTCCCCTCCATCGGATCAAGCAACCCAGCATTCTCGCCGGCCACATCCAGCATCACATCGGTAATCTTCTGGAACAACTCGGTCTGGATCACCTTCAGCATCGAAACATCCGGCCCCAGCGTCTCACCGCGCCGTACCACATCGACATACGTTGCATGCAGCGCCTTCAGATCGGCAATTTCCAACCGTAATTTCGTGTAGGTATCGACAAACCCCGGCTCGTCAGAAACCCCCATCTTGTCCGCCAGTTCCCGCAGCCGCCCGAGCGCATAGCCGGATAATTTCGGTGACCCGAGATAAATCCGTTCATGTCCCAACAGCGCCTTGGCCATCGTCCAGCCCTGGTTGACCTGCCCGACCGTCCACTTCTTCGGCACCCGCACATTATCGAAGAACACCTCGCAGAACTCATCATGCAGATCGATCGTCCAGATCGGCCGCACGGTAATCCCCGGCGAGTCCATCGGCACCAGCAGGAACGAAATCCCCTCCTGCTTTTTCGCGGTCTTGTCCGTCCGCACCAGCAGAAAAATCCAGTTGGCGTCGTTGGCGAGCGTAGTCCAGATTTTTGATCCGTTGACGATCCAATCATCGCCATCGCTCACCGCTTCGGTGCGCAAACTGGCAAGGTCAGACCCGGCGCCAGGTTCGGAATAGCCTTGGCACCAGATATGCTCGCCCGACAGAACCTTCGGCAGGAACTCGGCTTTCTGTGCGTCCGTCCCATGCGCGATCAGCAATGGCCCAACCATGATGATGCCGTGATCATTGGTGCGGCCAACGCCGTGGCGCTCGAATTCCTCGACCATAATGATCTGCTTGCCGGCCGAAATGCCCATCCCGCCATATTGCGTCGGCCAGCCGGGGCATAGCCAGCCCTTGGCGGCGAGTTTGTAGTACCAAACTTGGTTTTCCGACCAGTGCAGCCGTTTCGGCGGGTTACGCAAATCTTCCGGGTATTCCGCCGCAATCCAGTCCCGCACAGTGCGGCGGAAATCGTCGTCGGACAGCGCGTCGAGATCGCCCATGTCTAAATCCCCTTGAAAGACGGCGCGCGCTTGCCAAGGAAGGCCGCTTTGCCCTCCGCATGGTCGCCGGTCATGAACATCGTTGCCTGGACGGTGCGTTCCCATTCCAGAGTTTCAGCCAGCCCGCGCGCCAGGATCGACTTGGTCATCGCGGTCGTCAGCGGGGCCGCCGCCGATAATTTCGCCGCCCGCTCCAGTGCCTTGTCCAACGTGGCCCCAGGTGGCACGACATGATCGACCAGCCCCCACCGTTCCGCAGTCGCCGCGTCAATGGCTTCCCCGGCCAGGAACATCTGCCGCGCGCGGCCTTCGCCAATCCGGCGCGGCAGCGTGTGCAGCAGGGCGAAATCGGCGATCAAGCCAATCCGGCCAAACGGGGTCATGAAACTTGCGTCAGACGCCGCCACCACAGTATCGCAACAAATTGCCAACCCAACCCCGGCGCCCGCCGCCCAGCCATCAACTGCCGCCACAAACGGCTTGCTGCTTTCCAAAATCAGCCGAACCAACCGATGGGTGGTGCGAAACCTTTCGCGCCCGGCGCCGAACCCGGTCACATCCATCCCGCTGATATCGCCACCGGCGCAAAAATGCCCGCCGGCGCCGTTAATTACCACCGCGCGGACGCTGGTATCGGCCTCGATCCGCTCAAGCGCCTCGATCAACGCCTCCCGCATCGGCATCGCCAGCGCATTGCGCCGCGCCGGCTGGTTCAAAGTCAGAACAACCGTCGCTCCGTCGCGCGCTTCGATGAGCATCAGATGTTGTCCTCATCAGGGGAAAGCCGCGCAAACCGGGCGCGGTGCAAGGCCGCCGAGCCGTATAAATTCATCAGCACCATCGCCTTGCGCAGGAACAATCCAGGATCGGCCTCATCAGTGTAGCCAATGCCGCCAAATAACTGGATTGCCTGGCGGCACACCAGCATCGCCGCGTCCGATGCCCGCGCCTTGGCCCGCGACACCGCCGCCACCCGCCCGGCGTCGCCGGCATCCCAAAGGGCGGCAGCACTTTCAACGCTCGCCCGGGTCAACGCCACCTGGATTTTCAAATCCGCCGCCCGGTGCTGCAACGCCTGGAAACTGCCGATAGGTTTGCCGAATTGCTGGCGGGTGCGCAGATAATCCAACGTCAGCGCAAACGCCCGGTCCATCGCACCGAGCAAATAGGCCGCCGTCGCCAGCGCCGCCTGATCCAACGCGGCGGTCAAATCCCCGGCAACCGGGGTGCACGGCGCGCCGTCCAGCACCAACGTGCCGAACTCCCCGCCATCCTGGGTCTTTTCCAACCGTCGCGACACCCCGGCAGCATCCGCCGCCACCAGCGCCAACCCGTCACGCCCGGCGACCAGGAACGCATCCGCCCCGCCAGCGCCGGCGATAAACAGCTTGGTTCCGGTTGCCCGCCCGCCAGCGACAGTCGTTTCCGTCCCGACATCAAATCGGTTGGCGCGTTCCTGCCACGCCGGTAACACCAGCGCGCTGCCATCCAGCAGCCGCGATAATTCCGTCCCGCGCAGCACCGCTGCACAAATGCTCGCCCCAATCAGCGGTTCCGGTGCCAGCGCCGCGCCAAGCTCCTCGGCCAGGGCGCAATAAGCGCCCATGCCAAGCCCCGCGCCGCCGTGGTCTTCGGCCACCAGCAAGCCCGGCCAGCCCATCTCGCACATCTGCGCCCAGACCCCGCGATCGAAGCCGGGGCTTTGGAAACGCAGCACCCGGATACGGCGCAGATCACCAGAGCGGGGTGCGATGCCCGCCGCCGAATCGCGGATCAACCGAATGCTGTCCGCGCGGTCATCAAGCATCGGCTACGCCTTAAAAATCAGCGGCGCGTCGGTCTTGGACTGCACCAATTCACGGGTCACGCCCGGTGCGAGGTCGATTACCTCAAAACCATCTGGCGTCACGTCAAACACGCCATAATTGGTGTAAACCCGCTTGACCGCACCAGGGGCGGTCAACGGATAGACGCATTTTTTGACCAGTTTGGATTTCCCATCCTTGGTCATGTGGTCCATCACCACCCATAGCCGTTTGGCGCCCGCCGCCAGATCCATCGCCCCGCCCACTGCCGGTGCGCTATCGTTTTCGCTGGTTGCCCAGTTGGCGATGTCGCCGTTTTCGGCCACTTCGAACGCGCCAAGCACGCATAAATCGAGATGCCCGCCGCGGATCATCGCGAAGCTGTCGGCATGGTGGACGTAGCTGCCACCCGGCCGCATCGTCACGTGCTGCTTGCCGGCATTGATCAGCCACGGATCGCGATCGGCGTCCGCCGGCTTCGGCCCCATGCCAAGCACGCCGTTTTCCGAATGGAACACCACTTCGCGTTCCAGCGGCACGTAATCGGCAACCGTGGTCGGCATGCCGATGCCGAGATTAACGTACCAACCTTCAGGCACGTCAGCGGCAAGGCGCTCGGCCATTTGCAGGCGATTCCAGGGTTTGGCTTCAGAAACTGCGCTCATTTTGTCCTCCGATCCGAAATTAAAACGCCGGGTCGCCGTAGGGCACATGCACCACCCGATCGACGAAAATCCCCGGCGTCATCACATGTTCCGGCGGAATATCGCCAAGCGCAACAATATGCTGAGACTGCACGATTGTCAGTGCGGCAGCCGTCGCCATGATCGGGTTGAAGTTGCGGCCCGATTTGCGGAACGTGAGGTTGCCCCAGCGATCGGCCTGCCACGCTTCGACCAGCGCGACATCGGCATGCAGCGCCTTTTCCAGCACCATCATCCGCCCGTCGATTTCGCGGATTTCCTTGCCCTCGGCCATTTTGGTGCCTACCCCGGTGGCGGTATAAAACCCGCCAATGCCGGCGCCGGCGGCGCGAATGCGCTCGGCAATGGTGCCTTGCGGCACAATCTCCAACTCAATCTTGCCGGCGCGATAAAGCTCCTCAAAGATCGTCGAGTTGGCACTGCGCGGAAAGGTGCAGATGATCTTGCGCACCCGGCCAAGCTCCATCATCAGCGCCAGGCCCGCTTGCCCGCCGCCGGCATTGTTGGCGACCACGACCAGGTCTTTCACCCCAAGGTCGATGACCCCCTGCACGAGATTGTTGGGTTGCCCGACCGACCCGAAGCCGCCGAGCAATATCGTCATCCCGTCTTTGACCCCCGCGACGGCATCCGCCATCGAGGGTACGATCTTGTTGATCATTCGCTCCCAGTTCCTTCAGCTTTGTGTCACGTCAATAACCGCGTCCACCGCGAACGCGCCGTGTCCTTCTTGCATGGCAAGCACCGGGTTAAGGTCGATGCCGGCCAGATTTTCCCCCGCTTGATGCGCGAACACCGACAGGCGCGCAAGCATGGTGGCCAGCGCCTTGATGTCGGCGGGCTGGCGCCCGCGCGCCCCGGTCAGCAGCGGCAGCGATTTAATCGAACGGATCATGTCCTCGGCCACGTCCTCGCCGAACGGGCAACGATGGAACACCACATCTTTCATAATCTCGACGAAAATCCCGCCGAGGCCGAACATCGCCACCGGGCCAAAAACCGGGTCGCGATGGATGCCAAGAATGCACTCCACCCCGCCCTTTAACTGTTGCGCGACCAGCACCCCTTGGAGCCGCGCGCCGGCCACCGTTCCGCCGCGCTGCATCAAGGTGGCGAACCCGGCGCGCACCGCGGCTTCATCGCCAACATCGAGCAATACGCCCCCGATTTCAGATTTATGGATGATATCAGGCGACACGATTTTCATTACCACCGGGAAGCCGATTTTGGTCGCCGCCGCCACTGCCGCATCGGGGGACGTTGCAACGATTTCAGCGGCAGAGATAATCCCGGCCTGGGCGAGCAATGATTTGGCCTCTGCCTCGCTTGGCGTCGCCGCTGGCAGCGCCACGCGCTCCACCACTGGCGGGGCGGCCAGGGCAGGGGCTGCAAACCCATCGCCAAACCGCCCCATCGCATGAATGGCAGCAACCGCCCGGCTTGGGTCTTCGATCACCACAAAGCCGGCGTTTTCGTAAATCGCCTTGACCGCAGGCGGCACCAGCACCGACAGCATGAACAGCCGGTCCGGATGTTCGGCCATCAACGGCCCCATGGTTGTCGTTAGCCGCGCGATATTGGCCTCGGTCGCCCCAGCCTGGGACCAGAATGACAGGATCGATTTATAGCCGCCATCCACCACGATTGCGCGGGCGAATTCGCCCAGCGATCCGGGCTGATTGGTCACCTGGGCAGTGCAATCGACCGGGTTGCGCGGCGCGCAGAACGGAATGATGGCGCGCAGGCGATCCTGCGCATCCTGCGGCATTTCCGGCATCGCCAAACCCAGCTGTTCGGCGGCATCGCTCATCAACACCCCCGCGCCACCGCTCACGGTGAACACCCCGAGCGTATTGCCGACCGGATAGATCTTCTTGGTGGCGGTCACCGCGATGTCGATCATTTCTTCGGTGGTGCGTGCGCGAACCACGCCGAATTCACGCAGCACCGCGTCGGTTACCGCGTCATCTCCGGCGATGGACGCCGTGTGCGATTGTGCGGCGGCGGTGCCCAACGCGCTGCGCCCGACCTTCATCATCACGATCGGCTTCTTGGCGGCGCGCGCTGCGGTCAGGGCCGCGATAAAGCTGTCAGCCTCGCGAATGCCTTCCGCGTAAGCCGCGATCACGTCAGTATCCGGGTCTTCCGCCATCCAGCCAATAATGTCGCCAATGGTGACATCGCCTTCATTGCCCGTCGTCACCATCAGCGGTGTGCCGATGCCGCGGTCGCGCATGGCCGCGAACACATGGGTGCCGTACGCGCCGGACTGGCTGGCAATGCCGATCCGCCCCGGCGTCGGCCAGCCGCTGTCAAAGGCCGCCGAAAACGTCGCGTAAAAATTGATCGGCGCGTTGAACAGTCCCAGGCAGTTCGGTCCCAGCAGCCGCATCCCCGCCGCGCGCGCAATCCCCACCAGTCGCGCTTGCGCTGCCGCCCCGGCCTCATCCACCTCGGCGAACCCCGCCGACAGCATGATGGTGTTCTTCACCCCCAATTTGGCGAGGTCGGCCACCGCGTTGATGGCAATATCCGCCGACACCGCCACAATCGCCACGTCCGGCACGGCCGGCAATGCGCTGGCGCTGGCGTAGCATTTCAACCCCTGCACCATGTCCCGCCCCGGATTGACCGGGTAGATCGCGCCAGCGAAGCCCTGTTTCAGCATCAAATCAATCGGCCGTCCGCCAATCCGCCCGGCATCCGCCGAGGCACCCACCACAGCGACCGAACGCGGACGGAACATCCCGGTCAGGCTGGTGAAGCGCGATGTGGTCTGGCTGGTCATTCGCCCCCCTCGTCCCGCGCTATTTGCCGGGCAACATGTCCGACAGCTGGGTGTCGTTGACGCTTAGTTTGCCATCGCTGAACGCGACCCGCCAGACCATTTCGCGCCCATCGGGTTCGCCAATGCCTTTGAGGAAGATCAGCATCGGCGCCACCATCTTCAATTCCGGCGTCACGTTGGCGCGCCGGATGAGTGCATCGAGCCCGGTTGCCCGCAATTCAGCCCGTCCGGTGACTTCGGTTGCCGACGCCACTTCGATTTCGCCAGCGCCTTCGAGCTTGGCCAACCCGAAATCGGCCACAAGATCGTCAATCCCGATGGTCACCGGGTTGTTGGTCAGCAATTTCTCGACCGCGGCCTGCCACGCGGCCGGATCGGCGAGCTTGCCATCAACCGCCTGGCGCAACATCGCGAACAGCCCGCCCTTGTCGATCCCGCCAATCGTCGGCGTCAGGCTGATCCGCCGCGGCAGGACGTCCTTCAACGGACCCTTCACCAACTCCCCAAGGTCAAGTCCTTCGGCGCTGATCGGCATATTGGCCTGCAAGGCGCCGTCAGCGGCACCGGTATGCAGCGCAAAGGCGAGTTTCTTGACGCCGAAATCCATGTTGCCGGCCTGGATTTGGATCCCCGTCGCGGTTGATTCCGCGTCGATGCCATCCATCACCCCGGCCAGCACGCTCAAGGCCCGGCGGGCCATCGCCAGCATGTCCTTGCTCGGCTTGCTGATGCCGGCAACCATCACCCCGATGGTTTCCGGCTTTCGGCCCAGTGCCAGCGCGTCCTGGATCAATGCGCCGAGCTCGATCAGGGCGACGTTCTTAAGCTCCGCCTTGCTGGTCAACCGATCGACCATCACGTTGATCGGCGTGCCACCCTGGGTCGGGATGCCGATCGCGTAACCGGTTTCGATCATATCGGTGCGCATATCGATCCGGCCATCGCCGCGCGGCTGCCAGACGGCGTGAATTTCCACCGTCTCGCGCCGCTGGGTGGTCGCACCTTGCGGGGTCTGCGAGATGACCGACACTCCCCGCAATGTCATATCAAGGGTCGAACTGGTCGCCAGAGCAGGGTCAAAAATCAGGTTGCCGGATTGCTCGGCGAGCGTGATGGTCACCCCGTAGCCCGCCTTGTCGCCGCCCGCGACCAGCTTGTTGGGGTAGCGCAAATCATCGATCGCCCAGCGCCCGCCGCCCAGCGCACGGGCATTGGCGGTGATTGCGCCCGCACTCAGCGAATAATCGACAATTGGCCCGATTGCCTCCCAGGCAAAGGAAAGTCGCAGATGATCGCCTTCCGGGGTCACCACCGGGGTCAGCAGGTCGGCAATGGCTGGCAGGCCGGCGAATTGCAGGATGAAGCCGTTGATGCTGGTTCGCATCGCGGTCGCCTCGGCCTGGGTGGCGTCGGCGCGCGAGGTTGCCGGGGCAATTAAAATACCCAGGGCAAGACTGGCGGCGCTCAGGCTGCTGGTGCGCAACATTGGCTGGTCCTTGGAAAGATGGCACGCAATTAGCGCATATTTCGCCAGATCGGGGAAGCGATTGCGGTCATTTCCATACCCGGTCATAAACCGCGCCAAGTCGCTCCTGATAGCGTTCCGGACTGAACAATGCCGCCTGGCCAGGCCCACACGCCCTCAGCCGGGCGCGCAAACCATCATCGGCGTCCAGCGCGCGGATCGCCTGCGACATCGCCGCGACATCGTATGGATCGACGGTCATCGCCGCATCGCCCACCAGTTCCGGCAAAGACGAGGTATTGGTGGTCATCACCGGCGCGCCCAACAGCATCGCTTCCAGCACTGGCAGCCCGAAGCCTTCGTAGAGCGAGGGGAACAGCACCGCCCGCGCCCCCCGGATCAAGCTGACCAGCAGCGGAAACGGCGCGTATTCGAGATGCATCACCCGGTTGCGGGTGTAGGTGTTGGGGCCGTCGGTCTGCAAATAGCGGATATGATCGTCGAACAGCAGTTTCATTTCGCCGTCGGATTTCCATGCCTTCTTGCCGACGATCACCAGCGGGCCGCTGACACCGCTGGCGAGATAGGCCTCGATCAGCCGGCCGATATTCTTTTTCGGTTCGATGGCGCCGAAGAACAGGAAATAATTACCCGCCGTGAGGCCGAAGCTGCCGTTGATATCGGCGCTGACCTGGGCCATCGGCTTGTCGCGCAGCGCCTGGGGAACTTCGACCGCCTGATAGGTGTTGGTGACCCGGTCGGGTGATACGCCAAGCAGGTCGATGATGTCGCGGCGAGAATGTTCCGATACAGTTACAATATGATCGGCGTCGCGGGCGATTGCGCGGGCAAGGCGCAAATAGCGACGCTTGTTGTCAAGCGTGGTCGCCGGCAGCCGCATCGGCACCAGGTCATGCAGCGTGTAGATGTTCTTGGCGCCCACCAGATGGACCGGGAACGGATAAGTCCAGTGCATGATGTCAGGCGGCTTGCCGGGCAGGCGGACCTGAAGCATCCGACCCACAATTTCAAAGCGCACGTCGGCGAGGCCAAACATATCGCCGACGTTCCAGACCTCGTCATAATACGGCATTCCGGTCGCGATCACCGCCCCGCTGATCGGCACTTCCCAGGCCTTGAAGCCGAACGGCTTGGGGAGCAGCGCAATCGCGCGCAACAGATCGGCAAGCCATTGCGGCAGTTTCGATGGGCCGGCGTCGAAAAACCCCACCTCGCGCGCCAACGGATCACGCGACGGACCCGCGCGCTTGCCATAAAGCACACCCACCCGGGCGCCCAGCCCATGCACCGCGTGGCTCAGATTGCGGGCATAGGTCGCAACCCCGGTGCCCTGTGCGAGCGCGAGGTTGAAGCCATCGAGAAAAACCCGGCGTCCGACCGCGGTCATTGGCCGAAGGTTTTCATCTTTCGCACCCGGACCACCGCGTCCGCCATGATGTCCACGGTCTGGCGGATCTGGGCCTCGGTATGGGTCGAGCTCATGAAGAAGCGCAGTCGCGCCGATCGTTCGGGGACCGCCGGATACAGGATCGGCTGGACGTTGATGCCGGCATCGAACATTTCCTGGGCAAGACGTGCCGCAACCAGCGAGCTGCCGAGAATAACCGGCACGATCGCCATGCCGGCGCTGTCGGCGGTCTCAAAGCCGGCGGCGCGCGCCAGGCGCAGGAACAAGGTCGAATTTTCTTGCAGTTTCGCAACGCGCTCCGGTTCGGCCAGCATCACCTCAATCGAGGCGAGGGCGGCGGCGGCCAGCACTGGCGGCATGCCAACCGAATAGACGAAGCCCGGCGCGGAATACTTCAAATAGCTGATCAGCCGTTCCTGTCCGGCGATATAGCCGCCACAGGCCGACAAGGTCTTGCTCAGCGTGCCCATCCAAATGTCCACCCCGGCCGGATCGACGCCTTGGTGTTCGGCAATGCCGCGCCCGCTAGCCCCCAGAACCCCGAGCGAATGGGCTTCATCGACCATCAACCAGGCCTTGTGGCGGCGGGCTAATGCGATGAAGCCGGCAAGGTCGGGGAGGTCGCCATCCATGCTGTAATGGCCTTCGATCACCAGCAGCGCGCGCCCGGCCCGCTTGCGATGGGCAACCAACTCGCGCTCGGCGGCGCGCAAATCATTATGGGCAAACGCGATGCGCCGCGCGCCTGACAGCTTGGCACCCTCGACGGCGCTGTTATGGATGGCCGCGTCGTGCAGCACGAGATCGTTTTTGCCGAGCAGTGTACCAATGACCGTGACGTTGGTGGCGTGTCCGCTCACCATCACGATGGCGGCCTCGGCGTTGTAAAGCCCGGCGATGGCGGTTTCGAGTTCGCCATGGATCGGGCGTTCGCCAGACACCACCCGGCTGGCCGATGCCGAAACCCCATAGCGGTCAATTGCCGCCTTGGCCGCATTGGCAACCCGCGCATCGCCGTTCAGGCCGATGTAATTGTACGAGGCGAAATTGATGTAGCGCCGGTTACCGATGGTGGTTTCGGCGTCGGCCATTCCATCATGGATACGAAAATACGGGTTTTCCAGCCCGAGCGCGATGCCGGCATCATGCACCAGCGCAAGTTCGCCGCCATTGGGCAAATCCTTCCAGCCGATCGCGCGGTCGCGGTCGAGGTTGGAGGGCAGCGGGGCTGCGGCCGCCGGCGCCTTGCGCGACAGCCGGGTCAATAAAGCAAGCTTGGCGTTGGTCGTCAGGCTCATTGCCCGGCCTCAACATGTTGGGCGTTGGCAGGTTCAACGGCGAGCTTGCCTTCATGCCGCTCCATCGCAACCTGCAGCGCGGTATCAGCGGCCTGACCCAAAGCGGCATCGCGGATGCGCAGCACCAAAGCTTCAATGGTGAGGGTGTCGGATACCGCCGCAAGCGGCACCGGAATGCCAAGCCGGGCTTCAAGTGCACCGCGCAGTTCCATCCCCCCGAGGCTGTCGAGCCCGAGTCGGGGCAGCGGCACGTCGAGCGCCAGATCGCCGGCGTTGGCGACCCCAAGCTGGAGAATGCGGGCAACTTCCTCGCGCACCAAAGCGCGCAGCATAACGGCGGCCTCGGCGGCGGGGACCGCGCGCAGCCGTTCCAGCATATCACGCCCGCCCAAGGCGCTGCTTGGCGCGCCATCGCGCAGCACGCTGAAGGATTTCTCCGCCAGCACCGGCAGCACCCCGCCAAGCTGGGCCCAGTCGAGCCGGGCATAATGCGCAACCGCCACCCCACCCGGCATCGCCGACTGGGCAAGCAGGCCGGGAAGGGCGGCGAGCGCCTCGCTGGCGGGCATCGCACTTGCCCCCATACGGCGCTTGAGGGTTCCGGCAGTGTCGGTGTCGCGGGCCAAAATTCCGACATCGGCAATCGGTCCCCAGCCGACCGCGAGCGCTGGCCGGCCGGCAGCGCGGCGCCGGCGTGCCAGACCTTCGAGTGCCGCATTGGCCGCCACGTAATTGGCCTGGCCGGGATTGCCCAACGCGGTGGTGGCCGACGAATACATCACGAAATACGCGAGATCGTCGTCTGCGGTCAGCCGGTCGAGATTTTCCGCGATCGCCAACTTGGCCGCGAGCACCGGGGCGAAGCGCGCCGCGGTCATGCTGGCGGCAGCCCCGTCATCAAGCACCGCGGCGGCGTGGATGACGCCGATAATCGGCGGCTGCTCGGCACGAATAGTGGCAAGGGTGGCAGCCAAGGCGTTGGCATCGGCGGCATCGCAGCCATAGGCCCGCGCCGCCGCACCAAGACCCGCGAGTTCCCCAAGGGCTGCCACCGCGCCGGCGGTCGCGGCCCCCTGGCGGGAAATCAAGGCGAGATGCTTCACCCCCTGTTCGGCGAGGAAGCGTGCGGTCGCGAGACCGAAGCCCTGTACGCCGCCGACGACAACCACCGTGCCTCGCCGTGCCAAAGGCGCGCTGGCGGTGCCGCTGGCAGGGGCATCATGCGGCGGGCAAATCACGATTTTGCCCATATGGGTGGCGGCCTGCAGCATGCGGAACGCGGCCTCGACGGCTTGGTCGGCGAACAGCGTGACCGGCAAAGGCTGCAAGCTGCCATCCTGCATCCGCGCACTGATATCGGCCAGCATGCGGGCCGCGAGCTCGGGGCGGGCACGCGGCAGCTGGTCCACATCGACGGCAAAATAGGTCACGTTCTGCCGCAACGGCCGCAGGCTGGTGAAACGGTTTGCAACGAAATCAGCCTTGCCGATCTCCACGAAGCGTCCGAACGGGCGCACTAAAGCGAGGCTGCGATCCATAAACTCGCCGGCGAGCGAGTTCAGCACCACATCCACCCCATCGGGCCAGACTTCGCGCAGGGCATCGGCAAAGCCGAAATCGCGGCTGTCGAGCACCAGATCAACCCCGAGCTGGCGCAGCAGGGCGCGCTTGGCCGGCGTGCCGGCGGTCGCGGCAATCACCGCACCGGCAGCCTTGGCTACCTGGATGGCGGCAAGCCCGACGCCGCCAGTGCCAGCATGGATCAGCACCCGTTCGCCCGATTGCAGCCGGGCGCAATGCTCCAGCGCGTAAACGGCGGTCATGAAGGTAACAGGAACAGTCGCCGCCTGGGACGCGGTAAGCCGATCCGGACGCTTGGTGACTGCTTCGGTGCGCACCACGGCGCGGCTGGCAAAGCTGCCGGGGACAAAGCCGAACACTGCGTCACCAACGGCGAAATCCACTCCAGGACCAACCGCGATCACCGTGCCGGCGGCTTCCATGCCCAAGGTTGGGCCGGCAAAGCCATCCATCAGCACGTCTTCCGGCAACAATGCCTGCGCCCACATCACATCGCGGAAATTGAGGCCGGTGGCCTCGATCCGCAGGCGCAGCTCGCCCGGCTGCAACGCCGGTTCGGGCATCGCGATCGGCGCCCAGGCCAGGGTGCCGAGTTGCCCGGGATGGCCGATGACCAGATGGCGCGGCCCGGATTGCGGTACACTCGGCAGTCCGTGACGCAGGCGCGGCACCATCCGTCCGGTCGCGGTCAACACAATCTCGGCTTCGCCATCATCAGCGCCAAGCAATTCGGCGATCAGCCGGTCTGCGGCCTGGGCCGGGGCGAGGCCGGGGCACAGGTCAATCCGCCGCAGCCGCAACGGCGCGCATTCATTGGCCAGCACCCGCGCCATGCCGAGGCAGGCCGCAGCGGCCGGCACATGCGGGCCAGCTTTCGGCTGCAAGCCGCCTTCGGTAACCAGCACCATCGCCTCGGCGCGACCGGCGCAGGCAAGCGCGATGTCGGTGATCGCGGCCAACGCGCGCGGCAGGCCAGGCCCGGCACGCAGATCGGCGGGCGGCAAGGCGATAACAATCCGGCCGCGCAGCGTCTCGGGGTCGGGACGGGTGTTGAAATCGAGCACCCGGCACGGCAGGTCGTCCGCCGCGAAGGCTGTCTGGAGCGCATTGCGCAGCGCACCGGGGCGGGCCAGCAGAACAATCTGCGATTCATCGGATCGCGGGGCGTTGTCCGACGCGTCCGCCACGACCGGCAGCATCTGCGCCATCAAAAGGGCGGCCGGCAGCACCAGGCCCGGCAGGTCGCGCACCGCGATCCCGGCAAAGCCTTGCGCCTCCAGCATGCCGGTCCATTCGTCGCCATCGAGCAGGGCCGCGCCATCATTGCCCAGCCCGTCCCACCAGCTTGCGTCCTGGCCGGAGACAAATATCCATCCCAGCCCCGCCGTTGGCTCGACCAGCAGCATCGCGCCGCCTTCCGCGAGTGCCGCTTGCACCGCTGGCAACAGGCCGGGACCGAAGCGCAAACCCGTGCCAATCCCAACCACAAGATCAGATGTCGGTAGCTTGGCGCCCTCGGTCGAGGGGTCCCAGACCAGCTTCACCGTTTCAAGGGCGCCGGACAAGGTGGCGGAACCTGACCGGCTGGCGGCCCGTTCATTGGGTTCACCGGCCATCTGGACGGCGACATGCACCACCCGGCGGCCGGTTGCGGCAATGGCAGCCGCGATATCGACACGTCCGCCCAAATCGAGCACCCGCAGCGGAATTTCCGCCGGCCAGGCCTCGGCAAATTCGGTCGCGGCCTGGATCAGCGCATCGCTGATCCGGCGATTGCTGGCGGCCTCGGCCGGCAGCACGGCACCATGGCTGGGATCGGTGGTGCCGTCATCGCCCCATCCGTGCGATCCCAGCACGTTGGGCAGACGCTCAATTGCGGCAGCAATCCAAGCCAGTTCCGGCGCGAGGTCGGGGTGATCGGCATAGACCGCACGCCAGATTTCGCCTGCAGCCGGCAGATCGGCATCAGCCACCAGCCGCCAGCCAGACGCACTGGCCGCATCGGCCTCCGCAAAACCGGTCTCCACCAGGGCGGCCATCAAAGCGCGCGCGTAAGGGGTGCGCAGCGGGCTTGTATCCTGCCCGGCGAAGGCGGCGAAGGCTGCCGCCAACACGCAACCGCGCAGCAATTCCGCCGCCTCGGCCATGGCCTCATTGCCGGCATCGACCGCGACCGGGGCCGCGAGCACTGCCTGCAACGCAACACCGGCAAGGCCATCAACCGATTGGGCCACGCTGATCGCTGGCAGCAGGTCAAACCGGAAGGCCGGATCGGCTGCGGCACTGCCATGGGCGAGCGGCACGCGGTGCATCCAGCAATCCCACGCCCGCGCCACCACCATGCCCACCGCATCGCGCAGCACGACATCGGCGACGACGGAGCGTGTGCCACGGCGGCGGACGTGAATTTCGGCGGTAACCGGCGCGGCTGCGCCCCGGCGGACCAGCAGGCGGCCGATCTGCGACGGCACCATCCCGGCACCAAGAAAGCCACTCGCGCCGTCCGACAACAGCGCGATCAAGCCCTGCAACGCGCCGTCAAGCCGCACCGGATGCAGCAGAAAGCCGTCATCGCTCGGGGCACTGGCGGGTAATGCAAGGTGGATGATCGCCCGGTCATGGCCAGGATCGAGATCGGCTGAGACCACGGGTTGGAAGGCCGGGCCGTAATCGAGGCCGATGCCGGCGGCAAGGGCGACGATCTCGGCGCCGCTGATCGACCGTCGGGCGACAAAATCGCTCGGCTCGGGGGCCGGGATGGTGGCCAGCGCGCCGATCTGGCCGACGGCGTGATCGGTCCAG